>NZ_SOHF01000019.1:0-321195 GCF_004404045.1 Cryobacterium sp. Hh11 | reverse complement strand
GCCCCAGAAATCATGTCAAGACGCACGGCTACATTGATTCGTAGAATCATTCGACAGAGAACCTCATATAGGTTGACATCTTCCGGATTGAAATCACCGGAAACGGTGATCGTGATTTCGGCAATGCGTCCAGAGTTTCGCTGTCAGGTCCATCGCACACGCATCGAGAGTGGTTCCCGCTATGGGAAGAATCCGGTCGTCCTTCACCCGGAATGAGCCGACGATCCATCCAGTGAATACTGGAAGTTTTCGTGCCGCTTGCTGGCCAGCGACAAGTGTGAATGGAACTCGTCGGCAGGAACAGACTGGCGGATATCCTGCCAAACACCAGTGTGAAGGTCTCGGAAGAAAGCAATGGGATCGAGAACATGCGCTGTCAGGGCAGTTTTGCGCGCGGCAGACAGGCGGGCGACGGCAGCCCAGACTGTGCACCCGTACAATTCATCTTCGAACTCAACAGCTTCGAACGACGCAGAGCTGACGTTGACGCCTGTAGCTGAGGCTCTGACTCTGGCCTTACCGCCGATCACCTACTGGTCCCAGCGCCTCCACCTCACCCATTTCACTCTGCAGTACGTCGTGCCATCAGGCCCGTCGTCAACACTGTCGCCCAACCACAGACCGTGAATGACCCGCCCTGTGCAATCCACCGGATCCACGAGGACGGCGGGTAGCTGACCGCGCCCATTCACGCTGACAAGAACGAAAACCGGCAATTTCACAAATCGGCGTCGTAATGTCACGATCACTTTATTCATACAGCTCCTTGAGAGCCAAGGCGTTCTATCAAGCCTAGGCAGCCCACAAGGAACAGCAGTACCCCCAGTTCAGGCACATCGTGTCTGTAGCCAACACAAGACGCAGAGGGGCGAAGGGGGATCTACCCCTCTTAACGCCGCCATATTGATCCGAAAGCCCCAATTGTCGGCTCTGGCTGCTTGACTATCACCATGAACGCCGCATTACTTTATCCTGCTGGATACAACGCCGATTTCCTTGCGACTCGTCTGCCGCTCCCAGACCCTCCTGCAGGGACCCTGATTCGTGAACTGCTCTACACACATTTCACCGTGCTCCTCGACCCCGCGCGGCGCCTCGCGATCGCGACCGGCGTCAACATCGACGGGGATCACCTCGTTACCGTTGACCGAGACGACGACTGGCACCTCGACTCGCGTATCCCGATCTACGAACAGGCCGGGGAGGGCGTCTACGCCAGAAACGACCTCGACCGCGGGCACCTCGTCCGCCGCCTGGACCCGGTCTGGGGCGACACAACGACAGCCCGGCGAGCGAATTACGATACCTTCGCCTACACCAACGCCGCCCCGCAAGCCGGAGCCTTTAACCAATCGAAACAACTCTGGCTCGGCCTCGAGGACCACGTCCTCACCTATGCACGCACCAACGGTAACCGCATCAGCGTCTTCACCGCCCCCGTACTCTCCGCCCAGGATCCGATATATCGCGGGGTGAAGATCCCGCAAGCGTTCTGGAAGATCGCGGCATGGACCACGACCACAAAAGGCTCCACCGTTCTTCACGCTGCCGGGTTCGTCCTCGACCAAAGCCCGCAGTTAGACGACATCGACCTTGACACGGTCCGCGCTTCAGCCCCCATGTACGGTAAACCCCCGCCACTTGGACCGTACCGCACCTATCAAGTACCCATCGTGGACATCACCGACCTCACCACGCTCAACCTGACCGCCCTATCCGAAGCAGACGTCTACGCCACGGCCCCAGCTATCCGAGAAGACGCCGATCGTCGAACGCGCTGGACCGAACTGATCGACACAGCAGGAATCCACCTCTAACCACACCAAATCCTCTACAACCAGCTCAGCCCGCGGCGCGGAGGTAAACATAGACGGTTTCACTGTCAAGGGCCGTGAGGATCGGCCCACCGGCGGCCACTAGAAATGCCCGACGTAGGCTAGAAAACACCTACCCACTCATGGCCAACAGATCTGCCCACCAGGGGCCCAGGCGTCGCGGGATATAGCGTGAAGCCATGACGAACGGGTGGAATCGGAAGGCCATTGTTAGCGCCAAGCTCGTCACCATCTCGACCCCGATCGGGGGGACGCGCGCCTGCCAAGTGATGACGCGCTCTGGCGATAGGTCACTGCTTTCCAGGAGCTACTTGGGGACACGCTAAGTCTTAATCCACTGGTCAGCCTTGAGTGAGCGGCGGATTGAGGCTTCATCATCCGCGGGCTAGGACTGTTGTCCGTGCCCGCCGAGCTGCACAGCAACATCCCGGCGCCCTTTAAATACGTTCTCACCGTTGACCTGAACTTCCTAGGAATCATCACCGCAGGTCTCTTCGCCCTCGTCTTACTCACTGTTTCCTTTCTGACTAGCACTCGTCGGGCTGCCGTGAAAGCTCAGGGACGTCAGCTCTGAGCGAGACCTCAATCCCGCAAGGGCGACTACCGAGTGAGCAGGGAACTGGACGATCGCACCGCGCGGTGCCATTCTGGTGTTGTATCAACCGAATGGAGACATGATGGTCAACGCTTCAGTCGTGAATGTGGCGGAAACCCGCGCACAGCCCCGCGGGATAGGTCTACCTGGCACCATCCTCGGTATCGGGTTGGGTGGATTCGTCGATGGGATCCTGCTGCATCAGATCCTGCAGTGGCACCACATGCTCACCAGCGCCGTGACCGCGAACATTGATATTGGGTCCTACGCGGCGGATACGGTCCCCGGTCTGCAAATGAACACGCTTTGGGACGGGTTGTTCCATACGGTCACTTGGCTCGCGGTACTGATCGGGCTGGGAATGCTTTACTCTCGCGTCACCGGATCCCGCGGCCGCGTCTGGGCCTCACGCGTGCTCTGGGGCTGGATCCTGGTCGGGTGGGGAATATTCAACCTGGTGGAAGGCATCGTGGACCACCACATCCTGGGGGTCCATCACGTGATCAGCGGGGAGTTCCAAACCTTAGCTGATATCCTCTTCCTTGTCCTCGGCGCGTTACTCGTAATCGGCGGGTGGCTGTTGCAGCGTACCGGGCGCCCCATCGATCTGACCGACCACAATGATCGAACGCACTCCTTGAGGTGATGTCCGACACGCACGAGGCTCACGCCGGCCACGCCGCCACCGCCTTGGAGACGGCGGTTCCGCTGATCCTCATCGCCGCGGTAGCGCTCGGATACGTTCTCCTCGCTCATAACCACGGTAAGGAACCACGCGGGTGGAGCAGCTGGCGGATCGCAAGTTTCCTCACCGGCTGCACTCTCCTCGCCCTGGGCTTATCCCCGCAGACCTCTCCATTTCCTCTCGGCGGGCTACCCACTCACATGTACCAGCACCCGCTCATCGGGATGTACGCGCCCATCGGGCTGGTCCTTGGCGCACCCATAACCCTTCTGCTCCGGTCCGTACCCCGAAGTCAAGGCAAGCTCATGCCAGGCCAGCATTTCCCGGCAGGTGTCGAGATAAAGTTGGGCGTGATGCGGTTTGTTCGTCTTTTTCCGTGGTAATCCGCGTGGGCTGGCCGGGACAATTGCAGGTCGGCGCAGCTCAGGCCGTGGTTTCGAAGACGCGCAGCCCAGTGCTGATCAGCGTCATGCACAGTACCCACGTCCTCACTCGCGGGGGGATCGGCGCATGTGATTGAACCGTAACGTCTCGCTGCGCCCAGAGGGGAGTGCGGCCGTGCAAGACTGGAAGTTCACCTTCGCCTCCGGTTCTCACCTGCATCTGTATCTAGTTCCGCATCGGCGCCTCCAGTTGCGCCCGTGCCGGTGGCGGTGAATCGATGTGTGATCGAAGCGAAGAGGTTTTGATGTGTGGGATTTTTTAGGGGATCAGTTTGAGCAGATTCTGTTCAGCAGCTGGCAGCACTTCAGCCTCGTCGTGCAGTGCCTGATCTTGGCGACAGTTATCGCCGTTGTGCTGGCCGCCGCCGTCTACCGCAGTTCCGCGCTCACCGGGGTTGCCAACTCGGTGTCGGCCATTGGCTTGACTATCCCGTCGTTTGCTTTCATCGGGCTGCTCATCGCGCCGCTCGGCTTCGGCGTTGTTCCGGCCGTCATTGTCGTGGCGTTCTTCGCTACGCTGCCTATTCTGCGCAATGCGGTCGTGGGCCTGTCGGGTATTGCGCCGTCGATCGTGGAATCCGCCCGCGGCCTCGGCATGAGCCGATTTCGCACGCTCCTGCAGGTAGAACTGCCAATGGCGTGGCCGATCATCCTCACAGGCATTCGGGTATCCGCGCAAATGGTGATGGGCATCGCCGCGATCGCCGCATATTCCCTCGGCCCAGGCCTGGGCGGATTCATCTTCTCCGGTCTGTCCCGCCTCGGCGGTGCCAACTCCCTCGAGTCGGTGCTGACGGGCGTCATCGGCGTTGTCGTGCTCGCCCTCATTCTTGATCTTCTTCTCGTCGGCCTCGGCCGCCTGACCACACCCCGAGGTATCCGTGTCTGAACTCATTGCATCCACCAGCGCAGAATCCACCAGCACCGAAGATTCCCCGACCGGCATCACCGGTGCGAACATCCTGCTGGACCACGTCACCAAGCGTTTCCCCGGCCAGTCGCGCCCCGCCGTCGACGGTCTGACCATGGAGATCCCGGCCGGCAAGATCATCATGCTTGTCGGCCCCTCAGGCTGTGGCAAGACCACCACCCTGAAAATGATCAACCGACTCATCGAACCGACCGAAGGCCGCATCGTCGTCGACGGTGACGATGTCACCAATATGAACGGCGATACCCTGCGCCGAGGCATCGGCTATGTCATCCAGGCCGGAGGGCTCTTCCCCCACATGACGGTGGCCACCAACATCGGCCTCGTGCCGAAAATGCTCGGCTGGGACAAAGCCCGCATCGCGGCCCGCGTCGACGAACTCCTCGAGCTCGTCTCCCTCGACCCGGCGCTCTACCGAAACCGGTACCCCAAGGAACTGTCCGGCGGTCAGCAGCAACGCGTCGGCGTGGCGCGCGCCCTCGCGGCCGACCCGCCCGTGCTACTCATGGACGAGCCCTTCGGCGCCGTCGACCCGATCACCCGCCTGCGCCTGCAGGACGAACTGCTCAACATCCAGGAAGAACTGCAGAAGACCATCGTCTGCGTCACCCACGACTTCGACGAAGCCGTCAAGCTCGGCGACTGGATCGCCATCTTCAACGAGGGCGCCCAGCTCGAACAATACGACACCCCGGAACGCATCCTCGGCGACCCGGCCAACGAATTCGTCGAAAACTTCATCGGGTCCGGCGCCGGCCTCAAACAGCTCACACTCACCCGGGTGGCAGAGGTCGGGTTCGGCGACGCCGTCGTGGGAAGCCCCGGCGAACGGGCAGCGGATGTCCTGGCCCGCCTCATCGACGCCGGCCACGGCCACGCGGTCATCGTCGATGAACGTCACCGTCCCATCCAGTGGCTCTCCCGCCGCAAACTCGGCCGCCTCAACGTCATCAGCAACGTTCCCGACCCGAAACTCCCCGTCGTCGGCTACCGTGCCACGCTCAATGACGCACTCGACACGATGCTCGTCTCCAGCGCCGGAGCCGCGCTCGTCACCGGCCGCCGCGACATGTTCAAGGGCGTCATTGACGTACAGACCGTCATGGACGCCATCACCCGGTCACAAACCGCTGCCGTACTCGAATCGGACCAGGCACCCGTCGGACTAAACACCGGCGTGTTCCAAGCACAGGAGCCTGCCGCCGACGCCGACCTGAGCGAGACCAATAGCAACGGCACCGACGCGCGGGCCAGCCAATGAGCACCCGCACCCTGAAAGCAGAAGCCGGCATCGCCGGCGGCGACTCCGCCGTCGAAACGCCTGGCGACCCGGCCGCGCCAGCCGTGCCGGTCAGTCAGGCTCGCGCGGTGTGGCAATCCTGGCGGGGACTGGTCTACCAGCTGGCCGGTATCCTGCTCGCGTTCTTCGCGCTCGTCATCTGGCTACTGACGGCCAACCTGTCGCCGATCGAACTGACCACCCTCGCCCCGGACGCGCTCTGGGTTTACACCGTGGAGCACATCCAGCTCACCCTCCTCGCCGCGGTAATCGTATTGGTCATCGCGATTCCCTTGGGAATCGCCCTGACCCGGCGGCCCCTGCGGTTTCTGACCGCTCCGGTGCTCGCCATCGCCAACGTCGGGCAAGCCGCCCCCGCAATCGGCGTCGTCGTGCTGCTCGCGTTCTGGGTTGGCTTCGGCTTCTGGGCGGCAACGCTGAGCCTCGTGCTTTACGCGGTGCTCCCGGTGCTGCGAAACACCATGGTTGGCCTCCAGCAGGTCGACGCCCGCCTCATCGAAGCCGGACGAGGCATGGGCATGAGCTCCACGGCGGTGCTCTTTCGTGTGGAGCTCCCCCTCGCCGTACCAGTCATGCTGTCGGGCGTGCGTACCGCCCTCGTTCTACTAGTCGGCACCGCAGCCCTAGCCACATTCGTCAACGGCGGCGGACTCGGCATCCTCATCACCACCGGCGTCAACCTCAGCCTCACCCCCGTGCTCGTCACCGGAGCCCTGCTGGTGGCGCTGCTCGCCCTCCTCATCGACTGGGTCGGCCGCGTCGTAGAACACGTCGCCCGCCCGAAAGGACTCTAGATGTACCGCACCTCTTCCCACATCCGTCCTCGCGCCCACCGCGGGCCCCTCGGCCGCTGGGGCCTCACCACGGGTATCCTCGCCCTGTCCGCCGTCGCCCTGACCGGCTGCGGACTGCAGCCGGCGACCTCATACGTTCCCGCGGTCGGACCCGGGTCGATCACCCCGCTCGACGGCGCCGACGGCGTCAACCTCACCGTCACGTCCAAGAACTTCACCGAGCAGCTCCTGCTCGGCAAAATCGCGGTGCTCGCCGGGACCGCCGCAGGATTCGACGTCACAGACCTCAGTAACGTGCCCGGCAGCCAGCCGGCCCGCGAGCTGCTTCTCTCTGGCCAGGCCGACGTGCTCTGGGATTACACCGGAACCGCATGGTTGACCTACCTCGGTCAGGCCGAAGCGATCACTGACCAGGACGAAATGTGGCAAGCCGTATACGACCTCGACATCAAAAACGGTGTCACCTGGGGCGTGCCAGCACCGATGAACAACACCTACGCCCTCGCCGTGCGCAGTGAGTCAGTCGCCGACCTCGGCAACATCACAGCCATGTCCGAACTTGCCGCGTTGCCCGTTGAAGATCGCACCTTCTGCGTCGAAGCCGAATTCAACTCCCGGCCAGACGGGTTAAACCCCATGCTCGCCCACTACGGACTAGAACGTGGCACCGCCAACGGCGTGCCCGACAACAACATCGGCATCTACGACACCGGCGCGATCTACAGCGCAACCGACAACGGCGCCTGCAACTTCGGCGAAGTCTTCACAACTGACGGCCGCCTCGACGCGCTCGACCTCACCGTCCTGACCGACGACCGCGCGTTCTTCCCGGCATATAACGTGGCACCGATCTTCTTCACCGAAACAATCAAGGCCCACCCCGGCCTGGAAAAGACCTTCGCCACAATATCACCCAAACTCACCGACGAGGTTCTGCGCGGCATGAACCGTCAAGTTGACGTCGACGGCGACGAACCCGCCAATGTGGCCTACGCCTGGATGATCGACGAAGGTTTCATCACGGACCCGGCCTCCTAGGAGTCTGACCAGTACTGGGATGGAAGTTGGTGTTCAGGCTCAACGTGGCAGTAAATCCTCGCTCGTGAAACGCCTAAGGCCTGGTAATTTCAGTCAGGGTTCCCCGCGTTGCTTTCAGACTGTGAGTACTGCAAGCGTGGCGAGTGTGACGAAGGTCGGGCGCCCACTGACCCGCCCCTAAACTCGGGTGGTACTAAGCCTCGATCCACCGGTCCGCCTTGAGTGAGCGGCGTCGCTGAAATCTGAGTGGGAGTTTGGTTGCGGGCGTGGCGAGGGTGCCGGCCTTGCTGCCGGTGATGTTCCGTGGTCTTTGGGCGCCGAGTGGCTGCTGGTCAGGTGGTGGCGGTTTGCGGCGGGCCGCAGGCCGCCGCAAATGCGGCTGTCCACCCGGTTTCCCATGGCCAGTTCGCTGGAAGGCGCAGGGTGATCTTTCGGGCCGAAGTGGAGATGCGGGCCGGGATGTTGATGAGTTTGCGGCGGATGGTGCCGCTGCGCGCTTTGCCCAGATCTGCGCCGGCTACTGAACCAACGGCGCGGGAGAGGTTGAACGCGATCGTGGCCAGCACGAGCCAGGCCGCGTTGGCCGTGAAGACACCGGAGGGCAGATGGGCCAACGCGCTGTCCTTGAGGTCGGCATTGATCTGCTCGATGATCGCATGCTGACGATGGGTTTGATCGGCCGTGACGGTGTCCAGCGTGCTGGTCGTGAAGAACGCGTGAAAGCGGTGCGTGTCGAAGAGGGGCGGTTGTCCTTCGCTCGCTTTCTGGTTCAATTCGGGGATCCGTCGCACGACCAAACGGCCTTCGATGCGTTCGGATTTCTTGCGTGAACTGAACGCGGTGAAGGTGACTGCGGCAACCTCGGCGGACGAAATCCAGGCGCCGCTTTCCTCATCTCGGATCGCGTCGGTGTAGTTGATCGTGGTCCACTGGTCGGTGCCGATCGTGGCGATGGCGCGTTTGACGGCGGGGTCCATCCGGGCAGTGACGGACACTTTCGCCCCGGCGCGGTGCGCGGCGGCGACGACAGCGTGTCCATAGAACGCGCTATCAGCGCGCAGCAGCATGATGCCGGTCGCCGTTGTGCTGCGGAGGCGTTTCACTGTGGCGAGGACGTCGCCGACGAACTTGCCCGCGCCGCGGGGAGAACCCGTTGATCCTTTGCGCGGCCGGGACCCGATGATGATCGGCGCCGCCTTCGGCGTGGAGACGATACCGATCAAGGCGTTCAGCCCGCGGACTCCGGAGTAACCGTAGCCGGAGCCTTGCTTCTGGTAGCCGTGGACTTCTTTGATGGTGTCGTCGATATCGACCAGGGCATAGTCGTCGATTCCCGCGACGATTGGCGTGTGGGCGGCGACGTTGACCAGCCACCGCCAGGCGACGGCGTCGAGCTGACGGACGTGACCAAACGTGAACGCTCGGAGGAACGATCCCAGCGTCGACGGGGCGTAGGTTCCGACGAAGAGTTTCTTCATGCCGCCGTGCCTCAGCAGCGCCATGTCATCAATCGAGTCGGCACCGGCGAGCATTCCCGCGACCAACGCGGTGACTTTCAATCCGGCGTTCGCTCCGAAGTATCCGGGCAGGGTCAGCCGTGCGTCGGCGAGCTCCCCAAGACCGGTTTTCACCGCCAACGCCACTGCAGGGACAAGGCCTGCGGCCGACACGAGATTTGTGTCGTCGAAGGTGGCTGACAGGCGGTTGGAAGTATGGAAAAGTTGCATCTACGAGGTGCCTCTCGGAGCGGTCGAATTGAACCCTAAGTAAGTTCTATTTTTCCTGATCCGACAGGCATCCTCGGTTTAACGCGCCGCTACAACCTCAACTCGACCGGTGGATCGAGGCTAAGGGTTCGATTCGTCCCATTTAGCATTCGACCAAGCCACGACCCGCTCCGCGAACTCGTCGATGTTGACCACGTCGCTGAGCCCGTAGTCAGATGAAAGAACCGCGCGCAGTTGCCTTGCAAGCGATGTCGGATCGGGATTAGCACGAAGGGCGGTCAAGATTGGCGACACCAAATCGTCGTACTCGTCGGGTGAAGGGTTCGGATCGTCGCCCCCGTACACACCGATCGGGTCCCAGTCGTGAAGCATTTGGGCCAATTGCAGAGCTTGCGCGCTGAACCTTCGTCGATCAGAGTTCCCGGCATTGGCGATTTGCATGACGCAAGCATGGGGTCGGCAAGGCAAGCGCGCAACCCGTCGGACATTGCGAAGGAGGGACGGTCAACGCGACAGATCGATTCTCATTCCGCTAGTCAGCCGAGTTCGTCAAGTTTGTGTCAGATGGGGAACGATCACCGGGACGCCTCATCGTTCCGAAAGCCGATCGCTAGGTGAAACGACGGGCGGTGAGCCCTTGGCTAGGATGAGCACCATGCGAACGTGGGACTTCTACCTGGCCGGCGAAGAGGTGGTGACGAATGCGTGGGGCGCCGAGGTTACGCAGCAGTCAGCTCTTGACATGCCACTCCTTGAAGGCTTACTCCACGGTCCCGACGATGATCGTGGTGACTTGGAGATCGCGGTGCCGCTTGCTCGTGTCGTGCACGACGAGTTCGATGCGTACGGCACTTCAGGATCGCCACTGAGCAACGAGGACTCCCGGCTTCTCATCCGCGCATTGAAAGCAGTTCTCGCACGATTGGGAATCGATTCGTTCGATCCGCCGTTTCGCGATTTCGAGACGTTCCGCAAGTACTGGCGAGCCAACGATGGCCACGGAAGTTGGCAGGCTCGGCGGGACATGGTCGACGGGCAGCTCGATGCGCTCCATGAGGTGCTCGACGCTCGTGAAACGGATGCCCTGTCAGGAGCGCTGGCCGATCCGATTTCTCCGAGGAAGGCGACAGGGTGGCGGCGGGTAGACGAGGAACTGAATGAAATGCGCCGGCACTTCCAAAACGCTCGCACGGAACAGGATTACTCGAACGTCGGTAACGACGCAGTGGCTGTACTCGAAGCACTTTCTTCGGCCGCATACGACCATTCTCGTCACGGTCAGGCTGGCGAGGATGAGCCACCCGTCTCGAACACGAAGGTTCGGCTCGGGACAGTGGCTGAGGCGGAGTTGGCGGGCGCAGAAAGTGCGGAACTGCGCAAGGTCGTGCGCGCAGCAATTGAGCTGGCTCAGGCTACGAAGCACCGCCGTAACGGAGATCGTCGCGCAGCCGGCATGACCGCTGATTCCGTCTTGCTAGTCGTGAACCTGATCCGTCGGGTACGCGAACCATCCGCGGAGTCTCGGTAGCCGAACGTCTCACGCGACGCGGGCGTTTCCCAAGCGTAGTGGCGGGAACTGACGGGTTTGCGTGTCAGCCCGTACAATCGTGCTCGTGGATTGGGTTGCGGGAACAGTGCCAATCTATTTAGATCGCTGGGCTATCCAGCCACACGGCGAAACGGTGACGACGCCCTCCAGCTGGTTGGTTCCGGGGCGCTGGCATAATCGAGACGTCATGCTCAAGGTCGCTCGGATCGCCGAAGAGTGCCGCGGTGGCCCCGTCCTGGCCTGGTGGGCAGGCTCGGCCGCAGCGGAGGTGTATGAGGTCAACGACCAGGCCGTTCTCATGGGTCGGGCATCCGGGCATCGTGACTTGACCACGATGAGCCAGACAGGTCTTGATGATGAGGTCACCCACATCCTCTGCGGAACCATCTCGTCTCTCCACAGCGCCTCTGCTATTTCGGCGCCGCCCGCTGAGGTGGTGCCTTTGTCGCAATGGTTTCACGACCTCATCGGCACCGACGCAGCACGACTGCAGGCCGGCAGCCTGGCGCGAGTGGCAGCCATGGCGCGGGAGTTGCTGGAGGCCTCCGACACGGAGGGCCAGGTGGTTCTCCATGGCGACGTCCATCACGGCAATGTTCTTGATTTCGATGGCCGCTGGCTGGCCATAGACCCGAAGGGCATCTTTGGTCACCGCGCCTTCGACTACGCCAATATCTTCTGCAACCCCACTGCAGACTTGGCGTTGTCTCGTTTTCACCGCCGCCTAGCGATCGTCAGCGAGCACTCGGGGCTCGACGTTGACGTGGTGCGGTCGTGGGTCATTGCATGGTGCGCACTTTCGGTGACGTGGACCAACAACAGCGGTGGACAACCATGGACCGCGCACGCCATCTTGAGCGAGTTCGGCTAATACTTCGCCGCCGGTAGAACCTCCACTCGGAAACCCGACCTGCTGTGGCTCCCCCGCAAGCCGAACCCTCTACGGGACACTGTTCGAGTGCTGGATGGCCCAGACACGGGACCGGTACGGTGGCGGTCAGGGGCCGTAGGGGGCCGTCAGGCTGCGGTCGTTGATCCTACTCGGTGTGTTTCAAAGACCATGATCGGCGAGCCGTCGGTAGAGGGTGTTCGGTTCCAGTCGCTCCATACGCCTTCGACGACAAACCCGGCCTCGCGCAGTTGCTGTTCGATGAGCTGGCGTTCTCTGAAGGCGAGGGTGAGCTGTTCTGTGATCTGTTCGCCGGTGTCTTCCAACCGGTTATGCGCGGTCAGTACGATCTGGCCGGGCTCTGTTTCGTTGACGTCATACCATTCCCGAAGCGGCCCATTGACGGTGTCGCGCAGGGTCGGCTCTGCACCGGCCCACTTCTCCCAGGCGCGGGCTTGCGGGTTACGACTCTCGAATGCCAGCACGCCGTCGTCGCGGAGTGCCTCGCTGATGTCCCGAAGGGTCCGTTCCCAATCACTGTCGGGAATGTGTTGCGCGACGTTCCCGGTCATGACAGCGCAGTCGAACGGCTCGGCTGGTATGTCGCGGCTGTCGCCGAGCATCCAGCGCACGGATCGGCCATTTGCGCGGTTGGTGGCGTACGCGAGCATGTTCGGAGAAGGATCGATTCCGACCACCGTGCGAGCAGCCCGGGCGAAAGTCACCGTCAGGATGCCCGTGCCGCAGCCGAGATCGAGGATAGCTCGCGCGTCGATCTCATCGGCGACCTGCCGGTAGAACTCGTGGTCCGCGCCGTCAGGGTTGTCGCCGTCATAGAGCTCAACGAGTCGCGCGTCGTAGTCGTCCATGCACCCACCATATTGGCTTGGTAAGTAACCGTTCAGCGGTCGCCAAGCGGACATAGCTCGAACCGGCTGACCTTTAGCGGGTACTGATCGTCGTGCTCGTAAGAGGAACCCTGAGCAGGCAGGACTAATTGTTGGGCGCTGACTGCCATGCTTGTCACATGGCGAAACCGAACGATCTCCTCGCAGTCCTTGTCGACGCGGACAACGTGTCCCCTGCAAAGATCGGCGCAGTCCTCGCCGAGGTCGCACGTTTCGGGACTGCCTCGGTCAAGCGGGTTTACGGCGATTGGACCAAGCCGAACCTGAGCAGTTGGAAGCCTATTGCGAGCGAGCACGTGATTCAGCCGATGCAGCAGTTTGCCAACACGATCGGCAAGAATGCGACCGACAGCGCACTGATCATTGACGCCATGGACCTGCTCTACACGCGCCGCTTTCACGGGTTCTGCATCGTGTCATCCGACAGCGACTTCACCCGTCTCGCGTCCCGCATCCGCGAAGAAGGCGTCACCGTCTATGGGTTCGGAGAGCGGAAGACACCCGAAGCGTTCCGCAACGCGTGCGATCAATTCACGTACCTCGACGTGCTCGACGAGGCTGCAGCGGAGACCACCGCGGCAGCACTCACGCGCGTTCCGCCTCCGAAACTACGCAGCGACACGAAGCTCATCTCCGGGCTGCGGATAAGCGTCACCACTGCATCCGGAGAGGACGGATGGGCGAATCTTGCCACGGTGGGCCAGTTAATGCGTAAGCAACAGCCCGACTTCGACTCACGAAACTGGGGCTATGCCAAGCTGTCCGACCTAGTTCGAGCGACGGAACTCTTCCTCATCGAGACCCGACCTGCTGGCGGACTGCAGCTACAAAACAAGAAGAAGAACGGTGACTGAGCACGGTCTCGACCGGCGCGAGAGCACAAGGGCTTCAATCGCTCGCGTTGCTCAACCCCAGGCTTGACGACCTGCACGAGGTAAACCCCTTCAGCGGGCCCGGGAACTCAGCCCCCGATGCAGTCACCGCTTCCGCTGTAGCAGGGGCGATAATTCGGGTTAATCGTTGAAGCGGGGGGTTCAGGGCGCCAGTCGATCCTTGGCACTGACATCAACAGCGCCACTCCAAGAACCATGATCAACGCGACGCTCGCGATGAACACGAGGCCGGCCCGACGCCGCACGATTGCCCTCACGAGGAGCCCGACTTGAAGGGCGACCATGATTCCGGCGGTCACCCAGTAGCCCACGATGTCCGAGGTCGGCGGCTGCGGGGTCAAGCTTGCTGAAAACGCGCGGCGTACGAGCTCGAAGGTCAGCATGAAAGTCACAAACGCGGACCCGAAAGTAAGCAAGTCGAAGCCGCCCCTTTTGGCAGGGGCGGTTGCGTGGTCACTGACGGTAGCAACGTCGCCGATTCCCCGCCATTCGCTCATGACGCCAGCCTAGTCACGGTCGCCCGGGAGCTGATCAGGCAGCTCAACCCCTCTGGACTCGTCTGCGATTTCCTAACTCGTCCCTTCAGGCTACGCATAGTCCCGGAGGTGATCGTGATCGCTCGCCAGCACTTCTATCGTGGCAAATGCGGACGGTGCACTCTACTCACCACTATGACCGCGCGCGTCGGATCTCGGGTGCCGGTGCTCAACTGGCGCTCAGTGCCTGCAAGCGGGACGCTCAGCGGGCACACAATCGCGTGAAGCCAGTGGCGTCGATGTCGAACCCGAGAGGCCCGGAAGGGGAACGTCTTACGGCACTGCGTGTGCGACGATGACGGCAAACTAGGGGTATGCAGATTCGCGACCTAACTTCGGCAAACATCGGTGCAGCGACGTCACTCTGGGTCAGAGCCGGGCTGACCCGCCCGTGGAATCCTCCGGAGCTTGACCTGCAGCGCGCACTCGACGGCGTGACGTCGACCGTGTTGGGGGCTTTCGACAATAACCGCTTGATCGGAACCGTGATGGTCGGCCACGACGGACATCGCGGCTGGGTGTATTACCTGGCTGTTGATGAAGGCCAGCGTGGGACCGGCTTGGGAAGACACATGATGGCGGCAGCGGAAAATTGGCTGCGCAAACACGGCGCCGTGAAAGTTCAGCTCATGGTCCGCTCGAGCAATGAAGCAGTACTCGGGTTCTATGAGCACCTCGGCTACGAAGACGCTGATGTTCAGATTCGATCAAAGCGACTGACCTGAATAGTTGCGGCAGATCCCATCTTTCGCAAGTCTGACCTTGACCACACCACGAAATGAAACCACATGACGAACCCTCTGCGGGACGGCATTCTGACGCCGACTCACCAAGAGGTTCCATTCTCAGATTCGATACCATTCCCGTCACGCTCCGGTTCGGGATTTTTGCTTCCAGACCGAGCCGGCAGGATCAGGCACCAGACTCGGACGAGAAATCGGCGGGAGAAAAAGAGCAGCGCCAGCAGCCCGACAATGATCGGGATGGCAATCGGCCAAGCGGTGGTGAAAACGAGAATCAGCGCAAGGGCTTCGAAACCGATCAGCGAGGCTGCCCCGACATACATCGCAGCTGCAAGGTCATTGAGTTTCCACCAGGCACGCGTCAAAAATTCTCGCGTTCGCCTCGAGTGCACACTCCGGCGTGGATCTCGTCGTGGCGCTCTTGATGTCGTTGGCATTACTTCTCCTATAGATAGCGGCTCGCAGTTGTGTCTGCCGGCCGGCTACCCAAGGAAAGGTGCACGCTGAATCGACGTGCTCCACCAAAGGTCAGGCGACGGGCATCTGACTCGTGGGGGCGCGCGGCATAGGCGTGCCTCTGCCACATCGCGTTATCTGTGGGGTGAAGTGCGAACGCGGCGGAGCTCCCCCGCTTTGCGGGAACGACGAACGCAACTCGAATTGCCGCGCCACAACGAAAACCAAGAGGGCCACGATCACAGCGAGGCTGAAGAGAATTCCGCCGGCGACCATGATCACGAAAACCGGATGGTCCAACGTCAGATGCGGGCTGGCAACAACGAGCGCAAAATTGCACATCATATAAAGTTCTTGCAGCACCATGCCCCCTCACGCACTTCTCTTACCGCTCAGCGTACCCGTCACGGCTTCGCACACAGGCGTCCATAGCCGGAACCTCTTGAGGGACGGTCGACCTGGTGCAGGCTTGCAGTCACCCTGATAAGTATGCTTGTATCTAGATACAATCACGATCTAGATAGGGGATGCTTGATCATGGGGAATAGGAATATCTGGCCTGAGACCGACCGAGAGTGGGTGGCGCGCTATCGGGCGTCGATGGCGGGCAAGCATGTGCCGGCCATTGCCCTCGACGAGCGTGAGCGCGAGCTGCTCAACGCGGTCCGGGAAGCAGATCTACCCGCGGCCGATCTCTTCGGCGATGCCCCCACGCTCGCAGCGGACGATGTTCTCGAACTTGCTACCACCGCTGAAGCGGTGCGAACATCTGAAGGCGGCGGTCCGCACCACGCTGTGAGAGACGCTGGCGGCACCTTGCTCGGCCTGGGCGTGGTCTCGGTGTTACTTTTGGCTCTTCGCAGTGGTTGGTCTGCTGACCTCAACATTGCGCACATCCTGGTGGCGGTCAGCGTCGCAGTTCCGTTCATGGGCTGGATTGCCGCTCGTGCATTCTTCTCGGCGGGACGATCCGGCGCAATGACGGGTGTGCTCGTGACGGCAGGTGCCGCTGCCCTTGGCGGCATTGCCTCCGCAGTTGCTCTGGGCAACGATCACATCGTTGCCCGCGCGGTGCCCGTCCCGATCTTGGGCCTGGCACTCATCGCCCCGGGCATCGTCATACTGGTGTGGGCGAGCCGGATGCAGCGCCAGGTTCTCCGCACGAGTTGGGACGACTCTGACTGGCTGCGACGCCTGCGGGGTGGCCTTCGCGCGCGGTTCGTACCAGCAGCCGTCGCGCGTGGCCATGTCTCGGAAATCCAGCAGTCTTTGGCCGTCAGCGACAAATTAGCTTTTGAGGAATACGGGCACCCGCTGGTGCTGGCTCGTGACATTGCCGACGCCGATCGAACGTCACGGTTACGTCTCTGGTGGCTGTGGATCCTTGCCGGTTCCGGATCACCCCTCGTCGGCGCCGCACTCGTCGTCACTGCGCAGGTCTGGGGTAATCTGACGATCCCCATCGCGAGTCTGCTCCTGCTCAGTTCCATAGTCAGCCCTCTCGTAGGTTGGAGCCGCCGACCGTGGGTTCAGCAGCGATGAGCACCGCCGCCTGGCAGCGCGCCTCCCTGCCGATGCTCATTCTCAACGTTCTCTCGGTCGCACCACGCCACGGATACGGCATCTCTCAGTCGCTCGCGTCCGCCGGACTGCAACCCATCAAAGGCGCGCAACTGTATCCCGCGCTCGTCCGACTCGAGGACGAAGGAGCGATCATCGCCCGGTGGGAGCAAAGCGAGTCTGGTCCTGCCCGCAAGGTCTATGAGCTCACGGCGACCGGTCATGCGCAGAGGGAGGCGCTGCGCGGTCTCTGGTTAGCCTTCATAGACGCGGCGGAAGCTGTGGGCCGCGCAGACTGATCCGAGGAGTTCCGGATTCTCATCGGGATGAAGGTGAAGGCCGTGCGTTGCTTCTCCGTCCTCGCTTGGGGACTCTTGCGACGCTGCCGGTCGAGTTCCACACCCGCACAGGGAATGCCACGGTCGGAATGGAAAATTACCGTCTCTGGGCGGTCCCCACGCAGCACCATGGCCATCGTGAGGGCGTCCTGGATAAGGTCGGTGCGCATGTGGTCGGCGATAGCCCAACCGATCACGCGGCGACTGTGGGCGTCGATGACCGTCGCCAAATACACCCACCCCTCCCACGTCCTCAGGTAGGTGATGTCGCCGACCCAAACCTGGTTCAACGCGCCGGTATCCCACTTCCGTTTCACGGCATCCACCGGGTAGGCGTCAGCGTGGTCGATGATGGTCGTCGTCTTCCACTTCTTCGGGCAGATCCCCGCCAAACCCAGGCGTTTCATGGTCCTGGCTACCGTTTTGCGGGAGATGATCTCGCCGTCTGCACGCAGGTCAACAAGGATGCGCGGGGCCCCGTAAACCTCGTCAGAATCGCCGTGAAAGAAGGCGACTTTCTGCTCGATGTGCTCCCGCCGGATCGCCGCCGGCGAGGGCGCACGATCCATCCACGCGTAATAGCCGGAGCGGGAGACCTCGAGGAGACGGACCATGCGGGTGATGGTGAAGTTGGTCTTCTCCGCCAGCATCAGTTCGAACGCTTGCCGTTCGTATCCGAGGCTTCCTGGGCGAAGAAGATGGACGCTTTTTTAGAAACGCCCTGTCCATCTTCAGATCCGCGTTTTCTTTCCGCAGCCGCAGGAGCTCGGCCCTCTCGGACTCCGTTACCTCGGCCTGCCCGGTCTGGTTGCGGGCCTTGAACGCCATCACCCAGCGGCCCAGCGTGGCTTCGTTGATGCCGAGTTCGCGGGCGACGGTTGCGACCGCTCTGCCGGTGGTGACGACCAGCTTCACGGCCTCGTCTTTGTACTCAGGGGTGAAGTCCCGACGTGATCTTGCCATAGTGAACATTCTCTCTTGTGAGGTGTCCACACAACGGGGTCAGGGCCACCTTGGCCGTGGCCCGAGACGGTGACCAGTCCCCTATTGTGTAGGGCACGCGCGATAATTCGAGGCCGATAGTCCTCGTAGGAATCTTCTGGAGCACCGCCACGCACCCAAGCCAAGATCTCCAGCTGACGAGAGTTCAATGCAATTGATCGAGACATGGTTTCATTCTGGACGGGAACGACCATCCGCACGATGGTGCTTGGAATATCTTGCGCTCTAACCCACCTCTAGAAACAACTGTGTCACCGGAAACGGCGGTCAAGTGGCTCAGGGAGCTGGTTTTCATGGCTTGATCGAGGTCGGGGCTGACCGCGCTCGTGTCGCCGATCGCCAGGCCGGGGAGCAGATCTCCCCCGTCACCGGGGAGGCTCGTCGCGGCCGCCGCGAACCGAGCGCGGAGCTCGTTCGCCCATTGCAGCCACCAGGGCGGAGACTCGGCTACCTGAGCGGGGTCGGTGGCAAACAGCAAGGCGACCGCCGCGTCGCCCGGATCCGTCGGGCGCAGGGTGCCGCGCAGGCGCAGGCTGGTGCCGATCTCGGGTTCGTCGCCTCCCCCGGCCGCCTCGGCGAAGACCACCACCGGGGTCGACACCCTCGTCGATTCGCCGCGCAGGTCCAACTGCGTGAGCGTGGCCCGGTAGCGCACCCGCCCCGACGTACCGCCGCCGATGAAAGCTTTGGCTGGTACCGGAACCGACCAGACGGTGACCGTGACCGTGAGCGTCGCGTGCGACTCCGCGGCGGCGCGCACCTCCGGCGGCAGGCGCACCGGCGCCCATACCCCGACGGCAGTGGCGACAAGAGCCGCCGCCGCACAGCAGAGCACGATGCTGCCGCCCAGCGTCTGCCAGCGGTCACCCGGCCGCTCTGACGTTCCGGGGGTAGTCCGACCCCGCCGACGGGACGCTGCATTCTGCTCCACGACCCGCCGAGCCTCACGACCGCTGGCCAGCACAGCGCTCGCACGATCGGTTGCCGATCGAACTGGCTGCGGCGCATCGGCCCCCAGCACGACGGAATGCGCCGGCATCCGTTGCCTCACGAGGATGCAGGCCGTCACCCCGGCCGCTGCCCACAGCACCAGGGCGATGGACCAGGCGCCCTCTGGCGCTCCGATCAGCAGCCCTGCAGTGAGCCACGCGGCCACAGCCGGAAGCGCCAGCCGCAGGTCGAGGCTCATACCGTAATGAGGTCTTTGAGCGCCTCGAACGTTTTATCGCCGATTCCCGTGACATCGCGCAGGCCGTCCACGCTGGTGAATCGCCCGTTAGCCGTGCGAAAGTCGATGATGCGCTGTGCCATGGTTGGGCCGATGCGGGGCAGGGAGTCGAGATCGGCGAGCGTCGCCGAGTTGAGGTTGACCTTGGCGGCGGGCGCGCCAGCTCCCCCGGAGACGGCCGCCGCTGGGACGCCCGGCGGCACCTCGCCCTGCCGCGGCACGTAGAATTGCTCGCCATCGCTCACGACCCGGGCAAGATTAACCCCGGCAGGGTCGGCCTCGGCGCTCAGCCCGCCGGCGGCGGCGATCGCGTCCATGACCCGGGCGCCGTCCCGCAACTCGAACAGGCCGGGCCGGGCAACCGCCCCCAGAACGTGCACGAAGATGATCGCGTCCGTGGCAGAGTCATTCGGCGCTGTGCTCTCACCGGCATCAAACGGCTCGAGGCTGCCGCCCGTGGGGATCGATAGCGTTTGCGAGCCGACCGTGCGCTGCCCCGCCTGCTGGCCCACCGCCGACACGATGACGGCGACCACGAGGGCGAGCAGCAGGAGCACGACGGCCGCTCCCACGCCGACGCGCAGTCGGGGACGTCCCCCCGCGGCCGGAGCGAGGCGCTCCAGATCGAGGGGGAACCGGTCGGGCTGCATGCTCGCAGGCTAGGCCGCGCGAAGCATCCGTTTCTGGTCGGATGCCCCATCTGTGCACAGAGAAAGCAGGACGGGCCTGTGGAGAAGGCCCCGGCCGATCCTGCGAGGAATCGACCGCGGCCGGATTTTACCCCGGGCTACGGGCGGGTGACGAAGGAGACGAGCTTCGGCACGCGCACAATCACCTTGATGATCTCGCGATCACCGATCGAACGGATGACCGCGGCGGCTTCCCGCGCCATCTTCTCCAGGTCTTCGCTCGAGATTTTCGGCGATACCTCGAGGAGGGTGCGCATCTTGCCGTCGACCTGGACGACCGCGGTGACCGATTCCTGCACGAGCAGGGTCTGCTCGGCCTTGCGCCACGGCACGAGGGCGATGCACGGCTCGTAGCCGAGGTGCTCCCACATGTCCTCCGCGGCGTAGGGGGCGAACAGGTTCAGCGCCATGGCGGTGGCTTCGGCGGCTTCGCGCACGGCGGCATCCGCTGGCCCGGCACCGGTATCGATGACCTTGCGGGTCGCGTTGACGAGCTCCATCAGACGGGCGACGACGACGTTGAACTTGAACGACTCCACCAGGCCGGGTGCGTCGGACAAGAACCGGTGGGTGACCCGGCGCAGGGTGACGTCGCCCGTCTTCCACTCCACATCGGGCGCACTCGTGACGTCGCGGGCGACGCGCCAGGCGCGGGCCAGGAACTTGGCCGAGCCGACCGGGGAAACGTCAGACCAATCGATGTCGTCTTCGGGCGGGCCGGCGAAGGCCATCGTGAGGCGTACGGCGTCAACGCCGTGGCGTTCGATCTCCTCGGTGAAGTAGACCAGGTTGCCCTTGCTCTTGCTCATCTTGGCGCCGTCGAGAATCACCATGCCCTGGTTGAGCAGGGCGGTGAACGGCTCGGTGAAGCTCACATAGCCCTCGTCGAAGAGGAACTTCGTGATGAACCGCGCGTACAGCAGGTGCAGAATGGCGTGCTCGACGCCGCCAACGTACTGGTCGACCGGCGCCCACTTCTCGGCCTCTTTCGGGTCGAAGGCCTTGGTGTCGTCCGTGGGGTTCAGGAACCGCAGAAAGTACCAGGAGCTGTCGACGAAGGTGTCCAGGGTGTCGGCGTCGCGGGTCGCCGGCGAACCGTCGATCGGGCTCGGCACGTTGACCCAGTCGGTGGCACCGCCGAGCGGCGACGTTCCCCGCGGCTTCAGATCGAGGCCCTCTGCCGGCGGCAGCAGCACCGGCAGCTGGTCTTCGGGAACCGGGATCTCTGCGCCATCGGCGCCGTGGATAATCGGGATCGGAGCGCCCCAGTAACGCTGCCGGGAAACCAGCCAGTCGCGCAGACGATAGTTCTTAGCCGACCGGCCGAGCCCGTCGGCGGCGAGCTGCTCGACGATGCGCTTGATCGCGGTGATCTTGCTCAGGCCGTTGAGCGGACCGGAGTTGATGAGGCGGCCCTCGCCCGCCAGGGCGATGCCGGTGCTGAGCGGGTCGAGCGCCGGCAGCTCTTCGGTGCCGTCGAGCATGCCCTGGGTGATTACCGGGATCATGCCGGTGGCCGGCGAGTTGGTGTCGACGACGACGCGCACGGGCAGGTCGAAGGCGCGGGCGAAATCGAGGTCGCGCTGGTCGTGGGCCGGCACGGCCATGATCGCGCCGGTGCCGTAGTCGGCAAGCACGTAGTCCGCCGCCCAGATCGGGAGGCGTTCCCCGTTGACCGGGTTGATCGCGTAGCGGCCGATGAACACGCCGGTCTTGGGCCGGTCGGTGGCCTGACGCTCGATCTCGGTGCTGCGCTGAACCTGCACGAGGTAATCCTGGAAGGCTTCCTGCACCTCGGGCGTCGCCTCGGCGACGAGTTCAGCGGCGAGGTCGCAATCCGGGGCGACGACCATGAACGTCGCGCCGAACAGCGTGTCCGGCCGGGTGGTGAACACGGTGATGCGTTCGGTGCGTCCCTCGACCTGGAAGTCGACATCCGCTCCGATGGAGCGGCCGATCCAGTTGCGCTGCATGTTGAGCACCTTGGCCGGCCAGGTGCCCTCGAGCTGATTGAGGTCATCCAGCAGACGGTCGGCGTAGTCGGTGATCTTGAAGTACCACTGGGTGAGTTTCTTCTTCACGACGACGGCGCCGCTGCGGTCGCTCGTGCCGTCGGCCAGCACCTGCTCGTTGGCGAGTACGGTCTGGTCGATCGGGTCCCAGTTGACCCAGCTGTCCTTGCGGTAGGCCAGGCCCTTCTTGTACAGCTGCAGGAACAGCCACTGGGTCCACTTGTAATATTCGGGGTCGCTCGTATGCAGTTCGCGGTCCCAGTCGAAGCTGGTCGCGTAGAGCTTCATGCTCTTCTTCTGCTGGGCGATATTGTCGTAGGTCCAGCCGCGCGGGTCGATGCCCCGCTTGATGGCGGCGTTCTCGGCGGGCAGGCCGAAGGAATCCCAGCCGATCGGGTGCAGCACGTTGAAACCCTGGTGGCGCCAGTAGCGGGCGACGACGTCGCCGAGCGCATAGACCTCGGCGTGGCCCATGTGCAGGTCACCGGAGGGGTACGGGAACATATCGAGCACGTACTTGCGCGGGCGGGTGTCGCCCTCACCGCTCGTCTTGAACGGAGCGAGCTCCTCCCAGATGGGTTGCCACTTCGCCTGGATCGCGGCGAAGTCATACACTTCTTCGTCGCTCTCAACGCTCGAATCGATGCGGACGCTTTCGTGCTCGTGAACCACGTGACTCTCATTCATTGCAGGGGTTAGACATGATTGATACGAGGTGCACGCGCAACAAAGCGCCGGTGTACCCCCCTTTAGATTACTAGGACGCAGCGACTCCAAGGTCGCACGAGGCACGAAGCCTTCGCAGCTGGCCGCCCAGGCTGCCAAAGAGCCCGGCCTTGTTGATTCAGGCGCAGCACGTAGGCTGAGCGAAATGAATGACATCCTCACGTGGATCCTCGACACCGTATCCAGCGTCGACCCGGTCGTTCGAACACTGCTGGCCTTTTTGGGCATGCTGCTGGAAACTTCAGTGCTGGTCGGCCTGGTCGTTCCCGGCGACACCATAGTGATCGTCGCCAGCACGGCGGTCTCCGGCCCGGTCGAGTTTGTCACGCTCGTGCTCGCCGTGATCGTCGGCGCCCTGGGCGGGGAGAGCATCGGCTTCGCGCTCGGCCACCACTTTGGACCGTTCATCCGCGCGAGCCGGCTGGGCCGCCGCATCGGCGAACACAACTGGATTCGCGCCGAGAACTACCTCGACCGGCGCGGTGGTTTGGCCGTGTTCATCTCCCGGTTTCTGCCGGTGCTGCACTCCCTCATTCCGGTCACCGTCGGAATGAGCCATATGCGCTACCGCACCTTCATGGCCTGGACCGTGCCCGCCTGCGTTATCTGGTCACTCGCCTATGTCACCGTCGGGTCGGCGGCGGCCGGCGGCTACCGCGAGCTCAGCGGCAGCCTGCACTTCGCCGGCTACCTGTTCGTCGGCGTGATCGCACTGTTCGTACTCGCGGTGTTCCTGATCAAGAAATGGCTGCACCGCCGCGAGCTGCGTCACATGGACTGAGCCCGGGCGGGCAGGGTCACCCGGGCCGTCACTAGGTCGTCCGGCACCGGCGTGTGGGAGATGAGCAGCACGGCCCGGTGGGCGTCGGCCGCAGCTCTCAGCAGGTCACGCACGAGGGCATCCGCCTGGGCACTGTCGACGTTCGCGGTGGGTTCGTCGACGATGAGCACCGGAAAATCGGCCAGCAGGGCCCTGGCCAGGGCAATCCGCTGAGCCTGTCCGCCGGAGACCAGGGCGCCGCGCTCCCCGACCCGGGCATCGAGGCCGCCGCGCGCTGCGACCCATTCGGCCAGTCCGACGCGGGCCAGCACGGCCAACAACTCGGCGTCGGTGGCAGTATCGCGGGCAAACAGCAGATTTTGACGGATGCTGTCGTCAAATAACCACGGGCGCTGCTCGCACAGTCCGACCACCCGCCGCACGTCGGTCTGAGCGAGCAGGCGGGCTTCGACCCCGTTCAGACGGTACGAACCGGTGTAGTCAAGAAACCGCACCAGGGCCTGCGCGAGGGTGGTCTTGCCGGCACCACTCGGTCCGGCCAGGTGCACCCGGTCCCCCGGCGCGAGCCGCAGCGTCACACCGGCCACGCCCGGTTCGGTCTGGCCGGGCCAGCTGGCACCCAGGTCGGTCAGTTCGAGCATGACCGGGGTTGCCCGCAACGGCCGGGGGTTCGGAACATCGACGGGAATCTCAGCCGGTGGCGAAGCCGGAACAACCTCGGCGACGCGCCGCGCGCTCACCCGCACCTGGCGCCAGGCCGAGGCGGCGAGCGGAATCATTCCGAACACCTCGAATACGGCTAGCGGCACGAGCACGGCGACGATGAGGGTCGGGCCGAGCAGGTCCGGGCTGAGGAGTCCGCCGCCGCCATCGAGCGCGGGAATGCCGAAGTAGAGCGCGCCCAGCGTTGCCGCACCGGCAAACAGCGCAACGACGGCCGACTGCACACCCACTCCGACCGAGCGGCGCAGGGTGGCCCGGCGCAGGCGCTCATCGGTGCGGGCGAGCGCGGCGAGACGCGGCCTGAGGGCGTCGAAGGCGGTGAGCACGTCGAGGTTCTCCACGATTTCGAGCACCTCATCGGCGAGGGTGCCGCGGAGCGGTGCGAGCTCCCGCTCTGCCCGGGCGGCGAGGCTGCCGGAAAAGAGGGTGCCGAGCACGCCGGCCAACAGCAGGCAGACGAGCAGGGTGATGCCGGCGGCCGGCACGATCAGCCAGATGCCGATCACGCTGAGCAGGGCGGTGATTCCCGCGACCAGCAGCGGTTGCACAACCCGTAGCGGCAGGTCCTGCAGGTCATCGACGTCGCGCACGAGGCGGGTGAGCAGATCGCCGCGCCCGGTCTGGGCCAGGCCGGCCGGGGCGACCGGAACGATACGACGAAAGATGCCCAGGCGGAGTTCGGCGAGTTGCCGGAATGCGGCATCGTGGCTGGTCAGGCGCTCCAGGTAGCGAAACACGGACCGAAAGATGGCGAAGGCACGCACGCCGACGACGGCCAAGCCCAGATAGGCCAGGGACGGCATTTCGGCGGCGCGGGTAATGAGCCAGGCCGAGCAGGCCAGCAGCGCCACCGCCATGACGGCGCTCGTCACGCCGGCCAGCAGGCCTGGAGCGAACCAGCGCGGGCGCGGCTGGGCGAGCCGCAGTACGTCGCGCGCGGCCGGGCTCGGCGTCCGGTCAGACATGAATCAGCTCCTGCAGCTCGATCATATGGTCAGCTGCGGCCAGGACGCCCGGCCGGTGGCTGACCACGATCACGACGCGGCCCTGATGGGCCAGTCGGCGCAGCCCGGCGAGCAGGCCGGCCTCGGCGTCGACGTCGAGCGCCGAGCTGGGTTCGTCCAGAATCACGACCTGGCACTCGGTCGCGAGGGCCCGGTAGATCGCCCGCGCGGCGGCGACGCGCTGCGCCTGCCCGCCCGACAGCCCGTCGCCGTTGACCCCGAGCACCGTGGCCGGTGAAACCTCAGCGGCCCCCGCCCAGTCGAGGGCCTGAGCGACCAGAGTCCCGGTGGGCGTGCCCTGGCCAGCGGATGCCGCCCCCAGCGCCACGTTCTCGGCCACCGTTCCCCGGACCAGGCCGGGTCGCTGGCCGGCCCAGGCCAGCCACGGCCGACTCGGCCCGGCTGCCACGGCAACGCCGCCGAGCGTCACTGCGCCGGTCAGGGGTACGAAGCCGAGCAGGGCGGCGACGAGGGTGGACTTGCCGACTCCGCTCACGCCGCGCAGCACGCTAATTTGCCCGGAGGCGAATTCGGCGTCCAGCCGGTCGATCACGACGGTGTCGCCGCGCCGAATAGACACGTCGACCAGGCGCAGCGCGCCGGCACCGACGCCTCCCAGCGCGACCGGCGCAGCCGCAGGATCGACCGGCGCCGGGGCATCCGCTTTATTGAAGTCGTCGTCGAGAATCTTGAACAGCTCTTCGGCAGCGGCCAGGCCGTCGGCCGCGGCGTGAAATTGCGCTCCGACCTGGCGCACCGGCAGAAACGCCTCGGGGGCCAGCAGCAGGACGAACAGCCCGACGCCGAGCAGCAGCTCGCCGTCGATGAGCCGCAGGCCAATCGACACGGCGATGAGAGCGACCGAGAGACTCGCGGCCAGTTCGAGCACGAAGCCGCTCAGAAAGGAAACCCGCAGCACCTTCATGGTACGGGTGCGGTACTGCTCGGTGATGGAACGGATGCGATCAAACTGACGGCGTTCCCGGCCGTAGATCTTGAGGGTGCCGAGGCCCCCGACCACGTCAAGAAATCCGGTGGAGAGGCGTTGCAGTGCCTGCCACTGGTCCTGCTGTACCGACTGGGTGACCCGGCCGATGAGAATCATGAACACGGGGATGAGCGGGATCACGATAATGACGGTGAGGCCGCTGGGCAGGTCTTGCCAGAGCATGACCGCGATCAGAATCGGCGTGGCGATCGCGGTCAGCAACAGCTGCGGCAGATACCGCGCGAAGTAGTTGTCGAGTGCGTCGAGGCCGGTCGTGACAACGGTCGCCAGGCGTGCACTCTGCTGCGAGGCGACCCAGTCGGGGCCGCGCTCGGCGAGCTTGGCCATGACCTTGGCGCGCAGTTGACTCTTTACCTGCGCCGCACCGCGGTTGGCCGCGACTTCCAGCAACCAGATCAGCAGAGACCGCAGCACAATGACCGCGGCCAGGGCGACCAGCGTGGGTACGATCTCAGTGAGGGGCTCCCCCGCCACCAGGAGGGTGATTGCTCGGGTGAGAAACCACGCGAAGGCGACGACAACGAGGGTTTGTGCGAACCCGAGCAGCGCGCCAATGAGAAGAAACCGGCGCGCCGCTGAGGCATAACGAAGAAGGCGAGGATCCAGGGGGCGCACTGCCTTATTCTCCCACAGCCCGTGTCACGGGTGTGCTGGTCAACGGGGTACTCGTCAGGGGCGAGCTAGTGAACAGAGACCTCAATATGGGCCCGACCAATGCGCTTGCGGAACACCCAGTAGGTCCAACCCTGATAGAGCAGAATGACGGGCATTCCGATCAGTGCCGTCCAGCTCATCACACCCAGCGTGTACGCCGACGAGGAGGCGTTGGCGATGGTCAGGCTGTTGGCTGGGTCGTTACTCGCCGGCATGACCTCGGGAAACAGCGAAGCGAACAGGCACAGCACGACCAACCCGATAGCGCCGGCCATCAAGCCGAATGCGAGCCGCTCGGCCCCGCGCAGGTTGGCGAGGAACGATGCGATCAGTGCACCAGCCGCCACGGCGGCCAGAAGAGCGGATGCTACGGTGCCGTAGGCAAAGACTGTCCACACCAGGAAGGTAGCCGCGACAACGATCGTCAGGATGCCGGCTTTGGTGGCGAGCTTGCGTGCCCGCACTCTAATGTCACCCTCGGTCTTGAGCGAGATGAAGACCACACCGTGCACAAAGAACAGCAGCAGAGTGGTGACCCCGCCGAGCAGGGCATACGGGTTGAGTAGGTCAAAGAAGGTACCGGTGTAGTTGTGGTTGACGTCGAGGTTCACGCCGCGCACGATGTTCGCGAAAGCCACACCCCAGAGCAATGCCGGAACGGCCGATCCGACGATAATCATGCCGTCAAACCATTTCTTCCACGAAGATTCGGGGCGTTGGTGCCGGTATTCAAACGACACCCCGCGCACGATCAGGGCCACCAGAATAAGCACGAGCGGGAGGTAGAAACCGCTGAACATCGTTGCGTACCATTCGGGGAACGCCGCGAACAACGACGCCCCAGCCACGATCACCCAGGTCTCATTAAGGTCCCAAACCGGACCGATGGTGTTAATGAGAACGCGGCGATCGGTGTCGTCCCGACCCAGGAATGGGAGAGACATGCCGACCCCAAAATCGAATCCATCGAGCACGAAGTACCCAACGAACATGACAGCGATGATCCAGAACCAAAGAATTGTGAGATCCATTTTGTATTCCCCTAGACCCGTCTTAATAGACCGTGGCGGTGTGCTTGACTTCGCCGGACTCGGCGTCGAGAACCGGAGCATCGTCCGGCCCCTTCTGAACGGCTTTCAGGATGAGTTTGAACTCGACCACCACGAGAATGCCGTAGAGCACCGTGAAGGCGATCAAGGAGATGAGAATTTCCACGCCGGTCACGCCGGGTGAAACGCCGTCCTGCGTTCTCAGCAGACCAAACACGAGCCACGGCTGGCGGCCCATTTCGGTGAATACCCAGCCGACCGTCATCGCGAGTAGCGAAGCGGGGAAGCTCCAAATAGCGAGCTTCCATACCCAGTTCTGCTTCGGCATCCGTCCCTTGCGGGTGAGAAACAGCCCAACGACGGCCACGAGCATGTGTACGAGACCGAGAGCGATCATCCAGCGGAACGCCCAATAGGTGATCCAGATGGTGGGCGTGTAGTCGCCGGGGCCGTACGTCGAAACGTACTGCGCCTGCAAGTTGTTAATGCCCTGCACGGTGCCGTCGAAGGTGTGGGTCGAGAGGAACGAAAGCAGGTAAGGGATACGGATCGAGAAGAGTTCGTGCACACCGTCGGGCGTGCCGAGTGTAAAGAGGGAGAACGACGCGTTGGCTCCGGTGGCCGTGTGGTAGAGCGCCTCGGCGGCTGCCATTTTCATCGGCTGCACCTCACCCATCACGAGGCTGAGCTGGTCGCCGGCGAGAGTTGTACCAATGCCGGCCAGGACCATCATCCACAGACCGAATTTGAGAGCTGGGCGCATGGTCTCAAAATGCTGGTTACGTGCCAGGTGCCAGGCCGCCACCGAAATGATCAGGCCTGCCGACACCATGAAACACGCGAAGATGGTGTGCGGGAACGCCGCCAGTGCGATCGGGTTGGTGAGCAGTTCCCCGATGCTAGTCAGCTCGGCCCGGCCCTTCTCCGCGTTGATGGTATACGCGATCGGGTTCTGCATGAAGGCGTTGGCCGCGAGGATGAAGTAAGCCGACGTGATGCTGCCCATCACGGTGAGCCAGATGGTGGCGAGATGCACCTTCTTCGGCAGTTTGTCCCAGCCAAAGATCCACAGGCCGATGAACGTCGCCTCGAGGAAGAAGGCAAGGATGCCCTCGAACGCGAGCGGGGCCCCGAACACGTCACCGACGAAGCGCGAGTAATCCGACCAGTTCATACCGAACTGAAACTCCTGCACGATTCCCGTCACGACGCCCATGGCGAAGTTGATCAGAAAGATTTTGCCGAAGAAGTGCGTCAGCTGCAAGTACTTGGCCTTGTCGGTGCGCACCCACGCCGTCTGGAAGATAGCGACCGTGAGGGCCATGCCAATGGTGAGAGGCACGAAGAGGAAATGGTAAACGGTCGTAAGACCGAACTGCCACCGTGAGAGGAGTAACGGATCCAACCACTCGTTCATATGCCCTCCAGCATTTATTCGCATCACGCATTATTTCTACGCTGTGTAGAACACTACACTTCTACGCTGTGTAGAAACCTGGGTATGACAGCAATTTTCTACAACACGTAGAAATTGCAGTTCGACCGCGTAAGATGCTGCGTATGGCAAATTTGGGCGTGCTTGAGCGGCTTCTGATGGATATCCTGTGGGACTCCCCCACACCGTTGACCGCCAACGATCTCAAGGATTCTTTGATGCGCCCGGGTCTTGCGACCAAGCCCACGAAGCCGCTGGCGACCACAACCGTTCTGACGGTGTTGTCTCGACTTGAGACAAAGGGTTTCGTCACCCGCGACCGCAGCGTGCGCCCACACACGTACACCGCTGTTATGACCCGTGCGACCCACACGGCCGGGCTCATGCATGAGGTACTCGGACAGGTGCCGGACCGCCAAGCGGCCCTCGTGCGGTTCATTGGAGGCGTCACCCCTCAGGAGGCAGACACACTGCGCCAACTCCTCGGCGTTGCGACGACCGACAACCTCTAACTCCGCCAGACCTTAACTGCGATACCCGTGATCATCAGCGCCGCCCTGCTTGGCGTCATTGCCGTGATTCTTGCTTGGCCTTTTCCGTTGGTGCTGGCCCGCTCAAATTGGCCCGCGCGCTCCCCGGACGTCGCCCTCGTGCTCTGGCAGGCCATCGCCCTGTCCGGTGGCATGTCGATGATCGGCTCACTGCTGCTCTACGGTCTCGTTCCGTTCGGTAATGCTCTGCCACAGAGCGTCATCGCCCTCGGCTACAGCCTACGGTCCGGCACTCTTCCGGCCGATACGCGTTTCACCCACGTGCTCGCGCTCGGGGCAGCTATTCTGCTCAGCACTCACCTGCTGTTGAATTTGTTTGCCACTTTCGTGCGCGCCGAGCGACAGCGACGCCGCCACTACACTCTCATCGCCCTGCTCAGCGATCCTCTGAACGGCCAACCGGGAATGCGCGTCATCGACCATCCTGCCCCGGTCGCCTATTGCCTTCCCGGTGCTGGACATTCCGCGACGGTACTGTCTAAGGGATTGCTCCGCCTGCTCGACGCCGACCAGGTGCGTGCGGTAATCGCCCACGAACGAGCCCATCTGGTTCAGCAGCATCACTTGGTGTTACTGGCCTTCAAGAGTTGGCACAGCGCCCTACCCTGGTTTCCCATCGCCAATCGCGCCGAAAATGCCGTGGCGCTCTTGGTTGAAATGATCGCGGACGATCGCGCACGCCGCGACGTGGACGACCGCACACTTGCTACCGCCATCGCGCTCGTGGGGCTGGGGCAACAACCGGAGGTCCTCGCCGCGGCGTCGGATGGCGAGTCGGATGAGTCATGGATCTCGTCGCCGGAGCGCGCTCTCGTCGCTCCGAGGGTGTACCGGCTCGTGAACCAGGCTCTTCCCCTGTCCCGCCTCGCCACCATGGCCGTCTTCGTGACCGCGATCGCGCTCGCCCTCGCCCCCGCCATCGTGCTGTTGCGGGCATAGACGCACAAAACCCTCACACCGCCCAAGAAGGGACGTTATGAGGGTTTTGGGTAAAACGATACTGCTAGAAGAGGTTTGCCTTTTCGAGCCAGGCCGCCGCGATGGCCTCAGCGGACTTCTGGTCATTGACGCTCTCAGAGTTGAGGCTCACCAGGTCCTCAGCGCTGAGGGCAGCACTGATCTTGTTCAGTACCGACGCGGCCTTGTCGGTGACCTTTTCGGAAACCAAAGGCACGACGTTGTCCGAGAAGAAGAGACCATCGGGGTCGCTCAGTGCCACGAGCTTGTCTGACTTGATGTTGGGGCTTGCCGTATAAATATTGGTCAGCTGAATAGCGTTGTCAACAAGAGCCTTAACGGTCAGCGGGCCACCACCATCCTCAATCGGGGTGAAACCGGCGGTTTCGATGCCGTACTTCGCCTTGAGGGCGGCCGGCCCATACGGACGTGTCTCCAGCACAGAGGTGCCACCAACCATGAGCGGTTCGGTGACATTCTTCAGTGACGCAATGTCCGTTAGGTTGTATTTTTCCGCGAAGGCTTGGGTTACGGTCCAGGAATTCTGGTCTGAGGCCGCCGCTTTGTCCAGCACGCGCAGGGTGGAGGGAAGCGCCGCTTGGAGCTCGGTGTAGATCGCGTCGCTCGTGCCACCGACAGCGTTCGGTTCGAGTGCCTGCAGCAGGCTACCGGTGTATTCCGGGAATACATCGACGCCGCCTGCTTCCAGCTCGGGCAGGTACACCTCGCGCTGGCCTATCCGGAACGTGCGGTCGACGGTGAAACCGTTGGCCTCTAATGCCTGCGAGTAGATCTCGGCGATGATCTCATTGGAGTAGTAGTCCTGGGAACCCACAACGAGCGTGTCGGCAGCGCTTGTGGCGCCACTTCCACTGCCCAGGGGATCACCGGACGCGCACCCTGCGAGGGCTACTGCGGCCCCAACCGCGACCACACTGATGAGCGTGAGTCGGCCTTTTTTTGCTGTGAACATGCGTTTTCCTTTCATGATGGCGAATTCCATCACCGGGCCAGCTTGGTGAAACCGGCCCAGATGTCTGTGGGGCGTCCGGCCGCAACTCCGCGGGGAACAACCAATTTCTGAAGCACCGTAAAGATGCCCTCAAGCAGCAGCGCGAGCAGAATAACGAGAATGGACCCGCCCAGCATCTGCGCATAATCGAGATTTTTCAACCCCGTGAACAAGAAGCGGCCCAGTCCGATGTCGGCCACGTAGGCAGCGAGTGTGGCGGTGGCCACGATTTGCAGCGTGGCCGAGCGCAACCCACCCATCAAGAGGGGAAGGCTGAGCGGAAGCTCCACTTTGCGCACAATCTGCCCCTCCGACATCCCCACAGCCCTGGCGGCATCGATGGTCGCGCGATCAATCGCTTCGAAGCCGGTGTATGCCCCCGCGAGAATGGGTGGGATCGCGAGCACCGTGAGGGCCGCGTAGGGTGCGGTCAGACCGATTCCCACCGACAGAGCGACAAGCGTGAGCAATCCCAGGGTCGGAATGGAACGGAAAGCGCCTGCAGTTCCGACGGCCAAGCCACGCCCGCGTCCGGTGTGTCCAATGAAAAAGCCCAGCGGTATGGCGATGACGGACGCAAAGACAAGCGTGAGCAAAGTAAAGCCCAGGTGTTCCAATACCCGGATGCCGATGGCATTCGATCCCACATAGTTGGTCGGATCGAACAGCCACGCGACTGCATCTGCAAAGAAGTTCATGCCACCATCTCCTTGTCAGAGCGCATCGGCGCGCGCGCCGCCGATGGCGCAGATCTCGTCCACGGCATGAGAAGGCGACCGAGAAGAACGAGAGCCCCGTCCAGTGCCAGGGCGAGTACGACCGTGGCGATAATCCCGGCAATGATTTCCGCCTGGATGCCGCGCTGAAAACCGTCGGTGAACAGACTGCCCAGGCTCTGGGCACCAATGACAGCGCCCACCGTAGCGAGACTGACCGTACTCACTGCGACGACCCGCAACCCGGCCAGCAGGACCGGACCCGCGAGTGGAAACTCCACCCGCCAGAATTGGGTCCACTCGGAGAAGCCCACCGCCATCGCGGACTGTCGAACGTTCCGGTCGACGGAGGCGAGACCATCGGCCACCACTCGCACCATGAGCGCCACACCGTAGAGCGTCAGGGCGATGATGAGATTGAGCGGCGAACGAACGGTCGTTCCCACGATGAAAGGAAGCACGATGAAGAGTGGGAGCGAGGGTACGGCGTACAGCAGGCCTACGCCCGAGAGAATGATGCCGCGCCCAACGCGGAAGCGGTATGCCAGCCAGCCGAGGGGAACAGCCAGGAGAAAACTGAGGATGATGGGCGGAACGCTCAGCACGACGTGATCGAGAGTGCGATCCCAGATGAGGTCCAGGTTTGACCATATCCAGGTCACCGGGGATCCCCACCCTGCGCCGGGGCACCCGATCCCGCGAACGGGCCGGCCTTTACTTCGGGGGCGGACTTTTCTTCGGGCGCGGTCTTTGCTCCAGCGGAGGCACTCGGGGACGTTCCACCCGCGAGTACGCCGGCGAGCCGTCCATCGGCGTCGACAAGCACGTCGCCGTCCGAGTGGGACTCGAGGTGCAGCACGCGCTTGCCGCGATCTGCACCGACAAAGGTGGCCACAAAATCGTCTGCCGGATTGGCCAGGATCTCCGCCGGGGACCCCACCTGGGCGATCAGCCCGCCGGTACGCAGAATCACCACCTGGTCGCCGAGCAAAAAGGCCTCGTCAATGTCATGCGTCACAAACACGACCGTTTTTCCGAGTTCCCGCTGCAGGCGCAGCAACTCCTGCTGCAGTTCCGCCCGCACAATGGGGTCAACGGCGCCGAAGGGCTCATCCATGAGCAGAATGTTGGGATTGACCGCGAGGCCGCGCGCCACTCCGACTCGTTGCTGCTGGCCGCCGGAGAGCTGACTCGGGTACCGGTTGGCGAGCGATCGATCAAGACCGACCGTGTCGAGTAACTGCAGGGCCTCGGTGCGGGCTCTTTTCTTGGGAATCCCCGATAACATCGGCACGGTCGCGACGTTGTCGATGACCCTGCGATGAGGAAGCAGTCCCGAGTTCTGCATGACGTAGCCGATCCCACGCCGCAGTTTGACCGGTTCGAGTGTGCCTATATCGGCTCCGTCAATCTCGATGGACCCGCTCGTCGGGTCGACCATCCGGTTGATCATGCGCAGCAGCGTTGTCTTTCCTGACCCCGAGGTTCCGACCAGAACGGTGGTTTTGCGCGAGGGCAGCACGAGGCTGAAGCCATCGACGGCAACGGTGCCGTCGGGGAACCGTTTGGTCACCGAGTGGAATTCAATCATCGTGGTGGCTCGCTCCTCGCATCAAGTCGGGTCAGACAAACCAGATGCTAACCCAACCACTTTTCTATGCGACAGGCAAAACAGATTGCGCAAAAAGAATTCATCCCGGAGCGAACAGGCAACCCACTGCCTCAAATTCCGACCACACCACCGAGCAATGCAGCGGCAGATCGACGCAGAGCCGCTACGACGAGCAGAGGCTACGACGCAGCGACGAGGAGGCTGAGCGCCTCCGGGCTGTAATAGCGGTCGAGGTACTCGCGCAACACCAGCCGACACTCGGCGATAAACCGTTCTTCACCGAGCGGCTCGCTGTGGAAAGCACGTGCCAATAGTGCGTCGGCCATTTCGACGGCGACTTCGAGGCGAAAGATGAGCTCCGGGCCGGCGGGCAGATTGAACTCGTTTACGAGCACATCAGCCAGGCGGCGGGCGAAGAAATCAACCTCGGCCGCGGCATCCGCTGCCGGAACACCGTCTCGGTCATCGAAGTTGACGATGCGAAAGCCGGGCTCTGAACGGTACAGACCGACGAAGGCCGTGACGACACAGTCGACAGCGTCCCACCAGGTAGTAAGGGTGCTTGCGCCGAGCTCGTCGACGACGCGCTGCCGAAAACGCGCGACGGCACGCTCGTGCAGGGCATGCAGAACAGCCACCCGGTCGGGGTAATAGCGGTAGACCGTACCGATCGACGCACCGGCACGCTCAGCGATCATCGCCGTCGTGATGCGGTCGAAACCGACCTCATCCACGACCGCAGCTGCGGCATCGAGCAAACCGGACAACCGTGCTGCACTGCGCTGCTGAATCGGCTCAGCGCGCACCTGCTGTGGTGCGGCGCCAGCGTCTTCACCCAATAGGCCATTAAGCGGCATTTATCCCCCTTGAAGATAAGTCAACATCATACGGGGTAAAACCCCATTTATACATCTCTGATCGGGGGATGCACAGCAAGCATGGCAGAATGAGGGAGTGCCAGAGTCCCGAGACAACACGCCGAACGCGACCAGTCCCGTGCGAATCATGCACCGCGCCGCCCGGATCGAGGATTGGCTGCACGATCGGCGGGAACACTCCGCCCGTCGCCGCGGCTACCGACCGACCGTCATCCCGTATTCCGGCTATGGCTCCACCGGGTGGGTGCGCATTCTCTGCCGCGTTCTGCTGGCCAAGCCGGACAAGCCGGAAAAACGGCAAAAACGTCCGAGAGCGGATGGCCGCGACGCCGGCATTCGAGGCTGGCGCAGCTTCACAAGCGTTCCGGTCAATGACGTCACGGTCACGATCGAGATCGATGGCCAGACCCATCACGTGCAGGCAGACCGGGGCGGGGTCGTCGACACCGTGGTGCCCGTGTCATTGCCCCCGGGGTGGCACGTCGCCCGACTGCACACCGAATTCTCCGACGTTCAACACGCCCCCATCTTCATCGTTGCCCCAACGGTCGGCTACGGTGTCGTTTCTGATGTCGACGACACCGTCATGGTCACAACCCTCCCCCGGCCCCTGCTGGCAGCCTGGAACACGTTTGTGCTCGACGAGCATGCCCGCGTGCCGACCCCAGGGATGGCGGTCTTTCTGGAACGGCTCGCGGCGTTCACCCCGGGTGCTCCGGTCATCTATCTCTCAACCGGAGCCTGGAACGTGGCACCGACCCTGTCCCGTTTCCTCTCCCGCAACCTGTACCCGGCCGGGGCACTGCTCCTGACAGACTGGGGCCCGACGCACGACCGCTGGTTCCGCAGCGGGAGTGCCCACAAACGCGACAACCTGCGGCGGCTCGCCGAACAGTTTCCGCAAATCCGCTGGATTCTGATCGGTGACGACGGCCAGCACGACGAAGCCATCTACAGCGACTTTCAACGCGACTACCCCGGAAGCGTCGCCGCCGTGGCCATTCGCCAGCTCTCTGCGAGCGAGGCCGTGCTCGCCGGCGGCCGTTCCCGCGACGCCGTGCTCATCGAGGGCGGCCCGGAGGCTCCGTGGGTCTATGGTCCGGACGGCTCGAGCCTGTCAAGTCAGCTCGCCGAGCACGGGCTGATTTGAGCCCGGCCTGATCTGAGCCGCTTTGACACGACCAGCGATGTGATCGCGTTGGGTTACCCCGCGGTGCTCTGATCCATGCTCATGCGGCGCAGCACCAGGTTCTCGACGACCTGGGCCAGGCCGTAGAGGGCGAGCGAGACAATGGTGATCACCACGACCGAGGCCCACACCTCGGAATTCTGCACCTTGGCGACAGCGGCGACGATCGAGTTGCCGAGGCCCTGGCCGGTGGTCAGCCACTCGGCCAAGAGTGCCCCGGTGATAGCGCCGGGCACCGAGATCTTCACCGCGGCGAAGAACGAGGGCAGGGAGCTCGGCAATGCCACCTTGCGCAGGGTCGTGACGGCGCTGCCGCCGTAGACCGTGATCACATCGCTGATCTGCGGTGAGGAGGACCGCAGACCGAAGGCGATGTTCACGAGGGCGGGGAACAGAACGACGATGGCGCCCATCACGACCGCGGTGGTGAGTCCGCGCCCGGTGATGAGGCTGATGATCGGCACGAGGGCCACGAGCGGCACCGACCGCAGCAGCAGGGCGATGGGCATGAGGGCATGCTCGATACCCCGCGACAGGGTGAACACGACCGCGAGCAGCAGGGCACAGGTGAGCCCGGCGACGAACCCGAGAAAGGCGTCGCTCAGGGTCACCACGAGATTGCCCAGAATGAGGGCCCGATTATCGGCGGCCTCGGGAACGGTGACGAGCCAGGTCCAGACGTCGAGGGGTCCCTTGGCCAGGAAGGGCGAAATATCCAGCACGAGGAGCAGTGCCTGCCAGGCGAGCAGCACGAGAATGAGGGTGACGAGCCCGGTCAGCAGTCCGCGCAGTACGGTCGTGACTGCGACTCGTGCGAAGCTCATCGGCTGCTCCGTCCGGTCGTCCACGGCGTGGCGAAGCGCACTATGACGGCGAAAATCGCGTAGCCGAGCCCCGCGGTGACTCCTGCGACGAGCGCGAGGCTCCACACCCGGTCGACGTTGGCCGTTGAACCGGCCACGAGCATGGCGATGCCGAGGCCGCGGCTGACCCCGCCCAGGTACTCCCCCAGGATCGCCCCGATGAAGGCGGCCGGCGCGGCGATCTGCAGCGCCGTCAGCACACTGGGCAGCCCCGCGATCAGGCGCACCTTGCGCAGCTGCGTGAATCTGCTGCCGCCATACACGGTGATGAGGTCGAGGCTCGCGGCATCCGCTGCCTTGAGACCGACCAGGGAACCGATCACGGTCGTGAAGAACACGGATATGGCCGCGAGAAAGACCGCCGTTCCCGCCGGGTCGCCGGCGCTCGGCGCGCCGATCACGATGTAGGCGATCGGGCCGATGGCGACGATCGGGATGCAGTAGGTAATCACGGCGATCTGCATGGCGATCTTCTCGATGCGTGGCAGCAGCAGCACGAGGCCGGCGAGGGCCAGGGCGAGCCCGTTGCCCCAGGCGAAGCCGATGAGCGCTTCGAGCACGGTAACGCTGACGTGCGGCAGGTAGAAGGCCGGCCCATCGCTGATCAGTTGGCGGAGCACATCGAGCGGGGTCGGCACCGCGCCGCCCGGCATCGAGCCGACCTCGGCCAAGACAGTGACGGCGCTGATCCACCACAGTGCGACAACGCCGGCAACGCCGATCAGCCCGGTCGCCCAGGCGGGCAGGGCGCGCAGCGAACTTCGAATCACTGGTCGTCGCCCTGCACGGCGGCATCGCTAAACAGCAGGTCGGACGCACGGTCGTGCAGGGAGTGAAACTCGGGCGAACGCATCATCTCCGGCAACCGGGGCCGGGGCAGGTCGATGTCGATGACTTCCTTGACCCGACCGGGACGTGCGCTCATTACCGCGACGTGGTCGGAGAGGAAGATCGCCTCGGCGATGCCGTGGGTGACCATGAGCGTGGTGGCCGGCTTCTGGGTCCAGATGCGCAGCAGCTCAAGGTTGAGACGCTGCCTGGTCATGTCGTCGAGGGCCCCGAAGGGTTCGTCGAGCAGCAGCACCGAGGGTTTGAGTACAAGCGACCGGGCGATGGACACGCGCTGCTTCATACCGCCGGAGAGCTGCGCGGGCTTGGCCTTCTCAAAGCCCTGCAGTCCGACGAGGGCGATCAGTTCATCAATGTAGGCATCGTCGACGGGAATGCGAGCGACTTCGAACGGCAGACGGATATTCGAGCGCACGCTGCGCCAGGGCAGGAGGGCGGAATCCTGGAAGGCGATGCCGAGCTGGTGCCCGCCACGCAACTCCTGCGGGCTCTTGCCGTCCACCCTGGTCGTGCCGCTCGTTGGCTGCTCGAGCCCGGCAAGGATGCGCAGAATGGTGGATTTTCCACACCCGGACGGCCCGAGCAGGGAGAGAAAACTGCCCTTGTCGGTGTGCAGGTTGGCATTGTCGAGGGCGACGACCTCTTTGCGCCCGGCGGCGAAGACCTTGTGCAACTGGGAGATATGCAAGCCGGTTCCCGAAGCAGCCGCCTCCGCCTCGGCGCGGACCACTGAATCACGAACACCGGCATCAGTACTACTCACGTCTTCTTACTCCTTAGCGGCGACAGCGATTGATTCTCGTCCGGTGTCCATTTTACGTTCCGGTCAGACCGGCTTGCGGAACGCTGACGCGCCCCGCAAGCCGGCCGACCGGGCTGCTACTTGCTGTACGCGAGCAGGTCGGGGTTCTCGGCGTAGACCTCGGCGAGGAGGGTGAGATCGAACAACTGGCTCGCCGTGATCGTCAGGCCGGTCGCTTCGAGCGTGTCGATGCTCTGCTGCTGCAGCTCAGAGCTGATCGTGAACAGCCCGTTGGCCAGGGTGTCCGCGCTCACCACGAGGTCGGTGGACTGAATCTCGGCCTGGCGGGTTTCCTTCTCGATGGTGAGATCGAAGGTCGGCCCGTAGGTGTCGACGGTGAGTTTCGCCGCGGCGGCCGGGTCGTTGATAGCGTCGGTCCAGCCACGGATCTCGGCGACCAGCAGGGCCTTGAGCTTCTCCCGGTCGTTCTTGATCGCGTCGTCGGTCACGGTGAAGGTTTCGGCGACGAACGGCAGGCCGAAGTCGGCCAGCGGCAGGTTGACCGGGTCGAGCCCGAGGAGCTCCGCGTCGATGGACTCGTTGGTCAGGTAGGAGAACCAACCGTCGACCTCACCGTTGAACAGCGGGGTCGGGTCGTACTGCACCGGAAGGGTGGTCAGGGAATCCTCGTCGATGTCGTTGATTTCGAGGAAGGCTTCCCACAGGCTCAGGTTGCTCGCCTGCACGCCGATGGTCTTGCCCAACAGATCGTCGAGACCGGCGATATTGCCCTTGTCGGCGAGCGAAAGAATCGTGAACGGGTTCTTCTGGTAGGTGGCGCCGATGATCTTCAGCGGAGCGCCCTCGTTGGCGATGATCGTTCCGGTGGAGATGGCGTTGCCGATGCCGACGTCGACGTTGCCCGAGATGACGGCAGCTTCAATGGACGCCGGACCCTCGATCATGTCCACGGCATCGAAACCGGCCTCGGCGAAGTAACCGTTCTGATCGGCGAGGTATTCGCCCATGAACTCGGCGTTCTTGATCCAGCTGAACTGGATGCTCGCGTCACCGAAGGAGGCACCCTCCCCGGCCGTACCCGCGGCATCCGGGGTATCGTTGCCCGCGCAGGCCGTCAGTGCCAAGGCCAGCACGGCGGCGGTGGCGACGCCCTTGACCACCCGGACAACCGCTCGATTATGGGTGGAAAAGCCTCTGGATGGTGTCATTGCGGGATTCCTCTCGAGGGTGCAAGGGCGCTGCGGTGGTACAGACGCTGTGGATCATGAATTTCCTGGGCAGAACAGCACCAGAAATCGCAGTATAGGCGGGGCAGATATCGATTCGAGTTCGACTTTGTTTCGAACGGATGACTAAAAATGAAGGGTTGCCTCCGCCAGCCCGGTTCTACGCCGCACTGGTCCGGCCCCGCCGCTCAGCCCGTCGGCGCCAGCAGGCGGTCGAGGCCGCGGTTGATCTGGCGAGCCCAGAGCGGACCGCGGTAGAGGAACGCGGTGTAGCCCTGCACGAGGGTGGCTCCGGCGGCGAGACGCTCGGCGACCTGGGCTGCCGTGTCGACGCCGCCAACCGAGATGACACAGAACCCGGCCGGCACGACAGCGCGAATCTGGTGCAGGATGGCGAGGGAGCGGGCCCCCAGCGGGGCGCCGGACAGGCCGCCGGCTCCGGCGGCGTCGACGGTCGCCGCATCCGTTTTCAGGCCGGTGCGGGAGATCGTGGTGTTGGTGGCGATGATTCCGTCGAGGCCCAGTTCGACGGCGAGGGTGGCGATGCGGGCGACCTCGGCATCCGCCAGATCGGGGGCGATCTTCACGAGCAGCGGGGTATCGCCGGCAGCCTGTTTGACCGCGGTCAGCAGCGGGGCGAGCTGGTCAAGCTCTTGCAGGCCGCGCAGGCCTGGAGTGTTGGGCGAGCTGACGTTGACGACGAGATAGTCGGCGAGAGCAGCGAGGGTTTTAGCGCTCTGTAGGTAGTCGGCCGTTGCATTCTCGACGGCGGTGACACGGCTCTTGCCGATGTTGATGCCGAGCACGGGGCGCCCAGGCACTGCACGCACGCGAGCGAGTCGATCGACAGCGGCCGCGGCGCCGTGGTTGTTGAAGCCCATGCGGTTAATGACGGCGCGGTCGGCCACCAACCGAAAAAGTCGCGGGGTCGGGTTGCCGGGCTGGGCGAGCGCTGTGAGGGTGCCGACCTCGACGTGCCCGAATCCGAGCTGGCCGAGTCCGATGACGGCCTCGCCGTCTTTGTCGAACCCGGCGGCGACGCCGAACGGTGAGTCGAAGTGCAGGCCGAGGGTGTCGACGCCGAGGTCGGTGCGCGGCCGGGTGAAACGGTGCACGAGGCGGCCGATTCCGAGGCTCGGCAGGTGACGGATGACGATGAACGCGAGGTGGTGGGCGCGCTCGGGGTCCATCCTGGTGAGCACGAATTTGAAGAAAAGTGGATACATCGCGCCCTGGACCTTACGCCTACGGTTTAGTGGAACTGGTGGACGTGGACTCCGCTGACGCGGCCGCGGCAGCGGCAGCGGCAGCGGCAGCGGCAGCATCCGCTGGTTGCGCTCGTTTGCTGGCCTGAGCGGCCTTGTGCTCCGTGCGCAGCTGCGCGATGGCGCTTTCGAAGTCGTCGAGAGAATCGAAGCTCTGATACACACTCGCGAAGCGCAAGTACGCGACCTCGTCGAGGTCGCGTAGCGGCGGGAGGATGGCCAGGCCGATGTCGTTGGCCTCGATCTGTGCCGCTCCGGTCTGCCGAATCGTCTCTTCAACCTTCTGGGCCAGCATGGCCAGGTCGGAGTCGGTGACCGGTCGGCCTTGGCAGGCCTTGCGCACGCCGGTGACGATCTTCTCGCGGCTGAACGGCTCGACCACGCCGCTGCGCTTGATAATGTTCAGGCTCGCTGTTTCGGTGGTACTGAAGCGGCGACCGCATTCGGGGCACTGACGACGACGACGAATCGAGAGGCCGTCGTCGCTCGTGCGCGAGTCGATGACTCGGGAATCGGGGTGGCGACAGAACGGGCAAAACATTGTGCTGCCAGTCTACCGGTCCCGGCCTCCCCCGCTGCTCCGCTGCTCCGCGAGAGCAGGCCGCTCTCGCGCGACGGGGCCTACTGGGGAGCGAACCGCGCGGTCACGGCGTCGCCATGCGCGGGGAGCGCCTCGGCGTTGGAGAGCGCCGCAATGTGACCGGCGACGCCCTGCAAGGCTTCGCGGCTGTAGCGAACGACCTGCTGCGGCCGGAGAAACGTGTAGGCGCCGAGTGCGGAGGAGAACCGAGCCTGTCCCCCGGTGGGCAGCACGTGGTTGGATCCGGCGACGTAGTCGCCGAGGCTGACCGGCGAATACGGGCCAAGAAAGATTGCTCCGGCGTTTTCAATCTCGGCCAGCACGGCATCGGGGTCGCCGGTCTGAATTTCGAGGTGTTCCGGCCCGAAGGCATTGCTGAACGCGGCCGCGATCTGCAGGTTGTCGACGAGCACGATCGCCGACTGGCGGCCGCCAAGCGCAGCCCGAACCCGTTCGCTGTGGGTAGTGGATGCTGTCAGCACGGCGAGGCGCGCCGCCACGGCCTCGGCGAGGTCAAACGAGTCGGTCACGAGCACCGCCGCGGCGAGCTCGTCGTGCTCGGCCTGGCTGACCAGGTCGGCGGCGACGAGCAGCGGGTCGGCGGCGGCATCCGCTATCACGAGAATATCGGTGGGGCCAGCTTCGGAATCGATCCCGGCCTGGCCGCGAATGAGGCGTTTGGCGGCGGCAACGTAGACGTTGCCCGGTCCGGTGACGATCTGCACCGGGTCGAGGCCGATGTCTTTGACGCCGTAGGCGAGGGCGCCGATCGCGCCGGCGCCGCCCATGGCGTAGATCTCATCGACGCCGAGGAGCGAGGCGACGGCGAGGATGGTCGGGTGTACGCGGCCGTCGAAGTGGCTTTGCGGCGGCGATGCGAGCGCGATCGAGCGCACGCCGGAGACCTGCGCCGGTACGACGTTCATCACGACGCTGGACGGATAGACCGCCTTGCCGCCGGGAACGTAGAGGCCGACCCGGTTCACCGGCTGCCAGCGTTGTGTGACGGTGGCGCCGGCCTCGATCGTGGTGGTCACGTGCGGGGGCACCTGGGCGGCGCTGGCCAGGCGAACCCGGCGGATGGTCTCGGTGATGGCGGTGCGCACGGCCGGGTCGAGCCCGGCGATGGCGTCGGCAATGTGGCTGGCCGGAACGCGCACCTGCTCGGGGCGCACCCGGTCGAGACGTTCAGCCTGGTCGAGCAGGGCAGCCTCGCCGCGCTCGCGCACGTCGGCAATGAGCTCGGCGGCGATATCGGCGGCGACGGCGACACTGGTCAGCGCGCGGGGTACGGACGCCAGGAGGTCGGCGGGGGTCGGCTCTGTGCCGCGAAGGTCAATAGTCTGGATCATCGTGTCCAGCCTATCCGTGAACGCTGCGCGCCGACCGGCGCAGCCGCTCGGACTGCCCAACACGCCGTGACACTCCGTGCCCGGGAATAGGCTGAAGGTGAAACAGATTGTTGGTTGAGTATGCAAAGCAACGTTGAACCCCAAGTCATTAGTGAAGCCGCTATTACTCTGCCCGCCGGCCCGCCGCTTGCAGCTGACCCGAATGCTCCCGATGACCTGGCCGCGTTCAAGCACGCGTTCCGCCGTCATGCCGCCGGGGTCGCCGCAGTCACGACGCTCGCGCCCGACGGTAGTCCGGTCGGATTCACCGCCACCTCCCTCGCCTCACTCTCGGCCGTTCCGCCGCTGGCGACCTTCAATATGGCCCGGTCGGCCAGCTCCTGGGCTGCGATTGCTGTGGCCGAGCGCGTGGTCATCCACATGCTCGGGGCCCAGAACCGGGCGATTGCCGAGAAACTGGCCGGCCCACATGCCGAACGCTTCGTCGGTGACCACTGGGAGCCGGGGCCCTATGGGCTTCCCGTGTTGACCGGGGTGACCAGCTGGATGATCGGTCGGATTGTCGAACGGGTATCGGTGCACAATAACGCCGTGGTGGTGGTGCAGATCGAGGGCGGCGGCATGGGCACCGACGATGAGGCCCTGCTCTACCACGAGCGCACCTACCGGGTACCGGGCGCCGCCGTCTAAAGCTGCCGTGGTTCCCTGTGGGTAGCGGCCGTGCCCGCCAGCGCGGGCACCCTTGGTCCGGGCCTGGTCGAGCCGCGCGGCTACTTCTGGGCGGCTAACTTTGCGGCGGCTTTGCGACGACGACGTTCAGCTTCGACAATGGCGGCCTCGTCCGGGGTTGGCGCGGTTCCGCCGAGGTGCGCGGGCTGCCACCACTGGCCAGAGCCCGGCACCGCATACTCCGACTGCACGGCATCGACCAGGGACTGCAGAGCAGCGTGGAGCCGAAGGGTGGCGACCGCTGCGTCATCGTCCTGGCCGGCAGCATCCGTTTGAAACGGCGTGCCGAAGCGGATGCTGACCGGAACGCCGACCCGTTGCCGCAGCGTCGAGCGGTGGTTCTTGGTCATCAGGCGATGACCACCCCACACGGCCACCGGGATGATCGGTACGTTCGCGGCCTGGGCCATGCGCACCGCGCCGGTCTTCAGCTGGCGCACGGTGAACGAGGCGTTGACGCCGCCCTCGGGAAACACGCCAAGCAGTTCGCCTTCGCGAAGAGCGGTCACGGCCTGCCCGTAAGCCTCGCCGCCGCTCTCCATATCGACGGAGATGTGCTTCATGCCACGCAGCAGCCGCCCGACCAGCGGCTGGTCGAAGGCGCCCTTCTTGGCCATGAAGCGGATGTGTCGGCGATTGTGCAGCCAGGTGACCCACTCGACCAGGGCGAAGTCCAGGTAGCCGAAGTGGGTGATCGCGAGCACGGCGCCGCCGGTGGCGGGCAGTTGCTCCAGCCCGGTCACGTTCTGGCGTACCCGGAGCACGCCGAACAGGGCGCGTCCGGCGCTGATAGCGGTCGAGTAGATCGGCTCTCGCTTGTGCATGTATCCAGCCTAAGCGGGCATCCTGTCAGTCATCTGCAGCCCAGTGAACCGGGTCAGGTCAGGCAGTTGGGCCCGAGGATGCTCTTCAGCTCGCCGAACAGGTCCGCGCTCACCTTCACCCGGTGCGGCAACTCGAACACCCGCGCCACATCACCCTTGACCAGTTTGAGGCGCACCTCGGCGTCGCCGGCGTGGCGCTGGAGAATCTCGCCGAGCGCGCTCACCGTGTCGGTCGTCGCCCGCGCCTCTCCCACCGTGATCGCGACCATGCTCTGGTCCGAACCTTGGCCGAGTTCGGGCTGGAACACGCTGAAGGCGTGCAGGTTCATGCCGTCGTCGCGCAGGCTCACCCGACCGCGCACCACGACGACCGAGTCGCTGATCAGCTCCGGCGCGAACTCCAGATAGGCCTTGCCCATGAACATCGCGGTGATCTCGCCGCCGAAGTCCTCGACCTGAATCATGCCGTACTGGTTGCCCGACTTCTTCGCGATGCGATGCTGCACGCTCGTAATCAGGCCAGCCACGGTCACCGTGTCGCCGTCCTCGGTCGACTCCGACGCGATCAGGTCGGCGATCGTGGTGCTGGCGTGCTTGGCGAGCGGTATCTCCAGCCCGGCGAGCGGATGGTCGGACACGTACAGTCCGAGCATGTCACGTTCGTAGGCGAGTTTCTCTTTCTTGCTCCACTCCGGCCGGTCTGGCACCTGTTCGGTGTCCTGCGGCTCGTCGAACAGGCTGTCAAAGTCAAACCCGATATTGCCGTTGCTCTCTTCACGCTTGATCTTGACGGCCGACTCGACGGCCGACTCGTGAATCTCGACCATGCCCCGACGGGTGGCGCCGAGCGAGTCGAACGCCCCGGCCTTGACCAGTGATTCAATCGTGCGCTTATTGGCCACCGGCAGCGGCACCTTGCGCAGAAAATCGTGGAACGATTCGAAGCGCCCCTTCTCCTCGCGGGCGCCGCGAATGGCCTCCACCACGTTGAAACCGACGTTACGCACAGCACCCAGACCAAAACGGATGTCCGTACCCACCGCCGCAAAGAATCCGATCGACTCGTTCACGTCGGGCGCTAGCACCTGAATGCCCATGCGGCGGCACTCGTTGAGGTACAGCGCGAGTTTGTCCCGGGAGTCTCCGACGCTCGTCAGCAGGGCCGCCATGTACTCGGCCGGGTAGACGGCCTTGAGGTAGGCGGTCCAATAGGAGAGCACGCCGTACGCGGCCGAGTGCGCCTTGTTGAAGGCGTAGTCGGAGAACGGCAGCAGAATATTCCAGACCGTGGTGACGGCATCCATCGAATAGCCGCGGTCCTGCATGCCCTTGGCGAAGCCCTCGAATTGCTTGTCCAGCTCGGACTTCTTCTTCTTACCCATGGCCCGGCGCAACAGGTCGGCTTCACCGAGCGTGAAGCCGGCGAGCACCTGCGCGATCGACATAACCTGCTCCTGGTACACGATCAGGCCATAGGTGGTGCCGATGACGTCCTTGAGGGGCTCTTCGAGCTCCTTGTGAATCGGGATGATCTCCTGTACGCCGGTTTTGCGCAGCGCGTAGTTGGTGTGCGAGTTGGCGCCCATGGGCCCCGGGCGGTACAGCGCGATGACGGCCGAGATGTCCTCGAAGTTGTCAGGTTTCATGAGCCGCAACAGGGCCCGCATCGGGCCGCCGTCGAGCTGGAACACACCGAGCGTGTCGCCGCGGGCGAGCAGTTCGTAGGCGGCGGGGTCTTCGAGGCCGAGGTCTTCGAGCACGGGCCGGTGGCCGCGGTTCACGGCGATATTGTCGAGGGTGTCGTCGATAATGGTGAGGTTGCGCAGCCCCAAAAAGTCCATCTTGATCAGTCCGAGGGCTTCGGAAGCCGGGTAATCGAACTGCGTGACGACCTGACCATCCGCTTCACGCTTCATGATCGGAATAATGTCGATCAGGGGGTCGCTCGACATGATCACGCCGGCCGCGTGCACACCCCACTGGCGTTTGAGGTTTTCCAGGCCGAGCGCGGTGTCGAAGACGGTGCGGGCCTCTGGATCGCTTTCGATCACGGCCCGAAAATCCGCCGCTTCGCGGTAGCGCGGGTGGTCCTTATCGAACATGCCAGTCAGCGGCACGTCCTTGCCCATAATGGCCGGCGGCATGGCCTTGGTGAGCTTGTCGCCCATTCCGAACGGAAAGCCGAGCACGCGCGAGGCGTCTTTCAGGGCCTGCTTGGCCTTGATCGTGCCGTAGGTGACGATCTGGGCGACGCGTTCCTCGCCGTACTTCTCGGTGACGTATTTGATGACCTCACCGCGGCGACGCTCGTCGAAGTCGACGTCGAAGTCGGGCATGGAGACGCGGTCGGGGTTGAGGAACCGTTCGAAGATGAGTCCGTGCACGAGCGGGTCGAGGTCGGTGATGCCCATCGCGTAGGCGACCATCGAGCCGGCGCCGGAGCCGCGACCGGGACCGACGCGGATGCCCTGCTGCTTGGACCACATGATGAAGTCGGCGACGACCAGAAAATAGCCGGGAAAGCCCATCTGCACGATGATGCCGATTTCGTAGTCCGCGCGCTTGCGCACGTCATCGGGGATGCCCTTCGGGTAGCGTTTGGCCAGCCCGATCTCGTTCTCCTTGATGAACCAGCTTTCCTCGTTCTCGCCCTCGGGGCAGGGAAAGCGGGGCATGTAGTTGGCTTTGGTGTTGAATTCCACCTCGCAGCGCTCGGCGATGAGTAACGTGTTGTCGCAGGATTCGGGGTGGTCCCGAAACATATGCCGCATCTGCGCCGCGGTCTTCAGGTAGAACTCGTTGGAGTCGAACTTGAACCGGTTCGGGTCGTCCAAAGTGGAGGCCGACTGTACGCAGAGCAGCGCTGCGTGGGCGGTCGCATCGTGCGCGTGGGTGTAGTGCAGGTCGTTGGTGGCCAGCAGCGGAAGGTCAAGTTCCTTGGCCAGCTTGAGCAGGTCGGTCATGGTGCGGCGTTCGATGTCGATGCCGTGGTCCATGATCTCGCAGAAGAAATTCTCTTTGCCGAAGATGTCCTGAAAGTCGCCGGCGGCCTTCTTGGCCTCCTCATACTGGCCGAGGCGCAGCCGGGTCTGAACCTCGCCACCGACGCAGCCGGTGGTGCCGATCAGTCCCTTGGAGAATTGGCTGAGCAGCTCGCGGTCCATGCGCGGTTTGAAGTAGTAGCCCTCGAGGCTCGCCTTCGACGAGAGTCGGAACAGGTTGTGCATGCCCTCGGTGTTTTCGGAGAGCAGCGTCATGTGGGTGTACGAACCGGCGCCACCGACGTCGTCCCGGTTTTGGCCGCTCGTGCCCCAGCGCACCCGGGTCTTGTCCCGGCGATCGGTGCCGGGCGTGATGTACGCCTCGGTGCCGATGATCGGCTTAATGCCGGCATCGGTCGCACTCTTCCAGAAGTCGAATGCACCGAACACGTTGCCGTGGTCGGTGATCGCGACCGCCGGCATCCCCTCGTCGACGGCAGCCTTGATCAGGGGTTTCACCCGGGCCGCTCCGTCGAGCATGGAATATTCACTGTGCACGTGCAGATGCACGAACGAGTCGGTCGCGCTGGCCGGGTTACTCACGATTGCTCCGAGCAGTTGATGGAACGGTGTTCGATGGGGTCGATCGCCTGGCTTGATTCTGGGCTAGCGGAGGCTGCGACTAATCTCCGCGCAGCACGCCGAGGGCGTGCGAGAGGTCGGCCGGGTAGTCGGCATTGTAGGTGACCCATTCGTGACTGTCCGGGTGGGTGAAAGCCAGCTGCTTGGCGTGCAGCCATTGCCGTTTCAGGCCGAGCCGGGCGGTGATCGACGGATCGGCGCCGTACATGGCGTCGCCGACACACGGATGCCGCTGGGCCGTCATGTGCACCCGAATCTGGTGAGTGCGCCCCGTCTCCAGGTGTACCTCGAGCAGGGAACCGTAGGGAAAAGCTTCGAGGGTCTCGTAGTGGGTGATCGACGGCTTGCCATCGGCCATGACCGCGAACTTCCAGTCCGACCGCGGGTGGCGACCGATCGGGGCGTCGATCGTTCCGGTCAGCGGGTCGGGATGCCCCTGCACGACGGTGTGGTAGATCTTCTGCACCTCGCGGTCGTGGAAGGCCTTCTTGAGCGCCGTGTAGGCCGTCTCCGACTTGGCCACGACCATGAGTCCGCTGGTGCCGACGTCGAGGCGGTGCACGATGCCGGCGCGTTCGGCCGCGCCGGAGGTCGCGATGCGGAATCCAGCCGCCGCGAGGGCGCCCGGAACGGTCGGCCCGGTCCAGCCGACGCTCGCGTGCGCGGCGACCCCGGCAGGCTTATTGATGACGACGATGCTCTCGTCGTCGTGCACGATCGTCAGGTCGGGTACGGCGATGGGGATGATGCGCAGCGGCTGCTTGGGCTGCCAGGTGACTTCGATCCAGGCTCCGGCTCGCAGCCGGTCGGACTTGCCGACAACGGTGCCGTCGAGCAGGACGCCGCCGGCTTCGGAGACCTCGGCGGCGAAGCTGCGGGAGAATCCGAACAGCTTGGCCAGACCGGCGTCAACGCGCACGCCCTCCAGCCCGTCGGGCAGGGGCAGGGAACGACTTTCCGAGCTACCGGTCATGGCCGCGGCTCGGTGGTCGGTGTTTCGGCCGGTGCAGCTGCGGTTGGTGCGGTGGTGGGTGTTTCTGGAGTCACAGCATCCGTTTGTTTCAAGGTTGACGCAGTCTTCTTGCTTTCGGCCACGACCTTGTTGCCATCGACGCCGATGCCGCGGATGGTCAGGATCATGAAGATGGCCATGCTGGTCACGATGGCCATGTCGGCCACGTTGTAGATCGCCGGCAGCATCCAGGGCGTTGAGATGAAGTCGATGACGTGGCCGAGTCCGAAACCGGGCTCGCGCAGCAGGCGATCGGTCAGGTTGCCGAGCACACCGCCCAGCAGCAGGCCGAAGACGAGTCCCCAGGCGAGCGAGCGGATGCGCCGGGCGAACCAGATAATGAACACCACGACGGCCGCGGCGATGATCGAAAAGATCCAGGTGGATCCGCTCGCGAGGGAGAACGCGGCACCCGGGTTCCGAACGAAGTGCAGTTGCAGCACATCGTTCAGAACCCGGATGACGGAGCCCTCCGTCATCGACGCGACGACGAGATACTTACTGATTTGATCGAGCGCGTAAACGCCGAGCGCGACGAGGGCTAGAACGATAAGCGCTCGCGAACGCTTCTTCGTTCGGGCCCTAGGCTCCAAAGCCCTGGAAGCTGGGCTTCGAGCTCGAGTCGGACGACGGCGAGTCGACCGAGCTCGCGTCGAGGTCGTTCAACTGACCCTCGATGTAGCTCTTGAGCTTGAGGCGGTACTCGCGCTCGAACGTGCGCAGGCCATCGATCTTGCCCTCGAGCGCCGTGCGCTCCAGGTCGAGCTTCTGCAGCTGAACGCGCTGCTGGGTCTCGGCTTCGGCGATGACGCGAGCGGCGGTGGCGTGACCTTCAGCGATCAGGGCATCGCGCTTCTCGGCGCCTTCCTTGACGTGTTCCTCGTGCAGGCGGCGAGCCAGCTGCAGCAGGTTGGTCGTGCCGGCGGTCTCGTCGATCGGCGTCGGTACGATCGGCGCAGCCGCGGCCACGGGGGCAGCGACGGCAACCGGTTCGGCGACCACTGCGGCAACCGGAGCGGACTCGGCTGCGGGGGCAGCTTCGGAGCCGGCCCCGCCGCGCAGTTCTTCGTTTTCCTTGGTCAGGCGACGCAGTTCGACGACGACCTCATCGAGGAAGTCATCGACCTCATCCTGGTCGTATCCCTCGCGGAACTTGGTCGACTGGAACCTTTTATTGACTACATCTTCCGGAGTTAGCGCCATGGCTTTTCACCCTCAAAACTATATTTGTTGCGAACATTTGACTTACTCGAGCAATTGATTGCTTCGAGCATATGAATGACTTGAGCAGTTGAATGACTGGGTCCTAGGAACGACCCGAGCTGCCGACGAGCGAGTATGGACTCACGGCGAACCATCATCGGACAAGGATACATGCCCCGGTGGGGCTATTTACAGTAAGCCCGACAGAGACATGCCCACGATGCAGCACAGCATCGTCAGTGTGAAACCGAAATCCAACGCGATGGGACCGATCCGAAGCGGCGGTACCAGTTTTCGAAAGAACTGCACCGGCGGATCGGTCAGCGTGTAGACGAGCTCCACCAGCACGAGCAAGAAGCCCTGCGGCCGCCACGAACGATTCACGCCGCGCACGAGGTCGATGATGAATCGACCCCACAGCACGAGGAAGTACATAAAGAACAGGAAGTAGAAGAGATTCCCGAGAATCGGTATACCAGTCACAGTTCAGTTTAGCCTTGCGCGAAGAAGGAGCTGTCCTCAGCGCCCTCTTCGGTCGTGCTGTCGCCGGAGACGACGACGTGGGACGGCGACAGCAGGAAGACCTTGGCGGTGACCCGCTCGATCTTGCCGTACAGTCCCTGAGACAGGCCGCTGGCGAAGTCAATGAGGCGGCGAGCGTCGCCGTCGCTCATCTGCGACAGGTTGATAATGACCGGGATGCCGTCACGGAAGGATTCGGCGATGACCTGGGCGTCCTTGTAAGCGCGCGGGTGAACGGTGAGAATTTCATTCATTTCGGACGCAACCACATTCTGGGGGGTCGAAGTCTTGCGCAGGGGGGTGACCGGTGCACGACCGGCGGTGTTCTGGGCTGCGCTGGAGTGCGCGGCGGTACCGTGGGGCGTGTTGTCGTGCCCACGGGCCGGCACCGCGCTCACGTGGTTCGTGTTGGCAGCACCTTGGGCGCCGGCGGGCGCCTGGTACTCCAGCTCTTCGTCTGCCAGACCCAGGTAGACCATGGTTTTCTTGAGCGGGTTGGACATGTCGACCTCCGTGTTGGTTTGCTTCTTCGAGATTAACTGAACGCCGGACGATTACCGGTGATTGCGGTGCCAATTCTTAGGTGTGTCGCCCCTTCGAGCACGGCAGCGGCGTAGTCCTGGCTCATACCCATCGACAGCGCCGTCGCCGCGGGGGCCTGGCTGCGAATCTGCTCACTGAGCTCGCGCACGCGCGCAAACGCGCGGCGTGGTTCCTCCGCCAGCGGCGCAACGGCCATGAGCCCCAGCAGGTGCACGCCGGGCGCGGCGAGAACGGTGTCGACCAGGGCCGGCAGGTTCGCGGGATCCACGCCGCCGCGAGCCGCATCATCCGTTAAATTGACCTGAATGAAGCAGTCGATGGTCGATTCCCCCGAGGCGAGTGCGGCCACGAGCGAGTCCCGATCAACCGAGTGGATGACGTCGGCGTAGGCGCGCACCTGGCGCGCCTTCTTGCCCTGCACCTGTCCGACAAAATGCCAGGTCAGGTCGAGCTCGGCGAGCTCAGCGGCCTTGGACTGCGCCTCCTGGTGTCGATTCTCCCCCACGTGGCGCACCCCGAGGGCGTACAACGCTTCGATCAGCGACACCGGATGAAACTTGGTGACGACGATCATCGTGACCTCGGCCGCATCGCGACCGGCCTCACGGGCGGCGTCGGTCACACCAGCGCGCACGGTTTCGAGACGGGTGGCCAGATCGACCGGTGCCGCGCCTGGAGATACCATGCTCATGATGTTCGCTTCGTTTCGTTTCAGGCGATTAAGGCACGATACCCGGGGCCGACTCAGTCGGCCCCGGGAGGGATCTCGTCCTACTTGAGGAAGTCGGGGATGTCCAGGTCGTCGGCCTCTTCTTCGAAGGCCGGGTCAGCCACGGTCACGCCGTTCGCGGAGTCGGAACCACCCCAGACTGAGGCCGCAAGCTCGCCATCGCTGTAGCTGCCCGAGTCGGTGGCCGGCGCGCCGGCTGCTCCAGCGGAGGCCGCTCCGGCTGCCGTACCGGCACCGGCCGCGATGCCGGCAGCGACGAGGTCGGCACGCCGCACCTCGACCGCCTTGGCGCCGGGCTCGCCGCCATCAAAGCCGGCGGCGATAACAGTGACGCGTACCTCGTCGCCGAGGGTGTCATCGATGACGGCACCGAAGATGATGTTCGCTTCGGGGTGCACTGCTTCCTGCACGAGGCGGGCCGCATCATTGATCTCGAAGATTCCAAGGTTGGAGCCACCCTGGATCGACAGCAGCACGCCGTGCGCGCCATCGATCGAGGCTTCAAGCAACGGCGAGGCCACGGCCAGTTCGGCAGCCTTGATGGCACGGTCGGCGCCGCGAGCGGAGCCGATACCCATGAGTGCGGATCCTGCGCCCTGCATGACCGACTTGACGTCGGCGAAGTCGAGGTTGATCAGGCCGGGGGTGGTGATCAGGTCGGTGATGCCCTGCACGCCGGCGAGGAGCACCTGGTCGGCGGTCGCGAAGGCCTCGAGCATGCTGATGCCGCGGTCGCTGATCTCGAGCAGGCGATCGTTGGGCACGACGATGAGGGTGTCGACCTCGTTCTTGAGCGAGGCAACGCCGGTCTCGGCCTGAGCCTGACGACGCTTGCCCTCGAAGCCGAACGGCTTGGTGACGACACCGATGGTGAGGGCACCGATCGACTTGGCGATGCGGGCGACGACGGGGGCGCCACCGGTTCCGGTGCCACCACCCTCACCGGCGGTGACGAAGACCATGTCGGCCCCGGCGAGGGCCTCCTCGATCTCTTCCGCGTGATCCTCCGCGGCGCGGCGACCCACCTCGGGGTCCGCACCGGCACCGAGGCCGCGGGTGAGGTCACGACCGACGTCGAGCTTGACGTCGGCGTCGCTCATGAGCAGAGCCTGGGCATCCGTATTGATGGCGATGAACTCGACACCGCGGAGGCCCAGTTCGATCATGCGGTTGACGGCGTTGACGCCACCACCGCCGATGCCGACAACCTTGATGACGGCTAGATAATTTTGATTGTTTGACACGTCCGGCCTCCGGGTGGAACCCTAAACCTCTAGTCGAGGTTTAAAGTTATGCTGAGTATGCAATTCCTGATTACGAAAGTATGCGGGCGAGGCGCGCGAATGGGGAGGCACGCCCGCGTGTCGCGAAGTACACGCAGAATCCGTTGCCGCGACCCTCCGCACGGCTCCTTGCGAGCCGCTTGGCCGTCTATTTTGCGCCTCATGCGCCAACGCTGCTCGCGACCCCGCCCGCGCCCAAAGCGGATGGTCGCTGCTGCGGTTCGTTAGTTACCGTGACTGCTTCCCAAATCGGTCGCGGTGGGCTCACGGCGAACTAGCGCAGCACGGCGCTGTCGGGCGAGGAGACGTCGTACTCGTTGACCGTGCCGGCCGGGTGGCCGACCAGCAGAGCGGCGAGCACGACGGCCTTGTACTCCGACTTCTCCGCGCTGCCCCAGACCACCCGTTCGCCGCCGAGCAGGCTGAGCGTGACGTCATCCGTGGTGACGGCGGTGACGGAATCCAATTGCGTGCGGATACTTTCGGGCAACACGGCGAGCACGGCGGCAGCGGCGGTGAATCCGGCGCTGTCGACGCCATCCGGAGCTTCGATGAGCGGGTAGCCGACGGCGCGCTCCGGCGTTGTTTCCACAACGACGCCGGCGGCATCGACGAGGTCGAAGCCGGTCGCACCAGCGAGGACGCCCACCGGAACCCGTTCGATGACCCGCACCACGAGCGTGCCCGGCGGGCGACTCTCGGTGACATAACTTTGAATGAGCTTGAACTGGGAGAGTTCGGTCTTGACCTCGTCCGCGTCGAGGAGCGGCAACGGGGTGCCGAGCTGGTCGGCGAGGGCGGCCGCGACGTCGCCAGCGGGAATGCGACTGGTGCCGACGACCTCGATCGTGCGCAGCGCCATGAGCGGCGAGTAGGCGGCGCCGATGATGAGACCAAAGGCGAGAGCGACGCTGCCGCCCCCGACGATCCAGGCGATACGACGGCGCCGGGTACGCCCGGTGAACCGACGCACCTCCGCGCGTTCGAAGCGTTTGCGGGCGCGCTGAGCTGCCCGCAAGACCGACCGTGCTGCGCGGACCCCGGCGGTTCCGCCGCTCGGCAGTCCGGCGGGCGCGGCCGTCGTCGACGTCCGCCGGGTCACGGGCGTCGCCGGGATTGCTGCGCCCGTCGTTGACCGGGGGGTCGTGAGTGCGGCCAGGTCTGCCGCGGTGACAGGCGCGCTCAGATCTGCTGAAACCGGTGAACCGGATGCTCCGGCCCCCGGGATGACTATCGGCTCCGTCGTCGTGTCGGAGCCATCGAACGACCTTGCGGACGGTGTCGACGAGTTCTGGGGCAACGGCTTCGAGGACGGCTTTACGAACGGTGTCGACGACACCGTCGAGGGGTCATGCGACCCGCTCGTCCCGCCGGTGCCTCCCCGGGGGAACGCCTTCGGGGTCGTTACCGAACCCGCGGCGGCGCCGGTCGGGCCGTCGGATTTCTGGTTCGGCTCCGCCTGCGGCCGGGCACGCGAGCGCTTCGCCGCTGGAGTCGCCTGAGCCGACGACTTAGAGCGAGCCGGTTTCGCCGCTGGAGTGGGCTGAGCGGTCGACGGAGCGTCCGACTGAACCCGAGTCGGTTTCGCCGCTGGGGTCGGGGTCGCCTTGGCCGGGCGCTCGAAGCCGGCCGGCCGCCTCACCGCCACCTCATCCGCGTGCCTGTTCGAGTGCAGCGAGCAGCTGGGGAACGATGCGGTTCACGTCACCACAGCCAAGGGTGACCACGAAGTCGCCCTCGCGGGCGATGCTGGCGAGGTAATCAGCGGCATCCTGCCAGTCCGGCACGTAGGCGACGTGCGACGGTTCGCGGAACCGCTCGGACACGAGCGCTCCGGTCACGCCGGGCTCCGGGTCTTCGCGGGCGCCGTACACCGCGAGCACGATGGTCTGATCGGCAAAGTTCTCGAGCACGTCGGCGAATTCCTGGGCGAACAGGCGGGTGCGACTGTACAGGTGTGGTTGGTGCACCGCGATGATGCGGCCCTCCCCCACGACTGTGCGCGCGGCCGCGAGGGCTGCGGCGACCTCGGTCGGGTGGTGGGCGTAATCATCGTAGACGCTGACGCCGCCGACGGTGCCGTGCAGTTCGAACCGGCGTTGAGTGCCACCGAAGCCGGCGATCGCGTCGAGGCTCGCCGCAGGTTCGAAGCCGAGCCCGACCAGCACGGCGAAGGCGCCGGCCGCGTTGATGGCGTTGTGCTTGCCGGGAATGCGCAGGGTGGCGCTGTAATCCTGACCCTGCCAGGCGACGCTGAAGCTCACCGGAACGGTCGTGGTGATGGAGTGGACGCGAACGGTGGACTCGGGGTGCTCGCCGAACGTGATCACGCGCGCGGCGACATCCGCTTCGGTCCGGCCGGCGGTGATCGTTGCGGTGACCCGCACGGCGCCGACATCGTCGGAGGAGATGACGACGAGCTCGCTGGCCTTGGTGCTGAACTGGACGAACGCGGCCTCGAACGCTTCGAGCGAGCCGTAGTGGTCGAGGTGGTCGGGGTCGACGTTTGTGATCAGGGCTACCGCCGTGTGGTACAGCAGGAAGGAGCCGTCGGATTCGTCGGCTTCGACCACGAACAGGTCGTCGGCTCCGCTGGCGGAACTCGTCCCGAGGGATTCGATCACGCCGCCGTTGACGAAGCTCGGGTCCTGGCCGAGGCCGAGCAGCCCGGTGACGATCATTCCGGTTGAGGTGGTCTTGCCGTGGGCGCCCGCGACGGAAACGAGGCGGTGCTCGCGAATGAGCCAGGCGAGGGCCTGCGCGCGGTGCAGCACCGGCAGGCCGCGCTCATTGGCGAGCACGTACTCCGGGTTGTCCTGCCAGAGCGCGCCGGTGACGACGAGGGTGTCGGCCTCGCCGACATTGGCCGCATCGTGACCGATGAACACGCTCGCACCGAGTTCCCGCAGCGCCTGCACGTTGGGCGAATCCTTGGCGTCGGAACCGGTGACCGTATAGCCCTGGTTCAGGAACAGGCGGGCGATTCCGCTCATTCCGGAGCCTCCGATGCCCACGAAGTGCACACGTCCGAGGTCCTCGGGAATGGTCAGGGTGAGGTCTGGTTTGATCACGGTGGTGCGCTCTTCTCGATCGAAGCAAATAAAACAGTTCGTGCGGGCACTAGGTTACGCGCGCCGACCGACACTCAGGTCGTGAGCGCCCCGTGCACCAGGTCGAGCATGCGGGCCGTGCCGTCCAGCACACCGACGGATGCCGCCCCCCGCCCCATCTTCGCCAGCTGCGGCCCGTCACCCAACAGGGTCACCAGCTCGCTGCGAACCCAGGCCGGCACGAAGTCCGCGTCATCGATCAGCACACCGCCGCCGACGGCCAGCACCGGCGCGGCATTAAAGCGCTGCTCGCCGTTGCCGACCGGATACGGCACGTATACGGCCGGAATGCCGAGCGCGCAGAGTTCGCTGACCGTCGCCGCTCCCGCCCGGGTCACGGCGAAATCGGCTACGGCGAGGGCCAGGTCCATGCGATCGCAGTAGGCGACCAGGTGGTAGTCCGGCACGCCGGGGTCGACGATCTCGGAATTGGACCCGGTGATGTGCAGCACCTGCCAGCCGGCGGCCACGAGCGCGGGCGCCGAGGCCAGAATGGTCGCGTTGAGCTTGCGCGCGCCGAGCGATCCCCCGGTGACCAGCAGCACGGGACGATCGGCCTCGAGCGAGAAGAACGCGAGGGCCTCGGCGCGAACGGCCGACCGGTCGAGCTGTTCGATTTCGGGCCGGAGCGGCATTCCGACGAAGCGGGCGTGCCGAATCGGGGTGCCGGCGAAAGCGACACCGACGTACTCGGTCAGGCGGGCGCCGAGTTTGTTGGCCAGGCCCGGCTTGGCGTTGGCCTCGTGGATGACAATCGGCACCCCCGCACGCCGGGCCGCGAGGTAGGCCGGCGTGGAGACATACCCGCCGAAGCCCACGACCACGTCGACCTTGCGAGAGCGAATGACCGCGGCCACTCCGCGCACGGCCGCGCTGAAGCGAGGCAGAAAGGCCAGGGCCGCCCGGTTCGGCCGGCGCGGAAACGGCACCCGGGGAACGACGATGAGTTCGTAGCCGCGGGCCGGAACCAGGCGCGCCTCGAGACCTTCGGCGGTGCCGAGAACCAACACCGTGGCATCCGCTTCGCTGGCGCGGATGCGGTCGGCGACGGCGAGCAGGGGGTTGACGTGGCCGGCGGTGCCGCCGCCCGCCAGAAGGTAGGTAGTCATGCTCGGTCAGCCTCAATAAGATCGGTGTCGTGAAAGGCGCTCTCGGCGTCGCTCGAGCGGTCGCCGCGGGCGAAGGAGAGCACGATGCCGATCGCGACGAGGGTGGTGAGCAGGGCGGTACCACCGGCCGAGATGAGCGGCAGCGGTACACCCAACACGGGGAACACCCCGAGCACTACGCCAATGTTGACGAAGGCCTGTCCGATGATCCAAACCATGGCGGCGGCGGTGGAGACCTTGGCCTGCACGGTCGTGGCCGCGCGCATAATGCGCAAAAAGGCGAAGGCCAGCAGAATGAACATGCCGAGAACGACGATGCAGCCGATCAGGCCGAGTTCTTCGCCGATGATGGCGAAGATGTAGTCGTTGTCAGCGGCCGGCAACCAGGACCATTTGGCCTTGGAGTTTCCGAGGCCGACGCCGAAGATTCCTCCGTTGGCCAGGGCCCAGGTGCCGTGCAGCGGCTGCCAGCAACTTGAGGAGATCTCCCCGACCAGTTCCGTGCAGCCCTCGTTGAGAAAGCTCGTGATGCGAGTCAGCCGGTTGGGGCTCGCAATCGCCAGCACAACCGCTGCGCCAACGCCGACCAGCAGCGGTACGGCGAGCAGGCGCAGTTTGACGCCGGCGAAGAACAGGGCACCGAACAAAATGCCGGCCATGATCATCGTGGTTCCGAGGTCACCGCCGAGCATGACGAGAAATGCTGCGCCGCCGCCGACACCGAAGACTGGAATGAACACGTGCTTCCAGTCGTGCAGCTGGTGCTGCTTCTTGGAGAGGATCACGCCGAGCCAGATGACCAGGGCAACCTTGATGCCCTCGGACGGCTGAAACTGAATGCCGAAGATGTTCAGCCAGTTGGTGTTGCCGCCGGTGCCGACGCCAAGGCCGGTGGCCACGACCAGAAACTGAAAGAAGCAGGTGATCAGCATCGCCGGCCAGGCCACGCGACGCCAAAAAGCGAGCGGCAGCCGGCTCACGACGAGCATGAGCGGAATGCCGATCAGAGCGAACATACCCTGGCGCAGGATCCCGCCGAAGAAGCCCATATCGGCCAGAAAGGAATCGACCGACGACGACGACAGCACCATGATGAGACCGAAAACCACCAGGAACAGGGTGGTGCCGAGCAGCAGAAAGTAGTTGCCGCCCTCGGCCTTGAACACCCGACCGAGATTGATTCGGACCTGTGCACCGCCCGCCACCGCCTGTTCGGGAATCCGCGCCGGGCGCCCGGGGCGCGCCCCCGGATTGGGGCGTTTTCCGGGTGTGGCGCCCGTGCTGCCCTGGTTCTGCCCGGCCGGGCGAGAGGCGGGGTTGCGAGGCACCTGTACCATCCGCGTCACCTGCCCAAGAAGTCGTGTACTGCCTGATTGAAAAGCCGGCCGCGTTCGGCATAGCTCTCGAACTGATCCATCGATGCGGCGGCCGGTGCGAGCAGAACGGTGTCGCCGGCCTGCGCGATCGAGGCTGCCAGCCGCACCGCAGCCGTCATCACCTGTTCGCCGCCGTTGGATACAGTGTCGTTCGCGTCAATCTCAAACACGGTCAGGTCGGGGGCGTGTCGCGCGAATGCTTCGCGGACTGCCACCCGGTCGACGCCGATGATGACGGCGCCGCGTAGTCGGCCGATGTGCTTCTGCACGAGCTCGGCGATATCGACGCCCTTGAGCAGCCCGCCGACCACCCACACGACTGACTCATAGGCCGCCAGCGAGGCATCGGCGGCGTGCGGGTTGGTGGCTTTGGAATCGTCGATCCACTCCACATCGTCGGCGATCGCGACCGTTTCGATGCGGTGTGCGTCGAGGTGGAAGGTTTCGAGCGCGCGGTGGATGGTCGCCGGCTCGACCCCGAACGACCGGGCCAGGGAGCTCGCGGCAAGCACGTCCATGATCACGTGCGGGGCGCCGAGCCCGGCCGCGACGAGGTGCGGCACGGTGGTCAGTTCCAGGGCCCGTTCGAAGCGGTCCTCGAGAAAGGCCCGGTCGCAGACGATGCCATCGACGATACCCAATTCGCTCGGTCCGGGCACGCCGAGACCGAAACCGATCGCGCGGGCGCCGTCCTGCACCTCGGCGTCCTCCACCATCGCGAGGGTCGCGGCATCCGCTGTGTTGTAGACGCAGGCCACCGCCGTGTTCAGGTAGACCTTCGCCTTGTCCGCGCGGTAGGCCGCAGCGGAGCCGTGCCAGTCGAGGTGATCATCGGCGATGTTGAGGCAGAGGCTGGCCCAGGGACGCAAGGCGCCCGGGCCGCTTGCGGGCAGGTGATGCAGTTGGTAGCTCGACAGTTCGACGACGAGCACGTCCCAGCCCTGCGGGTCACGAATGGCATCAAGTACGGGCACGCCAATATTGCCGCAGGGGGCGACCCGGCTACCGTGCGCGGCAAGCATCGTGGCGGTCAGCTGTACCGTGGTGGTCTTGCCGTTGGTGCCGGTGACGAGCATCCATTCGGCCGGAGTGCCGACCTTGTCGCGAAGCCGCCAGGCCAACTCGATGTCGCCCCAGACCGGTACGTTGTGCTCCACCGCCCAGAGCAGCAGGGGGTGATCTGGGTGAAATCCCGGCGAGACGATGATCAATTCCGGTAGCTGCGCCGCCAGCTCAGCCGGCACCTGACGCAGGTCAGCCTGCACGAACGGCACCCCGAGAACCCCGAGCAGGTCGAAGCGTTCGTCGGCGCCCGGCGAGGCGAGCACGAGCACGTCGGCGCCCAGTTCCGCGAGGGTATCGGCGGCGGCAAAGCCGGTCACGCCGAGACCGAGCACGGCGACGCGCAGGCCTCGCCAGTCGGCGTGCCAGCTGACCAGCCCGTTCAGGCGGTCGCCGGCAGCGGGGGTTTCAGAGTTCACTATTGCGACAGCCATTCGAGGTAGAACGAGCCGACACCGGCGGCGACGAGCAGGCCGCCGATGATCCAGAACCGCACGACGACCGTGACTTCGGCCCAGCCCTTGAGCTCAAAGTGATGATGGACCGGACTCATCAGGAAGATGCGTTTACCGTGGGTGATCTTGAAGTACGCGCGTTGCACGATGACCGAGCCGGCTTCCATCACGAACAGGCCACCGATGAGCACGAGGAGCAGTTCGGTACGGCTGAGAATGGCGAGGGCGGCCAGCGCCCCGCCGAGGGCGAGCGAGCCGGTGTCGCCGAGAAAGATCTTGGCCGGTGAGGTGTTCCACCAGAGAAACCCGATCAGGCCGCCGACGATGGTTGCGGCGACGATGGCGAGGTCGAAGGAGTCGGGGCCGAGGTAGCACTTGTACTGGTCGGCGGCATCCGCTCCCCCGAAGCAGCTCTGGTTGGACTGCCAGAACCCGATCACGACGAAGGATCCAATGGCGAAAATGGATGCTCCGGTGGCGAGGCCATCGAGACCGTCGGTGACGTTCACTCCGTTCGAGGTCGCGGCCACGATCAGACAGATCCAGAGCAGGAACACGGCGATGCCAATGAACGTGCCCAGTTTCATGAAGTCAAGCGGCAGGTCCCGAATGAAGGACACGCTCGTCGAGGCGGGGGTCTGACCGTTGCGGTCGACGAATTGCAGCGACAGCACGCCAAAAGCGCCGGCGACGATGACCTGCCCGAGCACCTTGGACCAGCCGCCGAGGCCGAGACTGCGCTGGTTGCGGGTCTTCAGAAAGTCGTCGAGAAACCCGACCAGTCCGAGGCCGACCATCATGAACAGCACGAGCAGCGGCGAGGGGGTGAACGGTCGTTGCTCGATCAGCATGGCGGTGAAATAGCTGATCAACACACCCAGGATAATGATGATTCCGCCCATGGTGGCCGTGCCGCGCTTGGCGTGGTGGCTCTTCGGCCCATCGTCGCGAATGAACTGGCCCCAGCCGAACTTCTTGAACAGCCGAATGAACAGCGGCGTCAGAAACAGGGTGAAGGCGAGTGAAAACGCGCCGGACAGTAGCAGGACTCTCACGAGAACAAGTCTCCCAGTCGATCGCCGAGGAACCGCAGACCCGCGGAGTTGGATGACTTGACGAGCACGGTATCGCCCGGATTCACTGAGCTGCGCACCAGTTCGAAGGCCTCGTCCGGCGTGTCGACATAGGCAGACTCACCGTCCCAGGACCCCTCGTTGATGGTGCTGATGTGCATGCGGCGGGCACCCCGCCCGACCACGATCACCTGCGAGATATTGAGGCGCACGGCGAGCAGGCCGATACGATCGTGCTCCTCACCGGCCAGTTCGCCCAGTTCGGCCATTTCGCCGAGCACGGCGATGGTGCGCTTTCCGGGGGTACCGATCTGGGCGAGAGTCTTGAGCGCGGCGCTCATCGAGTCGGGGCTTGCGTTGTAGGCGTCGTTGATGACGGTGACATCGTCCTTGCCGCCGAGAACCTCCATGCGCCAGCGTTCGGCCCGAGTCGTGGCCTCGAGCGCGGCGACGATGTCGGGCAGCGAGACCCCGAGTACTTCAGCGGCGGCGGCAGCGGCGAGGGCGTTCATAACGTGGTGTTCGCCGAGCACCCGGAACACGACCGGAGCGCTCTGCCCGCCGGCGAGGTGCAGGGTGAACGTTGTGCCGGTGCGGCCTCCATGCAGGTCGCTCGCGCGCACGTCGACCTGACCGTACTCGCCGAAGCGCACGATGCGGGCCGGGGTGAGCGCGGCCATCTGCGCGACGCGCGGATCGTCTGCATTCAGCACCGCGACATCCGTTTCCAGCAGGTCGGTGACCATCTCGGATTTGGCGCGAACGGTGGCATCAAGATCGCCGAACTCGCCGGCGTGGGCGAGGCCGACGGTCAGCACGATCCCCACGTCTGGCCGGGCCAGGCGCACCAGGTGCGCGATCGCACCTTCGCTGCTGGCACCCATCTCGATCACGAGAAAACGAGTCTCGGCCGTGACCTCGAGCATGGTCATCGGCGCGCCGACCTGGTTATTGAAGGATCCGCGCGGGGCGACGGTCGGGCCGACCCGTTCGAGCATGCTGCGCAGCAGGTTCTTGGTGGTGGTCTTGCCGTTCGAGCCGGTTACGGCGACAACCTTGAGCGTTCCGGCGGCGCGTACCCGGGCAACCACGGCCGCGGCGAGGGCGCCGAGCGCGGCCACGGCATCGGCGACGACGATCTGGGTGACCGGCAGGTCGAGCGTGCGCTCGACGATCAACAGGGCGGCACCGCGCTCGGCGGCGACCGGCGCGAACAGGTGGCCGTCGGTCACCGCGCCGGGCTTGGCAACGAAGATGGAGCCTCGCTCGATCAGGCGGGAGTCAGTCTGTACCGAGCCGCTGATCTGGTCAGCGGCTTCGGCCGGACCGGCCAGGTGCAGCGCACCGTTGACGGCCTCGCTGATCTCGGTCAGGGAGAGGGCAATCATTTACAGCCACCCCGCCGAACGCAGCGCTTCGCGGGCATCCTCGCGGGCGGAGTAGGGCAGCTTCTTGCCCTGTACCTCGTGGTAGTCCTCATGGCCTGGGCCGGCATACAGAATGGTGTCTCCTTCATGTGCCAGTGACAACGCCGTGCGGAATGCCGCACGAGGGTTGGCCACCTCGTAGAACTCGCCGTCGGGAACGGCCGCGCGCGCTGCGTCAAGCAAGACAGCACGGATGCTCGCGGCGTCTTCGTAGCGCGGGTGAAAGTCGGTCACGACCACGATATCGCTGCCCCGGGCAGCGATCGCGCCCATATCGGCGCGTTTCGTGGTGTCACGGTCACCGTCAGCGCCAAACAGCATGATCAGCTTGCCGGGGGTAAATTTGCGCAGGGCCGCGAGGATATTGAGGAAGGCGTCCGGACTGTGCCCGTAGTCGATATAGACGAGCGGGCCCCGGTCGCCGGAGATGCGCTCGGCCCGGCCGGGAATGTAAGCGACGATGCCGCCGTCGCGGTCGAGGGTGTGCTGAATCGCCTCGAGGTCGAAGCCGGATTCGACCAGCATGACGATGGCCAGGGCGGCGTTCGCAGCCATGTACCAGCCGAGCAGGGGAACCCGGGTGCGCAGGCGCCGGCCGTCCGGCCCGTCGAGCACGAAATCGGTGTGGCTGGCGGTTTCACCGACCACGGTCATGCGCCAGTCGGCGTCAATGTCCGTGTGGTTGGTGATCGTCGTGACCGGGATACGGCATTCGTCGGCGATGCGCCGGCCCCAGTCGGTGTCGACGGTGACGACGCCGCGGTGCGAGCGGTCGGGCTGGAACAGCTCGAGCTTGGCCTGAAAATAGTCGTCCATCGCCGCGTAGTCGTCGAGGTGGTCGTGGCTGAGGTTGGTGAACGCGGCGACGTCGAAGACCAGCCCGTCGACCCGGTAGCGGCTGAGCGCCTGGGCCGACACCTCGATGCCGACCGCGCGCACCTCGGCCTCGTTCATGCGGGCGAGCAGGGCGTGCAGTTCGCTCGCCTCCGGGGTGGTCAGCGCACTGGTCACGGCGAGGTCGCCGATGCGGCGCTCGGCGGTGGAGGTCAGCCCGGAGACGATGCCGAGCTGGTTCAGGATGCCGAAGAGCAGGTAGACCACGCTGGTCTTGCCGTTCGTGCCGGTCACCGCGAACAGCGTCGCCGGGTTGTCGGCGGTGCGGTAGATCCACCCGGAGACGGCGCCGAGCGCTGCGCGGGCATCCGGGGTGACGAGCACGGGGAGCCCGCTGCCCGCGGCCAGCAGCGCCCCGGCCTGGTCGGTCAGGATAGCCACGGCACCGGCCTCTGCCGCGGCGGCGGCGAAGGTGGCTCCGTGCAGGTGCGCTCCGGGTACACCGACGTAGAGGTCACCGGGCTGCACCGTGCGGGAGCTCAGACTCACCCCGGTGACTTCAAGACCGTCGATGTCTCCACGTAGTTCTAGATCAAATTCGGCAACCAATCCCGACAACGACCGCGGAACGGGATGCTCGGGACGGAGAGCCGACGGCGCCAATTCAGACACGCAGGGCTCGCTTTCTTACCAGGTGGACGGGAGATCGGGCGCACTCGCGCCGGAGGGAACCGCCCGGTACTTTTTCAAAACCTGGCTCATGATCTCCTGGAAGACCGGAGCCGGTGCGGCAGATGTGTTCAGTTTAACAGGATCGGCGATGCTGACCGAGACGACGTACTGTGGATCGTCGGCCGGGGCGAACCCGGAAACCGAAACGAGGTACCCGCTGGAATACCCCCCGTGCCCGTCAGGCATCTGGGCGGTGCCGGTCTTGGCGGCGACGCGATAGCCCGGAATATTCCACTTACTGTTCACCCAGCTCTTCTGATAGACCATCTCGAGCACGTCGCTCGTGTCGTTCGCCGCGCTTTCGGAGAGCACCCGGGTGCCGGTGGCATCGGGCACATTGGTCAGCGTGCCGTCGGCCTGCCTGCAGCCCTCCACCAGTTGCACCGGCATGCGCACGCCGTCGTTGGCGATGGTCTGGTAGATGCTGGCGATCTGAAGGGCGCTCGTGGTCAGGCCCTGCCCGAACATGGTCGCGTAGCTGGTCTGGTTGTCCCATTCGTCGGCGGGGTGCAGAATGCCGCCGTCTTCGCGCGGGAATCCGGTCTCCGTGGCGGTGCCCACTCCGAAAGCCTTCATATAGTCGTAGCGCTGCTGATTGGTGAGCATCTCGCCGAACTTGGACATGCCGGTGTTGCTGGAGTCGATCAGCACCCCGGTGAGGGTCATGTTCTGGTCGGGGTGCGAGTGGCTGTCATTGATATTGGCGCCGTTGGAGGGCAGGTAGCGGTAGGGCGAGACGACGCCGGTATCGAGTGTGGCAACGCCGGCATCGAGAACGGATGCCGCGGTGAGCGCTTTGAAGGTCGACCCCGGTTCGAAAGACTGGGTGAAGGCCCGGGATCCGCGATCGTCGGGGTTTTCGGTACCGCCCACATTGTTCGGGTCGACCGAGGGGTAGTCGGCGACGGCGAGAAGTTTGCCGGTCTTGGCGTCCTGCACGACCGCGTTCGCCCAGGCGGCTCCGGTCTCTTGCGCCCGAGCGGCAAGGGTCTGCTGCACGAACCATTGCAGGTCGGAGTCGATGGTGGTGACGACGTCGCCGCCATCAACGGCCTCGGTGCTCCTGACGCTGCTCCCCGGGATGCGCACGCCGTCGGCTCCCTTTTCATAGGTTTCCAAACCGTTGGTGGAGGCCAGGCAGGCGTCCTGCCCGGATTCGAGGCCGGCCTGCGGCACTCCCTCCCCCGACAGAAAGCCGAGCAGATTGCCGGCGACGGCCCCGTTCGGGTAGACCCGGCTCGGGCTGTTCTCGGAGTACGTCCACGGAATGTGCAGCTCCTGCACGGCGCGCAGCACGTCGACGTCGACCTTCTGGGCGATGTAGGCGAAATTGGCCTTAGCGTTGGCCTCCAGGGCGGTGGAAATAGTCAGCAGAATGGCGTCACCGGTCTGCCCGGTGGCGGCACCGATTTCGGCGGCCGCCTCGGCCACCGAAACCTCGACCTTTTTTCCGTCGACCGTGCGTTTGAAGGGGGTGGCGTTGACCGGCGACATGGTGATGTTGTAGCGCATGACCGTTCCGGCAAGCACCACACCGTTCCCGTCGACGATCTCGCCGCGCGAGCCATAGATCACTTGGCCGACGGAACGGTTTCCCACGGAGTCCTTGGTGAGCGAATCGGCCTGCACCACCTGAATATCGACGAGTCGCACCACGAACACACCGATGACGGCGAACAGCACGACGATGGTGAAAAAGGTGCGCCGACGACTGGACCGGGTGTTGGTCGGGTTGGTTCGGGCACTGCTGTTGCGCACGCTCATCTGCCCATCATGGTCGACACGGAGAAACTATCGGGTAGTGGGCGCCGCGAGTCCTGCAGGAACTACCGGAGCACTCGTGATCGCGACAGCGCCCGTTGCCGCCGCGGCGTCGTCGGGCAGCTGCGACAGCAGGGCGCTGCCGGTCAGCAGGGCATTCGGAACGAGGCTGGCCGCCCCGGCCTGCGAACCCGACGCCGAGGCCGGAGCGCCCAAAACAGCGCCGTCGGACAGGCGCAGGTAGACGGGGTTGGAGTTGGTGACCATGCCGAGTCCCTCGGCGTTGGCGGCGAGGCTTTGCGGCGAGGATACCCGCACGAGGTCTTCGCTGACGCCCGCGGCCGTGCGGCCGAGTTCGGACTGGCTCGACTGAAGGCTGGAGATCTCGTAGGCTCCCTGGGAGATGCCCACGCTCAGGAGCAGCTGGGCGACGATGATCGCAGCCATGCCGGCCACCGCGGTGAGGGCATAGAAGATGCGCGGACGCGCCCGGCGTCTCGGGTTCGACGAGACGATGCGAAAGGGGCGACGCTCCGGCGACTCGAACTTTTCACGTTCGACCGCAAAAGATACGCGTGCCAGGTTGTCGCTCATGCGGCGGCCCTTCTCAGTCGTTCAGCAGCGCGCAGCCGAACCGGCGTTGCGCGGGGGTTGATGGCCTTCTCCTCGTCGGATGCCAGTTCGGCTCCGCGCAGCAGCAGGGTGAAGAGCGGTTTGTGTTCGGGGAGTTCCACCGGCAGGCCGGCGGGGGCGGTTGAACCGGATGCCGCGGAGAGGGCCCGTTTGACAATGCGGTCTTCGAGCGACTGGTACGCCATGACGACGATGCGTCCACCGACCTGCACGCGCTCGAGCGCTGCGGGAATGGCCCGCTCGAGCACGGCGAGCTCCTGGTTGACCTCGATGCGGAGCGCCTGGAAAACTCGTTTGGCCGGGTGGCCCTGCCGCTGAACGACGACCGGGGTCGCCTTCGTGATCACGTCGACGAGCTGTGCCGACCGCACGAAGGGAGTCGTTTCGCGAGCTTCGACGATGGCCTTGGCGTAGCGGGCGGACAGTTTCTCTTCGCCGTAGTCCTGGAAGATGCGCTTGAGGTCGCGTTCGCTGTAATCGGCGAGGATGCTCGCGGCTGTCAGGCCGGCGGTGCCGTCCATGCGCATATCGAGCGGGGCATCCTTCGAGTAGGAAAAGCCGCGTTCGACCCGGTCGATCTGCAGGCTGGAGACGCCGAGGTCGAACAAGACGCCGGCGACCTCGGTGATGCCGAGCCCGTCGAGGGCTTCGCCGATGCCGTCATAGACGGTGTGCACCAGGTGGACCCGGTCGCCGAATCCCTTGAGGCGTTCCTCGGCGATGGCGAGGGCCTCGGTGTCACGGTCGAGGCCGACGAGCGTGAGCCCCGGAAAGCGGGACAGGATCGCTTCGGCGTGACCGCCCATTCCCAGCGTCGCGTCGACGAGCACGGCTCCGGGTTGTTCGAGCGCGGGGGCAAGCAGCTCGACGCAGCGTTCGAGCAGTACCGGGGTGTGGATCTTGTTGCTGGGGATGTCGTTGCTGGCCATAATGCCGGGAAAGTCCGTGAGGCCTGATTCCCCTCCATTTCGTCCTGGCACCGGGGAAGTGTGTCAGGGCAAAAACGGCGAGGAGTCAGGCGCCAGGGGCTAGAAGAGTCCCGGAATCACCTCCTCCGTCGTGTTGGCGTACGAGGTTTCCTGCTCGGCGAGGTATGTGGCCCACGCTTCGCTGTCCCAAATCTCGACTCGGCTGCCAGCGCCGATGACGGTCAGTTCCCGGTCAAGCCCCGCATAGCTGCGGAGATTGCCGGGGATGGTGACGCGGTTTTGTTTGTCCGGCGTTTCGGAACTCGCTCCGGACAGGAACACCCGGAGGTAGTCGCGAGCTTGCTTGCTCGTGACCGGGGCCTGACGGATCTTGTCATGGAGCGTTTCGAATTCGCGGGTGCTGAACACGTAGATGCAGTGTTCCTGCCCGCGCGTCATCACCACGCCGGTGGAGAGTTCCTCCCGAAATTTCGCGGGAAGAATGATTCGACCTTTTTCGTCGAGCCGGGGGGCGTACGTGCCAAGGAACACGCGTACCCCTTTCTTCCGGCCAGATTCAGGTCTGCCTCCACTTTACTCCACCTTCAACCACTTGTCTAAGAATTCTGACCTGTTTCCGAACTTATTCAGCAAACTGCCCCGAATTCATTGGTAACTTGCTGTGGAGGAAAAGGGAGCACACTCATTGAAAATGGATGCCTATTGCTGGTTTTTGGGCACAAAAAAAGGGCCGATCGGATGATCGGCCCTTTGGGGCTGCAAATTCTTGAGTTCTGGAAGCTAGGTGGAGGACTCAGCTCAGGTGACTAGAGGCCATTCGCGCTACTGACCGTTTGCGCTACTGACCGTCTTGACGGCGGTCCCAGCGGTCGTTCAGGCGATCCATCAGCCCCTGGTTGGACTTGGCCTGCGCCGGTCGACGACCGGGTGCGGACGGTCCGGGAACACCACGGATGGCTTTGCCGGGCGAGACGGCGACGAGAACGCCACCGAACATCACGATGAAGCCGAGAATGCCCAGCCAGAGCTGGGCAATGGCTACTCCCAGAATGAGCGCGACAATGCCCGCGACGGCGAGGAGTACACCGATGGCGATGGAACGATAGTTCGGGCGGAGTCGCGACGCACCAACGCTGGCGACGAAGTCGGCATCATTGTGATAGAGGCTGCGCTCCATCTCTTCAAGGAGTCGCTGCTCCTGTTCCGAAAGCGGCATCTCATTCCCTTCCAGTTACGGGATCGAGCGGGTGGGTTGAAAAATTTGAACTGCAAAATTCGAACCGGGTAAGGTCGAACTACTCAATTCTAACCCCGCCATGGTGGCTAGGCTATACGAGTGCCTGAAAGCAAACGCCTGGTCGACTTGGTTCAATCTCGCATCGACGAGTTCCTCATGTCCCGCGAACCAATTGTGACCCTGATCAGCTCCGATCTGACGCCTCTAACAGACTTCTCACGGCAGTTTCTCAGCGGTGGAAAGCGGTTTCGAGCCCAGTTTTGTTACTGGGGCGCGCAGAGCGTCCGTGTGGCCGATACGGGCCCAAATGCAGGCCAGTCGGGGGCGAAAACACCGGCGGCCGCAGCCAGCGGGCGAGGCGCGGCATCCACTGCCCCGGTACCGCTCGAGGCGGTCGTCTCGGCGGCCAGCGCCCTGGAAATTTTTCATGCCGCCGCGCTCGTGCACGACGACATTATTGACAACTCGGACACCCGACGCGGGGCGCCGAGCGCCCACAAACTGTTCGAAAGTTTGCATGAGAATGAGGGCTGGTCCGGCGGTCCGGTCACGTTCGGACGGGCATCGGCGATTCTGCTCGGCGACCTGCTCCTTGGATGGAGTGACGAGCTGCTCGACGAAGGACTCGATGCGGTCGCCGACCGACCGTCGGCCCGGCGCGCTCGGCTTGAGTTCAATCACATGCGCACCGAGGTCACGGCCGGGCAATACCTCGACATTCTCGAGGAACGCGCCTGGCTGGCTCAGCCCGAATCGCAGCTGCTCGACCGTGCGCTGCGAGTCATCGTCTACAAGTCAGCCAAGTACAGCGTGCAGGCTCCGCTCGTGATCGGGGCCGCGCTGGCCGGAGCGTCGGCCGACCAGCTCAGCTCGCTGCGGGCCTTCGGCCTGCCGCTCGGAATGGCTTATCAGTTGCGCGACGACCTGCTCGGGGTGTTCGGTGATGCCGCGGTGACCGGAAAACCGAGCGGGGACGACCTGACCGAGGGCAAGCGCACCGTGCTGATCGCGCTGGCTCGGGAGCGGCTAAACGACCGGGATCGACAGGCACTGGATGCCCAGCTCGGCGACCCGACGCTCGATCAGGCGCAGATTCGCGCCCTTCAGGAGCTCATCACGGCCAGCGGCGCGGTCGAGCGGGTCGAAACTTTAATCGCCGCCCAGGTCGCAGAAGCGCTGAACGTGCTGGAGACCGCTCCGATCACCGCAACGGCCCGGCAGACCCTGCTCGATCTGACCGATCGCGTGACGCGTCGGGCATACTGACCGGCGCAGCCGTCGTGATCGGCGCATCCGTTTTATCGTGAGGTCATTTTGCGCCGCACGCCGGTCGCTGTCGGGCCGAACCGAAGGCGCTTAGGCGAGCGCCTGGGCGACGCGGCGCACCTCGGCCTTGCGTCCGGCGCGGAGGGCTTCGATCGGAGCAACGCCGAGGCTGTCGTCGACCTCGAGCAGCCAGGTCATGGCCTGCATGTCGGTGAAGCCGTCATCGGCCAGCACGAACAGCGTGCCGCGCAGTTCCGGAACGGGAGCTCCGTCACGCAGAAACAGGGAGGGAACCGACACGACGTTGTCCCGCCGGATAGCCAGCAGGTATTTGTCGTCGATCAGGTGCCGCACGCGGCTCTGGCTCATTCCGAGGAGGTTGACAAGGGCAGGAATAGTAAGCCACTCGGGCTCTGAAGGCAGATCACTCACCTTGGTAGCTTCCCATGATTTTGGGGCCGGTACAAAACCTTGTGGAGCTTTTTATCGTGATCAGTGCCAATTCGCGGATCCGTGTCAATTGACTCCCTCTCATATTTATGAAAACCTCAGGGTGGGGATTGCTGCACCGCAGCCATTGCTGCGAACTTGATGTCCACATCGAGCGTGATGCACACAATGAAATGGAGCACCATGTCGACCAGGGTGAAAACACAAACTAAAACGGATGCCGCGGCGCCGGCCGCACCGCGCGCCACCGTTCCGCAGACTGGCGCTGCACACGCCGGTATTGAGCTGAGCGTTGCTGAGGTGAGCGCTGTTGATCGTGCCGGCACTCCTGTCGCCAGCGGCACGAAGCGTCGGGTGAAGAAGGCCGCAGACCTGCGGTCCCGCCAGGCCCTGCGCACTGTGCCCATTGTGCTGGTCAGCACCCTGGCCATCAGCCTCAACCTCGCAGCCCCCGCCCAAGCCCAGGCGCTCGCCAAGAAGCCACTGAAAGCAAAGCTCGCCCAGTCCACACCGGTTCTCGCCGCCGTTCCCACGTCGGTCGCTGCCACCGTACAGATCGCACCGGCGCAGTACTCCGTCGTGGACGGCGACACCGTGAGTGGTATCGCTGGCCGGTTCGGTCTGTCGACGGCGGCCGTGCTGGCACTGAACGGTCTCGATTCCCGGGCCCTGATCTTTCCAGGCCAGGTCTTGACCCTGACTCAGGCAGCGGCGCCGGCCGCATCCGCTGCACCGGTCTCGACGAATTATGTCGTACAGAGCGGCGACACGATCAGCGGCATTGCAGCCACACACGGGCTGAAGACCGCCGACCTGCTTGGAGCCAACGGCCTCGACGGCAGCAGCGTGATCTACCCCGGCCAGGTCGTGCTGCTGGCAGCTGCTGCCGCGATGGAGGCCGCCGTGTACGTCGCGCCGGCGGTTGCGGTTGCCGCCGCCACCCATACGATTGCCTCGGGCGAGACCATTACCGCGGTCGCTGATGCGGCCGGGGTGAGCGTGCAGGCCGTGCTCGACGCCAACGGACTCGGCTGGTCGAGCATCATCTACCCCGGGCAGGTTCTGACGCTGCCCGTGACCGTGGCCCCCGCGGCCTCCATCACTCGCGCCACCGCTGGCATCGTCACGCCGATGAACGCCGAAATGCGCCAGAACGCCCAAACCATCGTGGCGACGGGGCGCGGCGCGGGTGTGAACAATGCCGGTCTGGTGATCGCGCTGGCGGCCGCCGCCCAGGAGTCGGGGCTGCGCAATGTCGACTATGGCGACCGGGATTCCCTCGGGCTGTTCCAACAGCGCCCGAGCGCCGGCTGGGGCACCCCGGAACAGGTCATGGACCCGGTACGGGCCAGCCTGGCTTTCTTTGGCGGCGCGTCCAACCCCAACCCCGACATCACGCGCGGTCTGCTCGACATCCCCGGCTGGGAGTCCATGACCGTCACCCAGGCCGCCCAGGCAGTGCAGATTTCGGCCTACCCCGACTACTACGCGAAGTGGGAAACATCGGCGCAGGCCTGGCTCGTCGAAATCGGTTGACCGAATTCAGCGCCCCGACCGGGTGTCTCCCCGGCGAACCCTGCGCGCCGCGCGCCGGGGTCGCCACGCTATTACCTAGAATCAAGGAGTGAGCGTTCCCTCGACCGACCCGATGATTGGCCGTCTTATCGACGGCCGGTATCAGGTGCGCTCGCGGATCGCGCGCGGCGGCATGGCCACGGTCTACCTGGCCACCGATTTGCGGCTGGAACGTCGCGTCGCGATCAAGATCATGCACGGCCATCTGGCCGACGACAGCGCCTTCAAGATCCGCTTCATTCAGGAAGCCCGCTCGGCCGCCCGGCTCGCACACCCGAACGTCGTGAACGTCTTCGACCAGGGCCAGGACGCCGATATGGCCTACCTGGTCATGGAATACCTGCCCGGCATCACCCTGCGCGACCTGCTCAAGGATTACGGCCGGCTCACCCCCGAACAAACCCTCGACATTCTCGAAGCCGTGCTCAGCGGGCTCGCCGCCGCCCACAAGGCCGGCATCGTGCACCGCGACGTCAAACCCGAGAATGTCTTGCTGGCCGACGACGGTCGCATTAAGATCAGCGACTTCGGTCTGGCTCGCGCCGTCAACAACAACACGGCCACCGGTCAGGCCCTGCTCGGCACCATCGCCTACCTCTCCCCCGAACTCGTCACCCGCGGCGTCGCCGATGCCCGCAGCGACATCTACGCCCTCGGCATCATGACGTTCGAGATGCTGACCGGTGAGCAGCCCTACGTGGGTGAAGCCCCGATGCAGATCGCCTATCAGCACGCCAATGACACCGTGCCGATGCCGAGCAGCAAGGTCGACTCAATTCCCCGCGAACTCGATGAACTCGTGCTCTGGGCCACCGCCCGCGATCCAGAGGATCGTCCCCGCGACGCCCGGGTCATGCTCGACCAATTGCACGATGTCAGCGCACTCGTGCGTGGCGGTACCCAAGAGCTGGCCCTGCAATCGACCATGGTGCTGCCCGCGAGCCTGCGCACCAGCGCCAACGCTCTGGCGGATGCCGAAACCCAGGTTTTCGGTCCCAAGCTCGCTCCCACCAAACCGCCCGCCGCAACCCTGCTCGGCATTCACCCGGTCGGCACCGGCCCGGTGGGACCGCCCGACAGCCGCGAACTGCTGGGCAAGAAGGCCTGCAAGCGCAAACGCCGCGGATTCTGGCTGTTCGCCCTCGTCGTTCTCCTCGCTGCGGCATTCGGCGGCACCGGCTGGTACTTTGGCTCCGGCCCGGGCTCCGACGTGATGCTGCCCGATTTCGCGTCGGCCTCCCCCGAAACAGCCTCGGCTGAATTGACTGAACTCGGCCTCCAGCCCGAGCTCGGTGGTGCCTTCAGCGCCACGGTCGCCGAGGGGATCGTCATCGGCACCGATCCGGATGCCGGCAGCCGGGTGCCCCAGGACAGTCCCGTCACGGTCATCGTCTCCCAGGGCCTGCAACCGATCACGCTGCCCACGCTGGCCGGCGTTACGCAGGAGGCGGCATCCGCTCTGATCACCGATTTGAAGGCCGTGGTCGGCAGCATCGACCCGGTCTTCAACGGTGACGTGCCCGAGGGCACCGTCGTGGCCGCGAGCAAGGAAACCGACGGTGCCGATGTCTCGGCCGGTGGCGAGTATTTCGAAGGCCTGACCGTGAACCTCGTCGTGTCGCTCGGGGCGATTCCAAACGTCGATGGCAAGACCGTGGCCGAGGCCACCGATATTCTGGCCGGAAAGAACTTGCTCGTCGTCTCGGGCGAGCAGACCTACAGCGACACCGTGGCCGAGGGCGACGTCATCACCGCGCAGGTTCCCGAGGGCACGATTCGCGAGGGCGCCACGCTCACCCTCGTAATCTCACGCGGCCCCGAGCCGGTCATCGTGCCCAACGTCGTGGGTATGACTTGGGCTGATGGCAAAGCCACTCTCAGCGCACTGGGATTCAAACTCGACTACAGCGCACTATGGGACGTACCTGGATTCTCCATTGTCATAAAGGCAACCGACCCTCCGGCTGGTACGTCCGCGGTAAGGGGAACCACAATCAGACTGACCGGCGAGCTCGCGTAGCGTCGCTGACCTGAGGTTTGCTGGCTCCAGTGCAAAGCGCAGCCAAATACGAGACCATATGGCCCCGATCTTTCCGGGGCAAGTGACGTCGTTAAAGGGGCGCGGATGGTCGCGGGGAGCGGCATCCGCTCGCCGACCCGTGAGTTTTGAACACCGAGGCGTGAGTTTCGGGCCAGTTTCGGCCGTTGAAACGATCAAAACTCACACCTCGACAAGGCTCTGCCTCGAAAACTCACGGCTCGACGAAACCCCTGGCTTCAGAGCGGCTGTGCGGAAGCGGCGGAGGCGGGTTGTTCGCGGAGTTGCGAGTTTTGAGGTGTTCCGGGGCGTTGCGCACGCTTTTCGCGCAATGCCCCGGAACACCTCAATGTTTGAGCGGGGAGCGGATGACCCGTCTCCGACGCGGGCCGCGCTAGGAACGCGGATGCAGGCATCTGCTCACTGGGCCCACCTTGTGAAAGCGGGCCCACGATTGATCATGGGCCCGCTTTGCGGGCCCGGGCCCGGTCGATAAGAAGAGGCTAGCGAGCGGCTAGCTCCTCGGCCACCAGGAAGGCAAGCTCGAGGGACTGCATGTGGTTCAGGCGCGGGTCGCAGAGCGACTCGTAGCGGGTCGCCAGGGCGGCCTCGTCGATGTGCTCGGAGCCGCCGAGGCACTCGGTGACGTCGTCGCCGGTAAGTTCGACGTGGATTCCACCGGGGTGGGTTCCGACGGCCCGATGCGCCTCGAAGAAGCCCTTGACCTCGTCGACGACATCGTCGAACCGACGCGTCTTGTAGCCGGTCGGAGTGGTGACACCGTTGCCGTGCATCGGGTCGGTCACCCAGAGCGGCGTCGCCTCGCTCGCCTTGATCGCCTCGAGCAGCGGCGGCAGGGCATCGCGCACTTTGCCGGCACCCATGCGGGTGATGAAGGTGAGGCGGCCAGGCTCCCGGTTCGGGTCAAGCTTGTCGACCAGGCGCAGCATGTCGTCGGCCGACGTGGTCGGGCCGAGCTTGACCCCGATCGGGTTGCGCACCCGGGAGAGGAAGTCGACGTGGGCGCCGACGAGATCGCGGGTGCGTTCCCCGATCCAGATGAAGTGGGCCGAGGTGTTGTACGGCGTACCGGTGCGGGAGTCGATGCGCGTCATCGGGCGCTCGTAGTCCATCAACAGGCCTTCGTGGCTGGTGTAGAACTCGGTGCGGCGCATGGCTTCGAAGTCGGCGCCACAGGCGATCATGAACTTAATGGCGCGGTCGATGTCCTTGGCCAGGCCCTCGTAGCGCTGGTTGGCCGGGTTCTTGGCGAAACCCTGGTTCCAGCTGTGCACCTGACGCAGGTCGGCGAAGCCACCCTGCGTGAACGCGCGAATCAGATTGAGAGTGGATGCTGCCGTGTGGTACGCCTTGACGAGCCGGTCGGGGTCGGCTTCGCGCGATTCGGGGGTGAACGGGTAGCCGTTGACGATATCGCCGCGGTAGGCGGGCAGGGTCACGTCACCGCGGGTTTCGAAGTCGCTCGAGCGCGGCTTGGCGAACTGGCCAGCCATCCGCCCCATCTTGATCACGGGCATCGATGCGCCGTAGGTGAGTACGACCGCCATCTGCAGCACGGTCTTCACCCGATTGCGGATCTGGTCGGCGGTGGCGCCGCTGAACGTTTCGGCACAGTCGCCGCCCTGCAGCAGAAATCCCTGCCCGCCGGCGGCCTGCGCGAGCCGGTCACGCAAAATGTCGACCTCACCGGCGAAGACCAGCGGCGGTTGCGTCGCCAATTCGGCGGATGCCGCAGCCACCTTGTCGGCGTCCGGCCAGGTCGGCTGCTGCTTGATCGGCAGGGTGCGCCAGTGGTCGAGACCCGTGATGACAGAGGCTTCTGCGGCAACAATGGGCTCGGTGGGGTCTACCACGGGATAGTTCCTGTTTTCTCTGCTGGACCGGTAACGCGCGCCGGCTACGAAATGGATGAGGTGCTGTAACGCGCACGGCGCAGACAGCACTTCTGTCAGCCTATCGCGAAAGACTGGCCCGCTTCTCTTTGACGGAGGATGCGTAGACGTCCACGTACTCCTGCGTGCTCAGCTGCCGCAGCTCGTACATGAGCTCATCGGTGACGCTGCGCAGCACGAACCGGTCGCCCTCCATGCCCTCGAACCGGGAAAAATCGAGCGGTTTGCCGATCACGATTCCGATTCGGCGCACCCGGGGAATGCGAGTTCCGGTGGGCATGGCCTTCTCGGTGTCGATCATGGCGACCGGAATGACCGTGACGCCCGACTCGAGCACCATGCGTGCCACACCGGTGCGTCCCCGATACAGGCGGGCGTCCGGGCTGCGGGTGCCCTCTGGGTAGATGCCGAGAATTCGGCCATCCCGTAGGACACGCAAGCCGGTATTGAGCGAGTCTTCGGAGGCCTTGCCGCCGGAGCGGTCAATCGGCAGCTGCCCGGCCGCGGTCAAAAACTGCCGCGTTGCCCAGCCCTTGAGCCCCTTGCCGGTGAAATAGTCGCTTTTGGCCAGGAAAGCCACGCGGCGCGGCACGACGAGCGGCAAAAAAACCGAGTCGATGAACGACAGGTGGTTGCTAGCCAGAATGACCGGGCCGGTCTTCGGAATGTGGTCCAGACCGATGATCCAGGGGCGAAACAGCGAGAGCAGCAGCGGGCCAATGACGATGTTCTTCATGATCCAATAGAACATTCGCACTCCTTCATCCTGCTGTGAAAGCTTAGTCCGCCTGCGCTATCCAAGCGGATGCCGCGCGCGGCCAGACCAGACCGGTCACCGCCGCGGTCTCCCGCACCCGCGCGCCAGGCCCGCTGAGCGCCCCCTCAACGCCCACTCAGCGCACGGCGTGCAGTCGGGCTAGGTCTGCCGCACCGACGACGCCGGCGTCGTTGACTAGCTGGGCGATGGCGAACTCGGCCTCCGGGTGATACCCGCGGGCCGGAAGGTGTTCGAGGTAGGCCGCCCGGATCGGCTCGAGGAGCAGCTCGCCGGCGGCAGCGACTCCCCCGCCGAACACGAAGACCTGCGGGTCGAGCACAGCGCCCAGACTCGCACAGCCTTGCCCGAGCGCGCCGCCGAGCTGGCGCAGAGCCGCGATGGCTCCGCCGTCGCCGTCCTGAATCAGCCGTCCGACCTCTTTGCCGGTGAGTTTGCCGCGCCGCTCGCGGGCAGCAGCCAAGCCGAGGCCGATGCCGCCGGCATCCGCAAAATCATTGGCGATGCGCAGCAGTGCCCGGCCGGAGCCGTACTGCTCGAGGCAACCGTGGGCGCCACAGCCGCAGGCCAGACCGTCGGGAACGACGCGCAGGTGGCCGAGTTCAGCGCCGGCGCCGAATCCACCGCGAAACAGTGCGTTGTTGGTCACGATCGCACCGCCCACCCCTGTGCCGATCGTGAGGGTGACCATGTCGGTGTAGGCACGTCCGGCGCCGAAGCGAAATTCGGCCCAGCCGGCGGCATTGGCGTCGTTCTCGATGATGATGGGCAGGTCCAGGCGCGCCTCGAGCTTGTCGCGGAACGGTTCGTTACGCCAACTGATGTTCGGCGCGTAATACACGGTCGACTGGGCAGAATCGATGAACCCGGCCGCTGCAACGCCGGCAGCGACGATGTTCTCGCCCTCGGACAGGCTCTGAATCATGGCCACGACGGCGTCTTCAATTTCGCGCGGGTTGCCGGGGGTGGTCGGCGTGCGCTCAGAGCGGATGATCGTGCCCGCTTCGTCGACGAGCGCTCCGGCGATCTTGGTGCCCCCGATATCGATACCTATGGCGTGCACGGGGCACCTTTCGTTTGGGGCATTTGGGAAGCGGTGCCTGTCAGCCGGGCGGCTGTGCAGGACACCCTCTAGAGTGTAGTAAACCAGTTTGCCGCTGGACGAAACACCCGCTCACCCTAAGAATTCTTAGGCGCTGGGCAGTTGGCACGTTCAGCCGGTACCAAAGGAGTTGCCGTGAAACAGTTTGATATGCCCGCCGTTGTTCCCGCCGATCCTGGCGCCAACATCACCGACCTCCTGATGGACCGCCTCGCTGCGACTCCAGACCTCGTTCTGTTCTCTCTGCCGCGCAACGGCCAGTGGCTTCCCGTCACCACGAAGGAATTCCACGCCCAGGTCGTGGCGCTGGCCAAGGGCCTCGTCGCCGCCGGCATTGAGCCAGGTGACAAGATTGGATTGATCTGCAAGACGCGCTACGAGTGGACCCTGATCGACTTCGCGGTCTGGTTTGCCGGGGCGATTCTGGTTCCGGTCTACGAGACCAGTTCGCCCAGCCAGGTGCAGTGGAACCTCAGCGACTCGGGCGCCACGTCCGTCATCGTCGAGACCGCCGATCATTTCGCCCGATTCGATGAAGTTCATCCGGAACTCAGCGACATCCGTTCGGTCTGGCAGATCAACCTGGGCGACCTGGACAAGCTCGTAGCCGGGGGTGTCAACGTCACCGACGCCGAAATCGAACGCCGCCGCAACCTCGCTGTCGGCGATGACATGGCCACCTTGATCTACACATCCGGCTCGACCGGCAAGCCCAAGGGCTGCGTCCTCACCCACGCCAACTTCCTCGAGACCAGCCGCAATGCAGCGGTCGCACTCAAAGAGGTGTTGGTGCACCCGGAGGGCGCCTCAACCCTCCTCTTCATCACGACCGCCCACGTCTTCGCGCGTTTCATTTCGGTGCTGTGCGTGCACGCCGGGGTGCGCGTGGGACACCAGGCCGACACCAAAACCCTCCTGGCGGCGCTGGGCAGCTTCCAGCCGACCTTTCTGCTCGCCGTGCCGCGGGTGTTTGAAAAGGTCTACAACTCGGCCCAGCAGAAGGCCGTTGCCGGTGGCAAGGGCAAGATCTTCGATTCCGCAGCCCACGTCGCCGTCGAGCATTCCAAGCTCGTACAGGCGGGAACGTCGATTCCGCTCGGCATGAAGATCAAGTTCGCCCTGTTCGACAAGCTCGTCTACAGCAAGCTGCGCGCTGCCATGGGCGGAAAGGTCGTCTGGGCGGTCTCCGGTTCGGCCCCGCTCGGCGCCCACCTCGGCCACTTCTTCAAGAGCCTCGGCATCGTCATTCTCGAGGGTTACGGACTGACCGAAACGACCGCCCCCGCCAACGTTGGCCTGGCCACTCGGGCCAAAATCGGCACGGTCGGACCGCCACTGCCCGGCGTTTCAGTGCGCGTCATGGACGACGGTGAGATCGAAGTCAAGGGCGTCAACGTCTTCAAGGAATACTGGAAGAACCCGCAGGCCACGGCAGACACCTTCGACGACGGCTGGCTCAAAACGGGCGACATCGGCGACTTCGACGCCGATGGCTTTCTCACCATAACCGGGCGCAAGAAGGAGATCATCGTCACGGCCGGCGGCAAGAACGTCGCTCCGGCCGCCCTCGAAGACCCGATCCGGGCGAACCCGTTGGTCGGACAGGTGATCGTCGTCGGTGACCAGAAGCCCTTCATCGGAGCGCTCATCACCCTCGACCCCGACATGCTGCCGGTCTGGCTGAACAACCATCAAGAGGATGCCGGAATGACGCTGGAACAGGCATCCGTCAATAAAACCGTGCTCGCCGAAATTCAGCGCGCGGTCGACCATGCCAATGAGGGTGTGTCGCGGGCGGAATCGATACGCAAGTTCACGCTGCTTTCGGTCGAGCTCACCGAGGACAGCGGGCACCTGACGCCGAAGATGAGCATCAAGCGCAACATCATTCTGCGCGACTTCGCTCAGGAGATCGACACGATGTACTCGAACGCGCCGGTGACTGAAGGAATCTCGCTGCGGGAGTAGTTCGAGATTGGGCCCGGCCCGCGTGGGTCGGGCTCAGTGCGGTTTCTGGCGGGCCGGGCCCGGGGAAGCACTCCGCTCCTCGCTCAAACCTTGAACTCGCAACCCCGCGGATTACTTACCCCGTTCCCTTATTTGATTGCCGGCGCGAGGCTTCGCCCGTGCCGGCTCAGTGCCGAACATTCACGCTCGGAGGTGGCGGAAGGGAATGGGGGCTAGAACCAGCTGGACTCGCGGATTTCCCTCATCGCGGCTCGCCGGTTTTCCTTGTCGAGACGGTCGATGTAGAGAAAGCCATCGAGGTGATCGGTCTCGTGCTGCAGCGCCTGCGCCATAATTCCGGTGCCGGAGAGCTCGACCGGGTTATTGTCGAGGTCGATTCCGGTCACCCGGGCGAAGGGGTAGCGCTTGGTGGGGTACCAGAGGCCCGGAACGGACAGGCAGCCCTCGTCCACCAAGTCGGGTTCGCCGGAGAGTTCGACGACGGTGGGATTGAGGATGTAGCCGATGTCGCCGTCGACGTTGTAACTGAAGGCGCGCAGGTTGACACCGATCTGGGAGGCGGCGACGCCGGCCCGGCCGGGTAGGCGCACGCTGTCGACCAGGTCGCGCACGAGGCCGCGAACGCGGTCGTCGATTCCGTCGATGGGGTCGGAGACGGTCTTCAGCACCGGATCCCCGAAGAGACGGATCTGACGTTCGGGCACGGGGACACTCCTCGGGGTGAGCGGATGAGGCAGGTTGAGCAGGAGGGCACGACTGGTTCAAGCGGATTCAGCGTATCCCCTGTGCGGGTCGGGTTAGGCGCTGCGGTCGGCGGGGAGACCCTCGACGACGAGCTCGGCCAGGGTGCGCGCTGCCAGCCGAGTGATCGGCCTGAGGTCCTTGTAGGACACGACGCTGCCGGCGGCGAGCTGCGGGTCGTAGGGAATGCGCACGATTTCCCGCACCCGCGAGCGGAAGTGCGACTCGATCTCTTCGAGGCGCACCAGGTTGGTGCCCTGCGTGGCAGTGTTGAGCGCGACGATCGCGTTGCGCACGAGGTCGCCGTAGCCGTTCGCTTCGAGCCAGGTCAAGGTCTCGGAGGCCAGACGCGCCTCGTCGACGCTTCCGCCGGAGACGATGACGATTGAGTCGGCCCGCTGCAGGGTGGCGCGCATGACCGAGTGCACAATGCCGGTGCCGCAGTCGGTGAGGGCGATCGAGTAGTAACGCGCGGCCAGGTCGGCGACGACGTTGTAGTCGTTCTCATCGAAGGCTTCGGAGAGCAGCGGGTCGGTGTCCGAAGCAAGAATGTCGAGGCGGGTTTCATCGCGCGAGACGAGCGTGGAGAAATCGGTGAAGTTACCGATCGATGCGGCCTTCGAGACGACATCGCGCACGGTCGAGCGGGTCTGCTTGCTCACGCGTTCGGAGAGCGTTCCGCGGTCGGGGTTGGCGTCGATCGCGATAATGCGGTCGTCGCGAGCGTCGGCCAGCGCCATGCCGAGCAGCGTCGTGACGGTGGTCTTGCCGACGCCGCCCTTGCGGGTAAGGATCGGCACGAACCGGGTGCCGCCTTCGAACTTGCGACGAATGCGCTCATCCATCTCCTTGTAGGCGCGCACCTTGGGCGAGTCGCCGAGATTGACCAGGTGCAGCGAGAGCGCGTAGATGAATTCCGGCCAGGCGCCCTGCGGCGCCTTGCGGGTCTTGCGGTTCACAGTGAGCAGGCGATCCGAGGTCAGCATGGCCGCCGACTCGGGGGCTGAGCTGTTTTCGGAGCGGATGCGATCGCGCTGAACCGACGCGGCGGCATCCGTTCTGGAAAGCGATTCGATGGCGGAACTGGCGCCAGCTGCCCTGGCCGGGGCCGGCGTGTTGATTTCGACGGTGTGGGTGGCCGGGGTCGGCAGGGCGCGGGCGTTTTCGACGGAGGTGCTCAGTCCCCCCGCGGCGACGGCCCGCCGCGGGGCGGCGGGCACGTCGATGGAAACGCTCAAACTCTCGGGCAGGGAGGCTGCGAGGTTGTCGATCGTGTGCGGTGGCAGCTCGCTGTGGTACTCGTCGCCGCGGTCATCGGTACCGCGATGCTCGTCCCGGGTTCGTTTGGCGGTGGCCGACACGGGGCGCGCGGGCGCGCTCTGGTCGTCAGTACGTTTGTCTGGCACGGCACATCCTCAACTGATCGATAACGGCCCTAATCTTAGCGTGGACACACCACCACGAGCAGATCGCCGGCATCGACCTGCTGGGTGAGCGGGATGGCGACCCGCTCGATGGTTCCGGCGATCGGCGAGGTGATCGCGGCTTCCATTTTCATGGCTTCGATCGACGCGACGCTCTGGCCGGCTTCGACCTGGGCACCTTCTTCGACCTGCAGGGTGACCACGCCGGAGAAGGGCGCGGCGATCTGGCCGGGCTGGTTGGCATCCGCTTTCTCGGCGATTTTAGTCTGCACGGTAATGCTCGTGTCACGCACGAAGACGGGGCGCAGCTGGCCGTTGAGGATGGTCATGACGGTGCGCATGCCCTTCTCGTCGGCTTCACCGATGGCTTCGAGGCCGACGTACAGGCGAACGCCCTTTTCAATCTCGACGGCGTGTTCCTGGCCCTGATGCAGGCCGTAGAGATAATCGAGCGTGTCGATGACCGAGAGGTCACCGTAGGTCTCCTTGACCTGTTCGAACTGGCGGGTCGGCGCCGGGAACAGCAGTTGGTTGAGCATCGAGCGACGTTCGGCGCTCGTGGCTTCGAGCGCGGTGCGCTCCCCCGCGGTGATCTCGGTGACGCCGACGCGCACGTTGCGTCCAGCGAGCACCTTGGTACGGAAGGGCTCCGGCCAGCCGCCGGGCAGCTCGCCGAGTTCCCCGGCCATGAATCCGATCACGGAGTCCGGCACGTCGTACTTGTCCGGGTTTTGCTCGAAGTCGGCCGGGTCGGCCTTCACCGCGGCGAGGTAGAGGGCGAGGTCACCGACGACCTTCGACGACGGGGTGACCTTGGGCACCCGGCCGAGGATGGTGTTCGCTGCGGTGTACATGTCTTCGATCAGTTCGAAGTGGTCGGCCAGGCCGAGGGCAACGGCCTGGGTGCGCAGGTTCGACAGCTGCCCGCCCGGAATTTCATGCGAGTACACCCGGCCGGTCGGGGCGGACAGGCCCGATTCGAACGGGCGGTACAGGGTGCGCACGGCTTCCCAGTACGGCTCGAGATCGGTCGTGGCCTTGAGCGAAATGCCGGTGTCGCGTTCGGTATGGGCGAGGGCGGCGACGAGAGAGGATGCCGACGGCTGGCTGGTCGTGCCCGCCATCGGAGCGGATGCCACGTCCACGGCGTCCGCACCGGCGCGCGCCGCGGCGAGCAGCGTCGCGAGCTGGCCGCCCGGGGTGTCATGGGTGTGCACGTGCACGGGCAGGTCGAACCGTTCACGGAACGCGCTAACGAGCTTCTCGGCGGCGCTCGGACGGAGCAGCCCGGCCATGTCCTTGATGCCGATCACGTGCGCGCCGCTGGCGACGATCTGCTCGGCCAGGCGCAGGTAGTAGTCGAGGGTGTAGAGGTTCTCGGCCGGGTCGAGCAGGTCGCCGGTGTAGCAGACGGCGACCTCGGCCAGGGCGGTGCCGGTGTTCAGCACCGCGTCGATCGCCGGACGCATCTGCGACACGTCGTTGAGGGCGTCGAAGATGCGGAAGATGTCCACACCGGTGGCGGTGGCCTCCCGAACGAACGCGTCGGTCACCTCCGTCGGATACGGGGTGTAGCCGACGGTGTTGCGGCCGCGCAGCAGCATCTGAAGGTTAATGTTCGGCAGGGCTTCGCGCAGGCTCGCAAGGCGCTCCCACGGGTCCTCGCCGAGAAAACGCAGTGCCACGTCGTAGGTGGCGCCGCCCCACGCTTCGACCGACAGCAGCTGCGGGGTCAGCCGGGCCACATACGGGGCGACAGCGACGAGGTCCTTGGTGCGCACCCGCGTCGCGAGCAGCGACTGGTGGGCATCCCGGAACGTCGTGTCGGTGACAGCGAGTGCGGTCTGCCCGCGCAGGTCGGCGGCGAACTTGGTCGGGCCGAGCAGCTGCAGCTTCTGGCGTGAGCCGTCCGGGGCCGGCTGGGTGATGTCGAGCTCGGGCAGTTTGTCGCGCGGGTGCACCGTGGTGGGCGGCGCGCCGTTGGGCTGATTGACGGTGACCTCGGCCAGCCAGTTGAGAATCTTGGTGCCGCGGTCCTTGGACTCCCGGCCGCGCAGCAGCTCCGGACGCTCGTCGATGAACGAGGTGCTCAGGTCACCGGCGGCGAAGTCGGGGTCGTCGAGCACGGCCTGCAGGAACGAAATGTTCGTGGAGACGCCCCGAATGCGGAACTCCGCCAGCGCGCGCTTGGACCGCACGACGGCGGCGGCGTAGTCGCGGCCGCGGCAGGTGAGCTTGGCGAGCATCGAGTCGAAGTGCGGGCTGATCTGGGCGCCCGGGTTGATCGTGCCACCGTCCAAGCGGATGCCGGCGCCACCGGGAGAGCGATAGGTGGTGATCTTACCGGTGTCGGGTCGGAAACCGGCGGCGGGGTCTTCGGTGGTGATGCGGCACTGCAGGGCGGCGCCGCGCAGGCGGATCTCGCCCTGGGTCAGGCCGATCTCTTCGAGGGTCTCCCCCGCCGCGATGCGGATCTGGGCCTGCACCAGGTCAACATCGGTGACCTCCTCGGTCACGGTGTGTTCCACCTGGATGCGCGGGTTCATCTCGATGAACACGTGCTGCCCAGCGCGTTCGCCGACGGTGTCGAGCAGAAACTCGACCGTGCCGGCGTTGACGTAGCCGATCGAGCGGGCGAACTTGATCGCGTCGGCGTAGAGCTGCACCCGAATCTCATCGCTCAGGTTCGGCGCCGGAGCGATCTCGATGACCTTCTGGTGCCGACGCTGCACCGAGCAGTCGCGCTCGAACAGGTGCACCGTCTCGCCGGACGCATCCGCCAGAATCTGCACCTCAATGTGCCGGGGCCGAAGCACCGCAGCTTCAAGGAACATCGTGGCGTCGCCGAAAGCGCTGTTGGCCTCACGCATGGCCTCTTCGAGCGCTCCACGCAGCTCGCTCTTCTTGGCGACACGACGCATGCCACGCCCGCCACCACCGGCGACGGCCTTGGCAAAGATGGGAAAACCGATCTCGTCGGCCTGGCTGATCAGCAGTTCAACATCGGTCGACGGCTGCGTCGACTTCAGCACGGGAACGCCGGCCGCTATGGCGTGCTCCTTCGCGGTGACCTTGTTGCCGGCCATTTCGAGCACGTCGGCGCCCGGGCCGATGAACGTAATGCCGGCAGCGGCGGCCGCATCGGCCAGCTCGGGGTTCTCCGAGAGAAAACCGTAACCGGGATAGATGGCGTCGGCGCCGCATTCCTTCGCCACGCGGATGATTTCACTCACGTCGAGATACGCGCGGACCGGATGCCCGGCCTCGCCGATCTGATACGCCTCATCCGCTTTTAGGCGGTGCAAAGAATTCCGATCCTCGAACGGAAACACAGCCACGGTCTTGGCTCCGAGCTCGTAAGCCGCGCGCATGGCACGGATCGCAATCTCTCCGCGGTTGGCAACAAGGATTTTCTCAAACATGCAAGCCTTTCGAGGGCAGCCGGGCGCACAGCTAACGGTTAGGTTCTCTAACACTAGTGAAGGTAACCTTGCTACTCATGCACGTACTCAGCGTTAGCTCCCTTAAAGGAGGCGTAGGAAAGACCACGGTGACCCTTGGTCTGGCTTCTGCTGCCTTCGCCCGCGGCGTGCGAACGCTGGTCGTGGATCTCGATCCGCAATCCGATGTTTCCACCGGTATGGGCGTCCAGGTGGCTGGTCACCTCAATGTCGCCGATGTGCTCGGTTCGCCCAAGGAAAAAACCGTTCGGGCCGCTATTGCGCCGAGCGGCTGGACATACAACCATCCCGGCACCATTGACGTCATGATCGGCAGCCCCTCGGCCATCAATTTCGACGGGCCGCACCCGAGCATCCGTGATATCTGGAAACTCGAAGAGGCTCTCTCGACGATCGAGAAGGACTATGAGCTCGTACTCATCGACTGCGCGCCCTCGCTCAACGCCCTCACGCGTATCGCGTGGGCCGCGAGCGACCGGGTTGCGGTTGTGACCGAGCCCGGTCTGTTCTCGGTCGCTGCGGCTGACCGGGCGCTGCGCGCGATCGAAGAAATTCGCCGGGGGCTGAGTCCGCGGCTGCAGCCGCTCGGAATCATCGTGAACCGGGCCCGCACGGCGTCGCTCGAGCACCAGTTCCGGATCAAGGAGCTGCGCGACATGTTCGGTCCGCTCGTGCTCAGCCCGCAGCTGCCCGAGCGCACCTCGCTGCAGCAGGCGCAGGGGGCTGCGAAGCCGCTGCACATCTGGCCGGGTGACAGTGCCCTCGAAATGGCCGGCTACTTCGACCAGCTGCTCGACCGGGTGCTGCGCACGGCGCGCATCGGCGAGTACGCCGAGGTTGCCGCGCACTAGTTCGAAACTCGGCGCCTGCGAAGTCGCTGAGTTCGAACCGCGGCTTTTTGAATTTACGGGGTTTTGGATGGGCAATGCGGGGGCAGTCATCTGCTCCTCGGCTCAGGCATCGCCGTTGCTCCGGTGCAATCCGAATCAAGCGCTCGGATTCCGCCTCCGGAACGGCGAAACTCGCACCCCGCAGCCAACCGCCCCCCCCCGCATCGACTTCGGGATGGGCGCGTCCCCGACGCGGGTCACGGCTGCTTCGCAGCGTGACCAAGTACTTCGACTGCAGACTTGCGCTACCGGCCTGGCCGACCCGTCAGTGCCTGCGCTCGTCTCCATCCGTTGATCGAGCGCGAGATCACCATCTACCGCCCCGACCGTGTCTGCGGGTGGGTGCTCGCGGGTGCGGCGCTGCTAGGAGATTTTGCGGGTGGTGCGACGGGCGGCCAACTCGTCGGCGGGGTCGACGGGCTGCATGTCGAGCTCGACCAGGCTGGTCTCGACCTCACGCAGCACCTTGCCAACGGCGATGCCGAAGACGCCCTGGCCACGGCTGACCAGATCGATGACCTCGTCGTTGGAGGTGCAGAGGTAGACACTCGCGCCATCGCTCATGAGTGTGGTCTGGGCGAGATCGCTGATGCCCGATTCGCGCAGCTGGTTGACCGCGGTGCGAATCTGCTGCAGTGAGATTCCGGTGTCGAGCAGGCGTTTGACGAGTTTGAGCACGAGGATGTCGCGAAAGCCGTAGAGGCGCTGGGAGCCGGATCCGGCCGCCCCACGCACAGTGGGCTCGACCAAGCCAGTGCGGGCCCAGTAGTCGAGCTGGCGATAGCTGATACCAGCGGCACGCGCAGCGACAGCGCCGCGGTAGCCTGTGTTCTCATCGAGCTCGGGCATGCCATCGGTGAACAGCAGTCCTAACGAGTAACGCGAAGCGTCAGCGTCAGGCTTGAGCTCACTCATATGGGTTGCCTCTCGGGGGTTTACCTGGTGCGGTGATTCAGCTGGCGGTGGCGCCCTGATTCACTGTGGTGTGGAACTGGTACAAAAGATACGTGGTGCAAAAGAATTAATGAGAAAACTAGTGCTGAAGGTTTGCGCCTTGCAGCTGGTGATGCGACGACGTCCTGCTGTGGACCGCTCTAGTTACGGTACCGAGGTGGGGTGCCTTAGTGCCTGACATTCGCGCCAACGGTTTGGCGTGTCGGCGCCAGGCACCGACTAAGACACCCGTTGCGACGGCGTCACTCGACTTCACGACGGGTTGTGCCTGAGTCAGTCTACGACCTACTTGGTCAGTCGGCCCAGAGCTGAGCGAATCAGGCTGCCCCGAATCACTTCGAGCTGCCCGGCGATTTCTACCGCCATTTCGGCAGCCTTTGCCCGGCTCGAAGCGTCTTTACGCCGAGCCAGGGGCACCAGTGCACTCTCAATCAGACCCAGCTCACGTTCAGCGGCCCCACGGAAGCCACGCAGGTGGCGCGGTTCGATGCCGCTGCGCTGCAGCTCCACGAGGGCACGCAGCACGTTCAGTGCCCCATCGCCGTAGTAATCGGCGGGCAGGATGATCGACGCCGAAACGGCATCGTGCAGCAGTGTCGCCGATGCTCCCGCTTCGCGCAGGAGGTCTTCCCGGGAGAGCCGTCGCACGGTGCCGAGCATCGACGGCCCCGGGGTCGTTCCGCCCGGCAGCACCGGCGAGAGACCGGCGTCCAGATCGTCCAAATAAGAACGGATAACTTTCAACGGCAGGTAGTGATCGCGCTGCATCGACAAAATCAGCCGTAACCGATCCACGTCACCCGTGCAGAACTTTCGATAGCCCGATTCAGTGCGAGCCGGCGAGACCAGACCCTGCTCCTCGAGAAAACGCAGCTTGGACGGGGTGAGATCAGCGAATTCCGGCGTGAGGCGTGCCAGAACCTGGCCGATGCTCAGCAACGGCGCCGAGCCCGGGGACTGGGCCTTCGCCGCCGACACAGGCCGAGCCTGAGCGGCGCTTGCCGCCACTATTCGCTCGCCGCGCGGGCGAGGTCACGGCGGGAGGCGTAGAAGGTCAGGCGGAATTTACCGACCTGCACCTCCGTACCGTCGGTGAGTCGCGCGGTTTCGATACGCTCCCCCTCGTAGTACGTTCCGTTGAGCGAGCCGAGGTCTTTGACGGTGAACGCGGTGCCGTTGCGCAGAAATTCGGCGTGACGGCGGGACACTGTGACATCGTCGAGAAAGATGTCGGCGTTGGGGTGTCGGCCGACACTCGTGAGATCGGCGTCCAGCAGAAAGCGGGCGCCGGCATTGGGGCCACGCCGCACCACCATGAGCGCAGAGCCCGACGGCAACGCTGCGATCGAATCCTGCTCCTCTGCGGTCACGTTGGAGTCGATCGACGCGATCTGGGCGGCGAACTCCTGGCTGAAGTTCATCGTCGTATCGGTGCTGAGCATGTCGTGCACCGTCGTCGCTTCGCCGGGCACGGCGTCGATGGGCACTGAGCCGTTGGGCACTGAGCCGTTGGACGACACCGCGTTGGACGATGCTGGGGTGGACTGCGCCTTGCTGGGCATTGCTTCGCCTGTCGTCGGGTTCTCTGGCTGATCTGCGGGCACGTGCTCGTTCTGCTCCTCGGAATTATTCCTACCGGAAAGATCGACCATCATGCACCTCCTATCGTTCCAGCGTATCGGAAGATACACCCTCGGAGACCCTCGGTAGTCGAATCACTCGCATCGCTTCAATGGCGTAGATAATGCCGGCCCACCAGTACAGAAAAGCGCCCCAGATTCCGAAGGCCCACCCCACCGGCTGCGACCACCATTCCAGCTGCGGAAATGCCTGCCCCAGCATGAGCATCGGCAGGGCGTAGAACAGGCAGAAGGTAGCGACCTTGCCCAGTTGGTGCACCGGGAGCGGTCCGAAACCGAAGTTCGCGAGGACGATTCCCAGAGCCAGCAGAAACACATCGCGCCCCACCACGACGAGCACGATCCACCACGGCACGAGGTCGCGCCAGGCCAGGCCGATCAGCGCAGCGAAGATATAGAGGCGATCGGCGGCCGGATCCAGTAACTGACCGAGGCGGGTGATCTGGTTCCAACGGCGGGCCAGAAAGCCATCCAGCCAGTCCGTGAAACTGGAGATGCTGAGCACGACGAGCGCCCAGGCATCCTCCCCCTGAGCCAGCAGCACCAGGAACACCGGCACGAGCAGGAGGCGCAGAAAACTCAGCACGTTGGGCAGATTCAAGACCCGATCGCTCACCGTGCCGTTCACTGGGCCTGTCACATACGCAGTCTATCGAGCGCCCGACCGGAACCGCACGGCCATGCACTCCACGCCCGAGGGTTCGGTCAGCCCAGTCGCGCCCGCAGCGCCGGCCAGCTGGCAGCGAAACCGGGGTGCAGCGCGAGCAGGTCCACCCCGTCGGCGGGCACCCACCTCAGGGCAATGCTCTCCAGATCACTGATGACCGGCTCGAACACCTCGGTGGCCTCGACTACGACGGTCGTGTACGACCAGAATCCCAGGTCGAAGCGCGACGTGAATTTCAATGTCACGAGGTGGGCCGGGACGCCCGCTTCTTCCCGCGCTTCGCGCAGCGCCGCGTCGAAGGCGGTTTCGTTCTCGTGACGGGCGCCACCGGGCAGTCCCCAGGTATCACCAAAATGGCTCCATACCGCGCGATGCTGCAGCAACACCCCACGGTCGGGATGATGCACGAGCAGACCGGCCGCCCCGAATCGGCCCCAATATTTGCGGCCGTCCGGACTGTAAACCCAGGCGTCGCCGCTATCTCGATCCACGCCAGGACGAGGCACACCGGCCGCAGCCGGACCAGACACGCTAGAACCGTCAGTCATGCTCTAAGCATGCCCGTCTGCGACCCCAAAAAGAATTCAGGCGGCCGGCGAATTGCCGCTATCGGTGGATTTTCGATCCCTAGATCGACATGATGGCGTGCATCGGGGCTGTGCCCAGACGTTCGCGACCGTGCAGATCGGTCAGTTCGAGCACGACGCCGACACCGGAGACGGTGTAGCCGGCCCGTTCGATCAGCCGGCTCGTGGCAGCGATGGTGCCCCCCGTTGCCAACACGTCGTCGAGAATCAAGACGCGGGTACCTGCGGGCAGCTGGCCGACCTCGAGTTCCAGGCGTGCCGAGCCGTACTCGAGGTCATATTCTTCGGTCAGCACAGTGCCGGGCAGTTTGCCGCCCTTGCGCACGGCCAGAACGGATGTCTGCGCTGCGTACCCGACGGCGGCCGCCAGCAGAAAGCCGCGCGCCTCGATGCCGGCCACGGCATCGAACTGGCCGCGATGCTGGTCGGCCAGGTCATCGACGATCGCGCGAAAGGCGAGGGCATCGGCGAAGACCGGGTTCAGATCGCGGAACACGATGCCGGGCTGGGGAAAATCGGGATAGGAGGCCAGAAGTGCTTCGACGTGGCTGGCGGCGGAGGACGGCGAAGTGGGAGCAGAGAGTTGAGTCACTGATTCATCTTAAGCTGCGTTGCCCGCAGCCGTATGCGGAAGGAACGGCCAGGGTCAGGATTCCGAGCGCTCCGGAGCCAGCTCATCGGCGGGTACCTTCGGAGCGCGCGGCACCGTAGCTATCGCGCTCATCGAATCCAGAAAATGCACGACAGCGATCTGCTGGTCGCCGGTGAGCTCGAGGACGACCCGCATCATCTGCTCGTGAGTGGCAGCAAGCGAGTCGCGCATCTCGTCGTGCGACGACTGCGTGGCGAACAGCCGCTGCGCGCGCCCGTCTGACGGGTTCACCTCGCGGCGAATATGACCGGATGCCGACAATCTCGCGAGAAGTTTTGCCGTGGCCGCCGAGGAGATGTTCAAGAATTCGGTGAGATCCTTCGGGCTGGCGACCCGGTCCTGCCGCTCGCAGGCGATGAGATGACGCAGCGCCATCAGATCGGTTTCGTTGATGTTCATCTCGGCCTGCGCACGATGACGCATGGCGGCATCGGCTACCCGAAAGCGACGCACGGCACGCAAGACCTCGATGGCGAAAGAAACACCGTGTTTCTCAGGGTCATACCAGTACGCCCCCTGTTGCAGGGGGTTACGCTCATCTTGGATCATATGACCATGCTAACGTGAGCAGTCGCTAACCTGGTTAGTTATTCGTGTACTGATCGGGTTGACTTAAGAAGGAGAGAACGTGCACACCGCCAACGCGCTGAATGAACACGAAATTCTGCTGGTTGATGAGCACACGCACGACGGAGCAGCACCCCAGCCCAACGGGTCGCCGCCAACACTGCCGGCACAAGTACAGCACGTGGACCGTGTTCATGCTTGACACGGTTCCGGCCGGAGTAGAAATCGAGCTGGCTCGATTCTTCGCTGCCGCACGCCTGCGGGCGAGCGACTACGGCGAGCACTACGTCGCCCTCTGGGATTCCCTGGCCCAGGCCAGCAGTGGCGGCAAGCGCGTGCGCCCCGCCCTGGTCCTGGCGGCGTATGCCGGTTTCGGCGGGCGCGATCAGGGCCTCGTCGCTCCGGTCGCAGTGAGCTTCGAGTTGCTGCACACGGCCTTCCTCATTCATGACGACGTCATCGACCGCGATCTGACCCGCCGCGGGGTGGCCAACATCGCCGGTCGCTTCAGTGACCGCGCGCTCGCCCACGGTGCAGCGGCCGACCAGGCTGGGGTTTGGGCTGCGGCGGCGGCAATTCTCGCGGGCGATCTCGCCCTGAGTGAGGCGCACCGCGCTCTGGCGAAACTGCCGGTCGATGTACCCACCCGGCTGCGCCTGCTCGACCTGCTCGACCGGGCGGTTTTCGTCTCGGCAGCCGGGGAACTGGCCGACGTCACCAACAGTTCGGCGCGGCATCCGCTCACGGTGGCCGAGGTCATCACCACCCTCGAGAATAAGACCGCCGTGTATTCCTTCGAAGCCCCATTGCAGGCCGGAGCGGTACTGGCCGGGGCCGGAGCCGATGCAATTAGCGTTCTCGGCCGCTACGGACGGCTCGTTGGAGTCGCGTTCCAACTGACCGATGACCTGCTCGGCGTCTTCGGCGATCCACTGAAAACCGGCAAGAGCGTGACGGCCGACCTGCGCGAGGGCAAGCAGACCGCCCTGATCGCCCACGCCGGCAGCACCGCCAGCTGGTCGCTGATCGCTCCCTATCTCGGCAAGGTCGACCTGAATGACGACGAAGCGGAACGCGCCAGGGAATACCTGCGCGCGTGCGGAGCGAAGGAAGCGGCCGAAGGCCTGGCCTACGACCACTCCCGGCTGGCGGTGGAGGCCCTCGACCCGGCGATCATTCCGACGGAACTGCGCGCCAGCCTGATTGAACTCGCCGAAGCCGCCGTGAATCGGTCACGCTGATGGGCCCGTTTCGGGCCGCGGTTCAAACCGGCAGCACGACCACCAACCTGAACAAGTACGCCGAGACGGCCCGGGCGAGCTCGACGACCGTCATCGGGCACTATTCCACCTCGTTCGGACTGGCCACCCGGCTGCTCGACGCCCAGGTGCGCACGCCGGTGCGCACCATCTATGCCCTCGTGCGCATCGCCGACGAGATCGTGGACGGCGCCGCCGCCGAGGCCGGTGTCTCCATCGAGGAACAGCGGCACCTGCTCGACGAGCTCGAACTCGAGACCGAGCGGGCGATCGTACGCGGCTACAGCACGAACCTGGTAGTGCACGCCTTTGCCGCAACGGCCCGCCAGTCGGGCATCGACTCCAGTCTGATCGCCCCATTCTTTGCGTCGATGCGCCGGGACCTCGACCCGGGACCATTCACCGCCGAGGGCGTCGCCGAGTATATTTACGGCTCGGCCGAGGTGATCGGACTCATGTGCCTACGCTGCTTTCTGCAGCACTCACCCCGCACCGCCGCCGAAGTCAGTGTGCTCGAAGACGGTGCCCGCCACCTGGGCGCGGCCTTTCAGAAGATCAATTTTCTGCGCGACCTGTCCTGCGATCGTGAGGTGCTCGGCCGCAACTACTTTCCGGGAATCGACCCGCTGAACCTCAGCGACCCGCAGAAAAATGCGATCCTCGAAGACATTGATGCCGACCTCGAGATCGCCAGCGCCGTGCTGCCCCTGCTGCCCGCCAGCTGCCGCCGGGCCGTGGCCGCAGCGCAGGGCCTGTTCACCCGCCTGTCGAATCGACTACGGTCGACACCGGCCGATCGATTACTGCGCTCCCGCGTTCGGGTGCCGGATGGAGAAAAATTCGTGATTGCTCTGACCGCTACCCTCGGACCCGGCGCGTGGAAGCGATGACCGGCCCAGGAACCACCGGCACCGGACGTACTCGCACGATCGTGATCGGCGGCGGTATCGCCGGCCTCGCGAGTGCAGCCCTGCTCGCCCGCGAGGGCCATGAGGTGACCCTGCTCGAGGCCCGTTCCGAGCTCGGCGGGCGGGCCGGCGTGTGGAACACCGACGGCTTTCGCTTCGACACCGGCCCGTCGTGGTATCTCATGCCCGAGGTCTTCGAGCACTTCTACCGTCTGCTCGGCACCTCCGCAGCCGAACAACTCGACCTCGTCAAGCTGGACCCGGGCTATCGGGTGCACTTTGAAGGGGACAAGGCGCCGGTGGATATTCTCGCTGACCGGGCCGCCAACATCCGCTTATTTGAGCAGCTGCAGCCAGGGGCCGGGGCGGCGCTTCGCCGTTATCTCGACTCGGCCGCCGAGACCTACGACCTGGCCGTGCAGCGTTTTCTGTACTCCAGCTACGAATCGTTTCGCCCGTTTTTAGTGCCCGACGTGCTGCGGCGGCTCGGACGGCTGGCCCGTCTGCTGCTGCAACCACTGGACAAGTTCGTCGCCGGCTTTGTCAGCGACCCCCGACTGCGGCAGATCCTCGGCTACCCGGCGGTCTTTCTCGGGTCGGCGCCGAACCTGACGCCCTCGATGTACCACCTCATGAGCCATCTCGATCTGGCCGACGGCGTGCTTTACCCGCAGGGCGGTTTCGGAACCCTGATCGACAGCATCTCCGCGCTCGCTCGCGCCGAGGGTGTGCAGCTCGTCACCGGCGCACGGGTCACCGCGATTCGGGTCAGCGATCAAAAGGCCATCGCCGGGGTGAGCTACCTAGACGCCGAGGACCAGCTGCAGTATCTGCACGCCGACACGGTCGTGTCGTCGGCTGACCTGCACCACACGGAGACCGAGCTGGTGCCGGCCGAACTGCAAACCTATCCCCAGCGCTGGTGGGACAAGCGCGTCTCTGGCCCCGGGGCCGTGCTGGTCATGCTCGGCGTGACCGGGGAAATCCCCCAGCTGCAGCACCACTCACTGTTCTTCACCACGGACTGGGGCAAGAACTTTGGTCAGATTTTCGGCAAGCGCCCCTCGGTGCCGTCACCGGCCTCGCTCTACGTCTGCATGCCGAGCGCCACGGACAAGTCGGTGGCGCCGGCCGGAAGCAGCAACCTGTTCGTGCTGGTGCCGATGCCGCCCGACGTGACCCTTGGCCACGGTGGTGTCAACGGTGCCGGCTCGCGGGCGATCGAGCTGATCGCGGATGCCGCCATCGAGCAGGTCTCCCGCTGGGCCGGCATCCCCGACCTGGCCGACCGGATCGTGGTGCGCCGCACCGTCGGTCCGGCCGACTTCGCCGCTGACCTGAACAGTTGGAAGGGCGGCGCCCTCGGCCCCGCGCACACCCTGCGGCAGAGCGCCTTTCTACGCGGTTCGAACATGTCAAAGAAAATCTCGGGACTGTACTACGCCGGCGGCACAACCATTCCCGGTATTGGACTGCCTATGTGCCTGATCAGCGCCGAGATTTTGCTTAAGCGGATGCGCCACGACACGACCACGGGACCGCTCGCCGAACCGTTGCCCGCACGTCCGACTCACTCGAACGGGGCTGCCGGAGACCCGGTGGAGTCTGCGCCGCAGCAATCGTGACCCTGCTGTACCTGCTCACCCTGCTGGTCTCGCTCGGCGGCATGGTCGTTCTGGACTGGCGCTTTGGTCTGTTCTTCTGGCACTCGCCGGTTCGAGCCGCGCTCGTAGTCGGCATCGGCGTGCTGTTCTTTCTGACCTGGGACCTGTTCGGAATCGGCCTGGGCATCTTCTACCGCGGGGAAACCACCCTGATGACCGGGCTGCAGCTGGCGCCGGAGCTACCGCTCGAGGAGCTCGTCTTTCTCACCTTTCTCTGCTATCTCACCATGAACCTGGTACGGGGGGCCCAGCTCGTGCTGTACCGGCAAACCCGAGCATGACCTATCTCATCCTGAATGCGATCTTTCTGGCCGTGGCCGCCACGATCGCCACGATGGCGCTCGCGCGCCAGTTGATTTCCCGCCGATTCGTGGTGTCCGTCACGCTGGCCCTCGCCTTGACCCTGCTACTCACGGCCGTTTTCGATAACCTGATGATCGGGGCTGGACTGTTCAGCTACGACCCGGCGCATATTTCGGGTCTGTTCATCGGTCTCGCTCCGATCGAAGATTTTGCCTACCCACTCGCCGCGGCGATTCTGCTGCCTGCACTGTGGGTTCTCCTGGGCCGCACCAAGATAGGACGAACGGATGACTGAGCAGCTCGGCACGGTGTCATGGAAGACCCGCCAGGTGGTGCTGTCGTCCCGGCCGCTCAGCTGGATCAATACGGCTTTTCCCTTTGCCGCGGCCTACGTCATGACCACCGGACGCATCGATGCACTGCTGATCGTTGGCACCCTGTTCTTTCTCATTCCGTACAACCTTCTGATGTACGGCATCAACGATGTCTTCGACTACGAGTCCGATCTGCGCAATCCTCGGAAGGGCGGCGCGGAGGGGGCTCTGCTGCATCCCGCTCTGCACCACCTGGTGATCGGCGCCGGCGTCGTGAACGTGGGGATTGTGGGGGCGGCGATGCTGGTGCTGGCGGGGGCGGAGCATCCGTTGTCATGGGTCGTCCTGGCCGGGAGCCTGTTCGCCGTCGTCGCCTACTCGGTGCGCGGACTGCGGTTCAAGGAACGCCCCATTCTGGACTCGATCACCTCGAGCACGCACTTCGTCAGCCCGGCCGTCTACGGCCTCGTCGTGGCCGGCGCCACGATCACCCCTGGACTGCTGGCCCTGCTCGCGGCGTTTTTTCTATGGGGTATGGCCAGCCATGCCTTCGGCGCCGTGCAGGACGTTGAACCTGATCGCCACGCCGGAATCGCGTCGATCGCGACGGCGCTCGGCGCCTGGCCTACGGTGCGCCTCGCGATCACCTTCTGGGCCCTGGCCGGCCTGCTCATGATGTTCACACCGTGGCCCGGGCCGCTGGCCGCTCTGCTCGTCGTGCCATATATACTCGCGGTTCGGCCATTTTGGACAGTCAGCGATGCCGAGTCGGGCCGCGCAAACCGGGGCTGGAAGCGCTTTCTCCGGCTCAATTTTCTGAGCGGATTTCTCGTGACCCTGCTGCTGCTCTACTCCATCCGTCTGGCCGCGTGACGCAGGCCGAGGCCAGCTAGAGTCGTATGATGGAGCTCACTTCTGCCCGGGTCGACAGCTGGAGCTGGGGCGTTCGCCTGTTCAAGACGCGGTCCATGGCCACGACCGCCTGCCGCGCTGGGCATGTCAAGGTCAACGGTGACAAGGCCAAGGCCGCGCAGTCGCTGCATATCGGCGACGAGGTACGCGTGCGCACGGCCGGGTTCGACCGGGTGCTGATCGTGTCGCGCCTCGTGGTCAAGCGGGTCGGGGCCTCGCTCGCCGCCGAGTGTTACGTCGACCACACTCCCCCACCGCCGCCGCGCGAGGAGGTCGCGCTGGTGCCGATGCGAGATCGCGGCGCCGGGCGGCCGACCAAGCGCGAGCGCCGGGAAATCGACGAGCTGCGCGGGCACATCACCGAGTAACGGCATCACCGGATAACCGCGAAACAGACGCTGCGGTGCAGCTGATCCTGCAGGTGCTGGCTAATGCACCTGTGGCGGATGCGGAGCGGGCGTCTCCGCGGCCTCGAGCGGCACGGCGGGCGAAGCCTGGATCCGAACCGACTGAAGGGCGGCAAGCGACTTGAGGGAATTTTTGATGCGGTCTTCGGCGGCCGGGTCGACCTGGCTTGCGGCAACGTTGGCCTCTAACACCGCTCGAACAACTTCATCACGCTGGATTTTCAGGCCACGAGGGGCGTCCACCCCGATGCGGATGCTGTCGCCGCGTACGTCGAGCACGGAGATGACGATGTCGTCGCCGATGAGGATCTTCTCCCCGATTTTCCGTGTCAGAACGAGCATCCTTCAATCCTATCGTTCGAGGGTCGGGCGGCGCTGAATTGGACGGCCGCTCGCCCACCCCACAGGAATTCCCAAATAATCCACGGTCTGCGGGCTGCGAGTCAGTTCCTCGCCCATCACGACGATGGCGTCGATGCTCACGGCGGCGTCGACCATGGACACCCACTCCGCGGTGTCGTCAGGTTTGCGGGACGCGTCGACAACGGCCCAGACCTGGTCGGCCCCCAGCGCTCGCAGCGCGGCCGTGAGCCGATTGAGGTCCTGCGATTCCCACTGAAAAGCGATGAATACAACCTGATCGCGCCCGACTCCGCGTGCCCGCGCAGCCAGTGCCGCTCGGGAATCACTGACGCGGTCGACCCCAGTCAGTCCCGCACGACCTGCCGCATAGACTTCACTCGAGCCGCTGGAGTCTGCCATGGACCGGGCAGCCAGCAGCGCCGCGTCGTCCAGTGCTACGACAACCACCAGGTCGCCGGCGCCGGTGAGTGGAAAAGGCGCAACACGGCTGACGGGCGGTACAGCTGTCTCCGAAGTTGATTCTGACAATCGCTCGGCAAATGATGATCCCCTGGACGCAATGATCGGCTCATCGAACCGGGGCGTGGGCACGAATTCGTGATCCAGCCCCTCGCTATAGTCCGGTTGGTCCGGATCGTTGGTATCGAAGGTGAGCTCGTCCATGATCTCGGCAAATCGGTCGGTCTCAGTGGAGACATGCCGCGCGTTTGCTCGCTCCCCCCTCTTCGGCTCGATAACATCGCCCTCGTCCGCGTCATCGAGGAGTGCGGCAATACCGAGACGTTTCGGTAGATTCAGAATATCGTCGTCGATTTGCGACGTTGAATCGGGTCGGGGCACTTCGACGAGCACTTCGTAGGACTGGCGTGCAAAGAAACCACGGATTCCGCCGACAGTGATTCGTTCAGCGGAAATGATTCGCACATCCGGACCGTGAAGGGTGCGCGCCCGGTCGGTGACCTCGAGCAGCGTTGTACCTTTAAGCAGAAATCTGGCCGGTTCCACGAACCACTCCTACCGTCTCGATGGCGACATTGGCTGAGGTGACTTCTCCATAGGACAGCACAGGCAGGCCGCCTGCCTGCGCAGACACCATCCTGCGGATCGCGGGTCGAAGCGCCGGAGCGCAGACCAGAACCGCCGTCTGGCCGCTCGCTTCAACCGTTGCGACCTGTGACCGTACGGAGTCCAGAACGCCCTCAATGCGGTCCGGGTCCATGAGGATCTGTGTTCCTTGCTCAGAGGGTCGCAGGCCTTCCAACATGGCCTGTTCCAGTATCGGCTCGATCATGATGACGCGTAAAATTCCCGCATCGAGATACTGGGATGTGAGTGCCGGTCCTAGCGCTGCCCGGGCGGTCTCGATCAGCCCTTCCGGGTCGTTCGAAGCCTTGGCGCGCAGGGCGAGGGCTTCGTAAATGCGCGGCAGGTCGTTGATCGGAATCTGCTCACCGAGAAGCCCCTGCAGTACGCGCTGGATCTCGGCAAGAGAAAGCAGCCCAGGAATCAGGTCGTCGACGGCCGACGGGTTCACCTGCTTGACGCCATCGGTCAAAACTCGCACGTCTTCGCGCGTGAGAAGCCGATCCGCGTTGGTGGTGATGATCGACGAGAGGTGGGTGACGAGCACGGACACTCTGTCGATTACAGTCGCGCCGGTCATTTCGGCGCTGTGCCGCATCTCGCTGGGTACCCATTTGCCGGCAAGACCGAAGACCGGCTCCACCGTGGCGATTCCGGGCAGGCTCTCCAAGGCATCGCCCAGGGCCAGCACCCGGCCGGTTGGGGCCACCCCTCGCCCGTATTCCACTCCTGAGATGCGGATGACATAGGTCGAGGGTGGCAGCTCAATGCTGTCGCGGGTGCGCACGGGAGGAACAACGACACCAAGATCCATGGCGATTTTACGACGCAGGCCACGGACACGGGCCAGCAGGTCGTCCGATCCCCCCGACACGATATCGATGAGGTCGGGAGCAAGAAGGATTTCTAGTGCGTGTACACGCATCTGGGCGATGAGGTCTTCGGAGCTGTCGGTCTGCGGGGCCTGCGCCCCGACGACGGCGGCGGAATCCACCGCTGCCCGCGCGTTGCTGTCCTGGGCCTTCAATCGTTGGGCCACCAGGATGAGCGTGCCACCGACAAGGAGGAAAGGGAGCACGGGCATTCCCGGAATAATTGCCATCAGAATCGCCGCCGAGCCGGCGATCGTCAACGAGTGACGAGACTGAGTCAGCTGGGTGGTGGCCGTCGAGCCGATGTCGGACTCGGCATTCGATCGGGTGACAATCATACCGGTGGACACCGCCATCAGCAGCGCCGGAATCTGCGTGACCAGACCATCGCCGATGGTGAGTAGCGCGTAAGTCTCCAGCGCCTCCCCGACGCCCATTCCACGCTGCACCATGCCGATGGTGATTCCACCGATGAGGTTGATGATGATGATGACGATGCCAGCGATGGCATCTCCCTTGACGAACTTCGACGCTCCGTCCATGGCACCGTAGAAGTCCGCTTCGGCTGAGACTTCCGCGCGCCGGGCCTTGGCCTCGGAGTCCGTAATGAGACCGGCGTTGAGGTCGGCGTCGATCGCCATCTGCTTACCTGGCATGGCGTCGAGGGTGAATCGCGCTCCGACCTCGGCCACGCGCTCCGCTCCCTTGGTCACCACCACGAATTGAATGACAACGAGAATAAGGAAGACTACAGCGCCGATGATGATGGAGCCGCCGACAGCAACGTGACCGAAGGCCTCGATCACCTGGCCCGCGTATCCATCTCCCAGTACGAGGCGCGTGGATGCCACGTTGAGGCCAAGGCGAAAGAGAGTGGCCACGAGCAGCAGGGAGGGGAAGACCGAGAATTCCAGCGGCTTCTTCACGAACATGGTGGTCAGGAGGGTGACCAACGCGAGCATGATGTTCACGATGATGAGCACGTCGAGCAGCCCAGCCGGGATCGGCACGATGAGCAGCAGGATGATCCCCACCACTCCGACCGGCATGGCGATCTTCGCCAGATTCTTATTCACGTCAGTGCTCTCCGGATGGTGGGGCGGGTGGGGACGGCAGGGTGGAGGGGGATGACATCGTGTGCACTCCCGAAGCCGCGCCGCGCGACTTGAGCGCCATCACAAAAGCGAGAACACGCGCTACGGCATTGTACAGTTCAACAGGAATCTCCTGCCCGATCTCACATGCTGAGTGCAGCGCTCGAGCCAGCGGAATGTCACGCACGATCGGCACTTTGTCAGTTTCGGCCTGCTCTCGAATGCGGGTCGCAATATGCCCGGCCCCCTTGGCAACCACGCGTGGCGCCGAGCGGCCAGGCTCATACTTGAGTGCAACGGCCAGGTGGGTTGGGTTGACCATGACCACGTCCGAATCGGTCACGGCGGCGATCATTCGGTTTCGGCTCATCGCCAGTTGGCGGGCGCGACGCTGCGACTTGATCATCGGGTCACCTTCAGAGCTCTTGTGCTCGTCGGAGACCTCCTTTTTCGTCATGCGTGTCTTCTTGCGATTTCGACGCATGACGACGTAGATATCTGCCACGGCGAGAACGAGACCGGCGATGACCGCCGCCTGAATGAGCAACGCGGTACCCTCAGCGGCCACGTCGATGAGCTCGGTGAGGGGCAGTCCGCCACCGGTCATCAGCACCGGGATCATTCCCTGGATCACCAGGGTGAGTACGATGCCGACGACAGCGGTCTTGAGTAGGGCTTTGATGCCTTCCCACAGCGCCTGACCTCCGAAAACTCGACCCAGCCCCTTGACGAGTTGGAACTGCTCGTACTTTCCGGTGAATTTTTTGAAGTGGATGCCGCCCTGCAAGGCCGCGCTAGCAAGGACGGCAAACATGACCACACCGAAATACGGCGTCATGATGTACGCGAGTGAGGCAACGGCGTCTACGAGGACGACGACGGCTGCATCGGCGTCGGCGTAGAGAATCAGATCACGGATGCCCACGAATTGCTCGACGCCCGCATCGGCTGACCGCGAGATGGTGAACGGAAACATGACCGCCGCGGCACCGATGCCTACCCAGGCAGTCACGTCCTGCGACTTTCCAAGCTGGCCCTTCTCACGAACCTCCTTCATCCGCTTCTGCGTCGCCGGTTCCGTGCGCTCCCCGGAATTGCCGGGATCAGACATTCACCTCACCCCCAATAAGAACTCAGCGGCTTGACCAGTCAGAGTCGAGACGATACCGGGCAGAGCAATGAAGACGATCGATCCCAGGGTGAGAGTGAGGTAGATCTTAAGGGGAAACCCGAGCGCAAAAGCATTGAGTGCCGGCGAAACCCTGGTGATGAGGCCCAATCCCGCATCGGCGAGAAACAGCACGACTAATAGGGGTCCAGCAATCTGCACGGAGGCCAGGAACATCTGTGACACGGCACCGATCATGGCTTCGACCGGATCGGCAAGGTTCAGTCCACCGCCGAGAGGAATCGCCGTGAAGGTGCGCACGAGTCCACCGATTATCAACTGATAGCTGTCAGACGCGAACATCAGCCCGATCGCCGTCATGTGGAAGAGGCGGGTGAACTGGGCACCGTTCACCATGGACTGGGGGTCGAACCCCTGCGCCATAGAAAATCCGCCGAACATGTCGATCAGACCGCCGGCCACCTGGATGGCGGCAAAGATGATGAAGACCAGAATGCCGAGCACGGCCCCTACGACGACCTCGAGTACGAGCGCCCCAATGAACGCGGGCGTATCCAGCGTTTCATACCCGGTCGTGACGACCGGTGAAACGGCAAGGGCCAGTCCGAGCGCGAGCATCGCCTTGATCCGCAACGGAAATGCATTGAACGAAAATGGAGGCGCGATAACCAGAAAGGCGATCATCCGCACTCCGGCGAGCATGGTCGCCTCGATCATCGAGAAGTTGAGAACGAACTCCATGTCAGAAGGTGCCCACGGTCAGCCACCGCCGAGTAGCGCCGGTATCTTTTCGAACATGGCGTAGGTGAACGACACCGATTCTGCGATCATCCAGTGACCGGTGACCAGCAGGGCCAGGGCGACCGCGACGGCCTTCGGGACGAAGGACAGTGTCACCTCCTGAATCTGGGTGATGGATTGCAGGAGGGAGATGCCGAAGCCCACGACGAGGGCCGTGATCAGGATGGGTGCTGAAAGTTTGGCCGCCAGGATGAGACCCTGAAGCCCGATGTCGAGAACCGCGTTGGTATCCATCAGCCGGTCCGGTAACTGCCCACGAGCGTTGTGATGATCAGGCCCCAGCCATCGACCAGAATGAACAGCAGAATCTTGAATGGCAGCGAGATCATCACGGGCGGGAGCATCATCATACCCATCGACATGAGCGCGGCCGCCACCACGATGTCGATGACCAGAAAGGGAATGAAGATGACAAACCCGATGATGAAGGCGGCTCGCAACTCCGAGATCATGAACGCGGGAATAAGCGTAAGCAGGGGAACCGAGGCGGCATCCTCAGGATTCGCCTGGTTGGCCGCTCTGGTCATGAGCGCGAGATCTTCTTCGCGGGTGTTGCCGAGCATGAATTGCCGCAGCGGGTCGGACGCAGCAGCCAACCCGTCGGTGAACGACATCGTCCCTTCCAAATAGGGGCCGACCGCGAGAACGTTGATGTCCGTCAGCACCGGCGCCATGATGAACAGCGACACGAAAAGCGCCAGCCCGGCGAGCACCTGGTTCGGCGGGATCGACGGCAGCGCGAGAGCGTTACGCGTCATAGCGAGAACTACGAAAATCTTCGTGAACGACGTCATCATGAGCAACAGTGCCGGGGCAACCGAGAGCAGGGTGATGCCGACAAGGGTCACGATCGACGAAGACGGCCCACCGTTCGGCCCGTTGATATCAATCGTGAAGCCGTCGGTCCCACCGGAATCATCCGGCATGAGCGGATGGATGGGTTGCGCTTCAGCCCCGGTTGCTGACACCAGAACGATTGCCGCGGCAACGATCAACACAGCGATCAGTCGTACGGTCAAAGGAATGGACCTCCTTCCACGCGCGTCGACGCTGGTCACGCTCACCGGCGGTGTCGCAGTGCATCGACGGCCTGCGTCCAGGTGGCCGGTGAGAGAATCGATCCCGCGAGGCGCGCCGGCGGCGCAGACACGTCGCTTTCACGGGGCGCGAGCGAGACGGGCGTCGGCGGCTCAATTGAAACGGCCCGCAAAACACGAGCGAATGCCGAACCGTTGGCGCCCTCGACCGCAGCTTCTGCGGGCTCCGGCGCGGGCGGGGACGTCGCGCTCGACAGCACGGTCACTGACTGCTCGGTCACGCCCAGCACGAGTCGTTGCCCCTCGACATCGACGACGACAACGGATGCCTTCTGCCCGACGCCGTGACGCCCCACGATGGTCACTGCCTGCGCGATACCGGCCCTCCGACTCCCCCGCGACAGACGTCGCTGGATGTACCAGAGCAAGCCAAGCACGACGGCAAGGGACAGAATAACGCGGACTGCAACTATAAGGGTGTCCACCTACTAGGCACCCTCATGGATATCAAGGATCCTGGTGATGCGCACGGCGTAGTCCTGGTCCACGACGACGATCTCCCCATGGGCGATCAAACGACCGTTCAGCAGCACGTCCGCAGGAGCTCCCGCCGAGCGATCCAGTTCGATGACGGCTCCCGGTTCCAAAGACAACACGTCGCGCACCGCCATCTTGGTGCGGCCGATTTCCACGGTCATGGTCATCTCCACGTTGTTGATGCGGCCGATCTTTCCACCGGAGAGATCTGCAGAAGGCCGGGAAACACCATTCGAGGACCCGTTGGCGCGCATGCGGAGGGCGAACCATCCGCTCACGGTTATGCCGTCCGTGAGCTCATAGACGGTTGTCTCGGCATCGGCAAAAAGCGCCGCGGCATCTTCGATGGTGCTGTCGCCGAGCACGCCGACACCAAAGACAGTGGCCGCACTCTCGAGGGCGGGCCGCACGACATCGGCGCGTGACACGAGGCTCGTTTGCGGACCTGCGGCTGCATCAAGGGAATTCGGGTCGGCCAGCACCAGGGCGAGATCCGCGGAGGTCGACCCGACGAAGCGGGCAACGATGGCCTGGCCGACTTGCTCGGGAAAGGTACCGTCGGTGTCGGGACCGGTGGCCAACCGACCGTCGATGAGCATCCGCTCGCCCACATACGCAACGGGGCGCAAGCGCACCGGAGTGGGAAGGGATTGAACTAACGCGCCAACCGCCTGGGCATGCATGAGGTCGGTGGTGATCATGGGCGTTTCTCCTCGGATTCAATGATGATGCACGCCAGTCGGGACCCATTGGCCCCCATGGCGGCGCGGGCCAGCACGTGATCGTCAACCACGATGTCCAGCGGGCGATGTTGCGGGTGCGGTATGGGAATCAAATCGCCCAGGGTCATGGTGAGAATGCGCTGTGGCAAGACCTGGGCAGGAACGAGGCGCAGCGCGACAGTGACGGGCACGGCAGAGACCTGGGCCAACACGAGTTCCTGGGCATCCGCTGTGTTGCTCGTGGGATTGGCCTCACCGAGTTGCGGCATGATGGCCACGGCGGGAATGGCGACCGTGGCCAGCGAGGTAATCTCGCCGACACGGATATTGAATTTGGAGACGATCATGAGGTCACCGGTCGCGGCCGCCTGGGCAAACTGGGAGTTGTACTGAATCGTGTCGACGGTCATCGCGGCTGTGATCAGGGAACCGAGGGAGTACTTTAGGTCTTCCAGTGCCTCAGTCATCAGCTGCCGAAGCAGTGCCTGCTCGATCTGGGTGAACTTGCGCTCTTCGACCGGTCGTCCACCGGCGGTCCCGCCCAGCATATGCCCCACCCATGCCAGGGCTGCAGCCGTCGGAAACTGGATGACAGCGCGGGGCGTCAGGCCCTCCAAACTGAACAGCACCATGGCTGTCGTAGAGGGCAGACTCGCTGCGTACTCGTCGTAGGTCTGCATGAGTACCTGTTCGCAGGTAACCGAAGACAAAACCCGCACCCGCGCGGTGAGCTGGGTGCCCCATTGCCGAGCGAAGGTCTCGAAAACCAGTTCCAGCGCACGCGAATGCTCTCGCGGCAACGTGCGCGGCCGCCGAAAATCGTACACCTCAACGTCGGGCGCCTGCATTCCCGGCGCACCAATAGAGTTCTGTTCCTTGACCGTCACATTGGCCACTATCGGCCGCTCGAACCACGGCGTAAGCAGACTGTCGAGATTATTGCGACTCAATGACCGTAGGAATCAGGGCACGAATGTTCTCGGGCTGGTCGGACATCACCACCAGGTCGACACGGCGGTTCGCTGCGGAATCGCCGGTCGAAGCGAGAAGCGTGGCGGGCCGGGACGAACCGAAGCCGACTGCCGAGATAAGCGCGGGGGTGACCCCACCGGATTCAACCACGTAACGCAATACCGCTGTCGCTCGGCCGCCGGAGAGTTCCCAGTCGGTTTCGAAGTTCACGTTCACGCCGCGCGGGTCGGCATGCCCCTCAACCGAAATCTCCCGAGCCGACACGGCGAGCGCAGGCGAGATGGCATTGAGCACCTGCACCGCCTGATCGCTGAGGCGGGCGAGATTGGGTTCAAAAAAAGTTTCCGAGCCGATCATTCCCACTGTGAGTCCGCGCTCGTCGATGTTGAAATCGATGAGATGGCTGAGGTTTTGGGCGTCGAGAGCGGCGCGCATCTGTTCGCGCAGTTCAATAAGGCGATCGACTTCGGCCATGGCTTTTTGGATATCGCTGAGCTCGGCATGCTCTGCAGCGATGATCTCCGCCACCGAGGCGTTACCGACAGCCACGTCCATTTTCTCGATGTCTTCGTTGCCAAATCCGGTTGCCAGTGATTCGCGCAGCATTTCGAATTTTTGCTCGTCTACGGTCGACATGGCAAAGAGAACGATGAACATGCACATGAGGACCGTGACCATGTCCATGTACGAGGCCATCCAACGCTCGTCGGGATGTTCGTCTTCAACGTGGGCGACAGGCCGACGACGACGCGTATTCACGCGCTCATCAGGACGTCATCAACTTCGGCGGGATCTGGCTCATCGTTCTTTTTGCCGCGAACGCGCCGCACCGGTGCGGCTGGCACCATAGATTGCAAACGCTCGCCGAGAAGACGCGGCTGACTACCGGCCTGAATGGCCAGGGACCCTTCCATAAGCAGCGTGAGCCGTTCAATATCAAGGTCAGACAATCGCTTGAGTCGCATGCCGATCGGTAGCCACATAAAGTTTGCCGACAGCAATCCCCACAGGGTAGCCACGAAGGCAGCGGCGATCATGTGACCGAGCTCATCTGGCTCGGACAGGTTCTCGAGCACGTGGGTCAACGAGACGACGGTGCCGATAATGCCGACAGTGGGGGCATACCCGCCCAGGCCCATGTAGAACTTGCTCGCGATCCGATCCCGAGCCCCTCGGGTAGCGATTTCATCTTCAAGCGTATTGCGTAACTCTTCATTGTCGATGCCGTCCGCAATATTGCGCAGTGCACTTTTCAAAAATGGGTCTTTAACACTGTCGGCCGCCTGCTCCAGTGAGAGCAGGCCGTTCATTCGTGCCGCCTCAGCCAATTCGACGATCTCATCGATAACAGTTTGCGGAGCCGTAATCTTTCCACGAAAGGCTCCCGGAAGCGCCTGAAAGGCCTGGAGAGCGTCGCGCAGGGTTCCACTGGCAATACCGATGGCCAAGGTCGCGCCGAAGACCAGAACGATCGGTCCGGGAAGCAATAGTGACGAGACCTGTGCGCCCTCGACGGTGATCATTGCATACAGTGCGCCGAAGGCGACTATTATGCCGATAAGTGTTGCGGGATCCATCAAGACTCTTTCGGGGCTCGGGGCTGGTAGACCGTTTCGGGGTCATAGGCCAGGGCAATAACGCGGGCCCGATAGTGGGCAATGGCTTCGATGACGTCGTGCATGGATTCAGTGACGATGTACATGGCACCGTCGAGCATCACGAGCGTGGTGTCAGGATTCTCGGTGATGCGCTCGATGAGATCGGGATTGATAGCGAAATGACTGTCATTGAGCTTGGTGAGAATGATCATGAGACCTCCGGACGAGACGCACGAAGGGCAACGTCACGGTCAACAATCGGCCGAGCGAGTGCATCCGTTAGCTCGGCGAACGCCCTGTTTATGCAGGGAATGCCGCCATCGTGGTGATGGCGGCATTCTGCGCGATTCCGGGTGTGTTCTGCCCCCGTAGCGGGTTAGCGTTTGAGGTTGGTGAGTTCCTGGAGCACTTCGTCCGAGGTGGTGATGATACGGGCATTCGCCTGGAACCCGCGCTGGGCGACGATGAGGTTGGTGAACTCCTGCGACAGGTCGACATTCGACATTTCGAGGGCGCCGGCCGTGAGCGAACCGAGACCGCCGGCGGTCGGGATCCCGAGGTCGGGCAGGCCCGAGTTGAATGTGGCGCGGTAGCCTGACGCGCCGGACTTTTCGAGGCCGCCGGGGTTGATGAAGCTGGCGAGAGCGATTCGACCGATGGACTGCGTGCCGCCGTTGCTGAACAAGCCGACGAGCGAGCCGTCCTTTCCGAGACGGAAGGATTCGAGGGAACCGGCCGCCTGGCCGTTCTGGGTATTCACGGCCACCGAGGTGAGGTTGGCGTAGCCGGTGAGGGTCGACATATCAAAGCTCACCCCATCGGCAACGATCACTGCGGTCGTGGGTGCCTGCAGTACTCCATCGGTGAAATCAAGCCTCACATCAGTGGCACCGTCCGAAGAGACATCCCAATCTTCACTGGGATCAGCAGCAACTTTTGTGAATGTTAGCGCAATAGTTCGGGACGCACCGGCAGCATCAAACACTTCGATGTCACGAATAATCTGGGTGCCACTCGCAGCATCAGAGGGGAGGTTGCCACCCATCGAGGCCGTGCTCGTTGCTGAAGCCGCGATGACCTGCTGGAACGGAAGCGTGATGCTTCCCGTTGCGCCACCCTCCGTGATCACACCGTCGACGGCGTTCCAGCCCTGAACCAGTGCGCCGTCAGGTGCTACGAGGCGACCCTGGGCGTCGAAGTCGAAAGCACCGGCACGGCTGTACAGCGTCTCGTTACCGAGCTGGGTCACGAAGAAACCTTCACCCGAGATCATGATGTCGGTGGCGCGTCCGGTGAGCTGAGCTGAACCCTGGGAGAAGTTGGTCGAGATTCCCGCGACCTGCACACCGAGGCCGACCTGGGCGGGGTTGGTTCCACCGACTTGGGCCTGCGGGGCGCCGGCACCCTGGTTGAGCTGCGACAGTGTGTCCTGAAACTGCACTGCCGAGCTCTTGAACGCGGCGGTGTTGACGTTCGCGATGTTGTTGCCCGTGACGTCGAGCATGGTCTGGTGGGCGCGAAGTCCGGAAATTCCGGAGTACAGGGAACGAAGCACGGGGTGCCGCCTTTCAGTCGTTGGAACAGAAGTGAAGTGGTGGTGCGAAATTCAAGGGGCTGTAGCTGGTCGTGCGGGGGGCTCAGGCCGCGTCGGTCGCTGGCGCAGAGGTGACGCCGGAGATGGTGTCGAGGGCAACGGACTTGTCGCCAACCGTCACCTGCGGAACCGGACCGGCGTAGGACACGGCGGTGGCCGTTCCGGTCATCTCGGTGCCGTCAGAAGCGGTGTAGGCCACTTGCTGTCCGATCAGGGCGGCAGCGGCGATCCGCATCTGCAGGGAGAAGTTCTCTTGGTTGGTTGCCGTCATCTCCGTAATCTTTTCCATCATCGCCAACTGGGTGGTCTGAGCGAGCATCTCGTTGGTGTCCATCGGCGAGCTCGGGTCCTGGTTCTGCAGCTGCGTGACGAGCAGCGACATGAACACCTCCGAGTCCATGCTCTGGCTGGGAGTGCGAGTGGTCTCGGTCGTGAGGTCGATCGGGGTGTAGGCCGAGTTGCCCACAATGGAGGTGATGGTCATGAGGGCTCCTTAAGCCAGTACGTCGATGGTTGATGTCGGTCCGAATAGGGCGGACGGCAGGGTGCGAATGGAGGAGGTGCGCGGGGCATCCGCTTCTGATCCGCCTGGGCGGCGCTCGCCCGGCCGGTCATCTCCAGGACCGCGATCGGTGTGTTCCGGTTCATTCTCTGAAGAGAGGTCGAGTTGGGCGTTCGCTCCGAAACCGGAAACGTCGCGACGCAGATCGGGCAAGAGCGCGCGCAGGGCTTCCCGAGACTGCTCGGTCGGCGCGAAGAGCTCGAGTCGCATTCCGTCGGGCGTGATGTGGGCCCGAACCGTGAGCGGCCCCAGGTTCTCGGGGGTGACCTTCACCACCATGGTGTGCTCACCCGGTGCCACGCCCACGAGGGTGAACAGCGCCCGAGTGACCTGCGCGGCCAAAGCGGGCGGCTGGGGAGCGGTTGCTGCAACCGGTGCGACCGCGGTCGCGGCTGACAGGGAGGCGGGTGCAGGCATGACAACCGCGACGTTCGCCGCAGGTGCCGTCGACGGCGCCGTAACGGCGTCGCCGCCGATCAACGGAACAGCGGTGGTCACCGCTGCACCGGTAGCTGTCGCGAGCACGGGCGGCACTGTTGCCGACGCGGTCGACGTGTCGCGTGCTGGTGCTGGAGCGACGGGAGCGTCAGGGTTGACGGCCAGCGCCGGCGCCGAGCCAGCGAGTAGCGCAGCGGTAGCAGCAGCAGCAGCAGCAGCAGTCGATGCCGGGGTCGGCACTGCAGCGCCAAATGCCTTGCCGGTCTGGTCGCCACCACGAGTGGTGGCCATCGGCACCGCAGCACGAACGGCAGGCGCGGTTGCGGCCAACGTTGCCACGGCGGTTCCTCCGCCCGTCGCCTGGGTCGCGTCGGCGCCTTCAGCAGTCGTCAGAACGGATGCCCCACTCGCATCGGCACGAGTATCCGTGGGCGCGACGGCAGCGCGCTCCGACATCTCCGGCACGTCGAGCGCCTGGAGCGACGTGGACGACGACGCCGGCGGGATCAGGGCCGAGTTCTTTGCGTCTACCTCATCGGCCACGGGCAGCGGGAAAGCAGCCTGTACGGATGCCGGCTCAGGCTCGGCAATACGCGCCGCCAGTGAGTTCGTCGGTGCCTCAGAGACCGGCGCGGCCCCACCGGTGCTGTCGGACGGTTCGTTCTCAGCAGACTCCAATCGTGCGCGGTCGGCCGATCTTTCTCCCCGTTCCGCCGCTCGTACGTGCGTCACTGCGGCCGTCTCCGACGCCGCCGAGCGCTGGCTGCGCATCGAATCGGATGCCGCAGCGCGCGCGGTGTAGGCATCGCTCGTCAAGCGCTCGCGCACTGCCACCGCGTTTCGGGTAGCCAAGGCCTGCTGCTGGTGCACATCACGACGTGAGGCCTGGGCGGTCTCCACGGCATCGCGCATCGCCGTTCCGAATATCTCGCCCCCACCCGTTTTCGGCTCGTTCCGACCGAGGGTACTGGGCGCCGTCGACGATCCCGCTGGCACGGCCGACTGGCGGAGCAGTCCAAGCTGGTTGTTCATCATGCTCCATTCCGGGCGAGCGCTGCCAGCGCCGCCGTGACGATATCTGTGCTGGCGCCCCTCGAGGAGGCGGCAACCGCGGTCGCCTCAGCGGGTACGACCCGGCGGATTGTGGTGATCTGGGCATCCGTCATGTACGCGTCGACGAGCGACACAGAACGGCCGGGATACGGCGCGTGAATGACCTTGTTATCGCCGGCATAGATGAGAATGTGGTCGCCACCGCCGGTGACGATGAGGTCACCCGGTCGGGCCTCGGCCAGGGATGCGACCTCGGTGCCGATCGTCATCTGCCCGGAGACCAGTCGTGGAACCTCGATTCCGAGGTCTGCAAAGACCTTCTGCACGAGTCCCGAACAGTCCATACCCGAAGCGTCTTCACCGCCGAACACGTAGGGCACTCCGAGGTACTTCTGGGCGGCCGCGGCCACGTCACTTCCGACCACAGCGGCGGGATTTGCAACGGTTGAACCCGCCGTCGCTCCCGACGTCGCCATCGCGTCAGAGAGGCTCGAGGCGAACGTCGTGGCCGAGGCGCTCGTCGCCGGCGCAGCAGCCTGGGCGCGCACATTCTGTCCCTGTGCGAGCTGCAAGAGGCGGGCCTGGATTTGATCGATTCGCCCCATGGCGTCAACCATGCTCATGCGTCTCTCCCTTCGGTCTCGGATTCGGTTCGGTCTCGGTGCCAACGCGTTGCCGAGATCTCGTCGAGCACGGCCTGCTCATCGCGCAGGTCTTCAGCACGCACAGCCTCGGTGTGGCGAACCTCGAGCTTTTCCAAGGCAATGGAAGCGGCTCGGGCGGTGGCGAATGCGGCCTGTGCGCTCGCCAATGCGGTGGCATGGGTGCGGCCCAGGGCATCAAGGTCGGCGAGCATGCTGCGCGACGATGCTCGCGCGGCCGCAAGAGCGTTGAGACCCCTGACGTTGGTGGGGTTGCCGAGGGAGCCGTGCAACTGCTCGCGCGTGCGGGCGCGCCGGTCCTCCAGCAGGCGAGATCGGTGGTGGGCTTCGGCGAGCTCGCCCGCAGCGCGGTCTTGCTCCAGGTGGCGCAGGCGTAGCAGTCCGGCCAGGGGAAAAAGTCGTTGCATCAACGCATCCCCAGGATTCCGGTGAGCTGCCCGAGTCGGTCCCAGGCGATAGCCGCCGGCGTTTGGTCATCCATTCGCTGTTGCAGAAACGCGTTGATGGCGCTCTCGTGCATGACAGCAGCGTCAACGAGCGGGTTGGTGCCGGGCTGATAGGCACCGACGTCGAGCAGGTCCTGGGCGTTGCTCCGTGCCGCCAGAACCTGACGCAGCTGCGCGGCCAGCTGCGTTCGCTCGCTCGGGTTCACCTTGGACGCCACTCGAGAGATCGACGCCAACACGTCGATCGCCGGAAAATGACCGGCCACGGCGAGTTTGCGGTCGAGCACGACGTGTCCGTCGAGAATTGACCGAGCAGCGTCGGCAATGGGCTCGTTGTGGTCGTCGCCGTCGACGAGCACCGAATAGATTCCCGTAATCGAACCGGTCTCGGCCGTTCCCGCCCGCTCGAGGAGTCGCGCCAGCACGGAGAACGTCGACGGTGGATAGCCGCGCGTGGCGGGTGGCTCGCCGACGGAGAGACCGATTTCACGTTGCGCCATAGCAACCCGGGTGATGGAATCCATCATGAGCATGACGTGGGCACCCTGGTCACGAAAGGACTCAGCTATACGTGTTGCTGTGAACGCTGCACGCAAACGCATCATGGCCGGTTCGTCGGAGGTGGAGACAACCACAATCGACCGGGCGAGGCCCTCAGCGCCGAGGTCGTCTTCGAGAAACTCGCGTACTTCACGGCCACGCTCGCCGACCAGGGCGATCACCGACACTTCGGCCTCGGTGCCGCGCGCAATCATCGACAGAAGTGAAGACTTTCCCACTCCGGAACCCGCAAAAAGACCCAGACGTTGTCCACGACCCACCGTTGTGAGGGTATCGAGCGCGCGCACTCCAAGATGCAACGGAGTGTCGATGCGAGTGCGGTGCATAACCGAGGGACTGCGATTGTCGAAACCCACCCGCGGCCCACTCACGAGCGGTCCCCTGCCGTCAATCGGCCGGCCGAGACCATCCAGTACCCGACCAAAGAGTCCCGTACCGGTCGGAATGCGCTGCGGATTGCCGGCCGACCGTGCGGCGGAGCCAACCGTGAGACCGGTGGTGACTCCCAGCGGCATGCAGCGGATGCCCTCCCGCGTGATCGCAACCACTTCAGCATCAACCCCGGTGTCGTCCCCGAGCACGACAAAGTCGCCGATGGCGGCACGGATGCCACGAACCTCGACACCGAGCCCGACCAAGGTCGAAACCACTCCCAGGCGTTCCGGGCGAGCGAGAGTCGACGCCGTCGCTACGCGCAGGCGTGGTTGCCAACCGTCGCCGCGATCCACAGTGACGGCGGAGCGATTCGAAAGTGTAGTCGCGGTCATCGAGGCAACCCGGCGAGGAGCGTGGACTTCACCCGAGCGAAAGCGGTGCCGATTCGGGCGTCGAGAATGCCGTCGGGAAACTCGGCGATCGCATCGCCGCGCGCCAGAGCCGAGTCGGCGATGAAGGTGACGCCCGTTGCCAGACGGTCCTTCGGTTCGATGTCGGCGAGGTCGGCGGGGTGCATACGCACCGTGTGCAGGTCGGCGTATTCGATGTTCTCGAGGTCGTTGAGCACTCGATCGAGTGCCTGACGAGCGCCGTCGAAACCGGTCGAAGCGAGCTCGGTCGCAAGCACCGCCTCCGCGAGATCGACGGCGGCAACGATGAGCATGCTCTCGGCCTCGGACAGGATCGGAAACACCGTTGCCGAAATAGCTCGGCTCGCTACGGCCAGTGCCGCAACCCGGGTGGCCAGCTGCTGCTCGATGTCCACCAACGCGGCTCGTTGTTCCGCCCGCGCGAATTCCGCCTGGGCGGCGACTTCCACGGCTGCGGCTCGCAGTCCTTCCGTGTACCCCGCTGCATGTCCGCGGGCATGATCGAGCGCGGCCTGGTCGACGTCGATCTTGGCCGACAGCTCGGGAAAGGACAGACTGGAGAAGGCACCGTTAGTTCTCAAAGATCTCCTCCTCCCCGCGTTGCACGGTGATGAGGCCCTGGGCCTCAAGGCTGCGGATGGCGCGCACGATCTCGGCACGGGCATCGTCGATCTGACGCATGCGGATCGTTCCGGGTCGGCTGGCTTCGTCATCGAGGATGCTGCGGTTGCGCTCCGAGAGGTTCGCGCGGATGACCTCGACGACGGCCTCGGGTGCACCCTTCATTGCGATCGAGAGCATCTTCGTATCGAGACCACGCAGAACCTTCTGCACGTCCCTGCTGTCGAGCTTGATGATGTCGACGAAGGTGAGCATGTGGGAGCGCACTTCGACGGCAAGTTCGGGGTCACGCAGGTCGAGGGCTTCGAGCAGAGCACGTTCCGTGGCGACATCGGTACGGTTGATAATCTCGACCAGGGGCTGAACGCCGCCGGCAACCTCGAGGGCTTCACGGGAGCCGACGAAGGAACCAGCCCGGAGCTTGAGGATATCGGTGACGGTGCGCACGGCTTCCGGTGCCGCGCTGCCCATGCTCGCGATACTCAGGGCCACTTCAGTGCGGAGTTCAGGGTCCATGCCGCTGAAGACCGCGGAAGCCTGCTCACGCCGCAAATGAGCCAGCACGAGGGCAATTGTTTGTGGCAACTCGCCGTCGAGTAGTGACAGTACTTGGCTGGGGTCGGCGGCGTCGAGAAATTCAAAGGCCTTGCCGGCCATCGATGTGGCGACCCGGGTCATCACGCCGGCGGCGCGCTCCGCACCGAACGATGCCTCGAGCAGACCCACGGCGAAATCGTGACCACCACGGGCGAGCTGCCCACCCGCCACGGTGATGCCGTGGAATTCATTGATGGTCGACGCCGCGACAACTCCGTCGATGCGGCTGAGTTGCACGATCTCGGCGGCGATCGCCTCGGCCTCGACGTCAGAGAACTGCTTCATGACCGACGTGGCCCGAGTGCGCTCCATATTGAGCAGCACGACGGCTACTTTCTGGCTGCCGGTGAGATTCGGCGTTGCCGCCACGAACGCTGCTATCGCAACGGTCTCGTCGGTAGCAGAGTCGGCGACTACCTGCCCGGTCATACGAGTTCCCGATCGTCCATGAGTCGTCGCAGATATTCTGCGGTTTTCTGCGGGTCGCGCAGGGCAAGTTCGTCGATATCGGCGCGTTGCTGATCGGTTATCGATGGTTCACGCTTGATGGCGGCAAGAACTGGGGTCGGGTCCGGCAGAAGATCACCGCTGCCCAGGCTGAGTGCCACGGTCGGCGCCCCGACGGCGCCCCGTTCGCCGGCGAGGTCGCCGATGTCGAGGCTTTCGCGGCTCATCCGCTTGGAACGTCGTGCGTAGATCACGAGACCGGCGACAATGGCCAGCAGAATTGACACAGCAATGATGCCCACGGTCACCATCTGGACCAGTCGGGCTGACGCCTCGGCTGCGGTCCCCTCGGCAATGGCCGCGGCGGCAGCGTCGGCCGCGGTCGTGTCGAAGGCGATCGCCTCGACCGTGACGGCGTCGCCGCGGATCACGTCGATACCGGCCGCCGTCGAAACAAGGGCAGTGAGGTCGGCGAGGTTGACGTTGGCGGCCGCGTCGGCATTGATCGCCACCGACACCGTCTGGCGGGTGACAGCACCGGCGGGAATGGTCCGCGATTCGGTGACCTTGTTGATGGCGTTGTCGCGCACGCTTGACTCCGACGCAAAGGTGCCGTCACCGGTTGCACCGTCAGGCACGGCGATATTGTCCGGCCCGAGAACGCCGGCGGCGCCTCCCCCGGTACCGGCGTACGTTTCGGTGTCGACCGTCTCGGTGAGCGCCGGTGCATCCTCAGGGGTCGTGAACACCTCCTCAACGCGCGAGGCCGACTCCGTACTCATGTCGGCCGTCACGACGACGGTCGCGTTACCGGCCCCGACAACCCGGTTCAGCATGGTCTGCACGGCCCCGCTCACACGGGTTTCGTAGTCAGAGGCCTGCTGGCCGGCCGTACCGGTGGCTCCTACGCCTACGGCCGACAACACGGTTCCGGCAGCGTCGACGACGGCTACGTCCGACGACTTCATGCCGTCGATCGACGCACTGGTGAGGTGAACAATGGCCTGCACCTGGCTGCTGCTGAGGGTCACACCGCTCTTGGTCTGCACAAAGACGGATGCCGTCGGGTCGTTGGTCTCCGAGACGAACACGCTGGCCTCAGGAATCGCCAGACGCACCGAGGCAGTCTGTACGCCGTCGAGGGAGCTGATGGTGCGGGCCAGCTCGCCCTCGATGGCGCGCTTGTAGGTAACCGACTGTTGGAATTCCGACGAGGTCACACCCATCGTGTCGAGGAGGGAGTATCCCCCCGTGCTGTCCGACGGGAGGCCGGCAGCAGCGCTCTTGAGTCGCTGGTCGTAGACGTCAGCCTCGGGCACCAGAATGGTCGCTCCGCCGTCGCTGAGTTCATAGGGTACGCCGTCAGTACTCAGTTGTTCGACGATGGTGCTCGCGTCTGCACCGCTCAGCCCGGAGAACAGCGGCGTGTAGTTGGGCTTGACCGCCCACATCGCTAATGCTGCAATTCCCAGCACGAGAACGGCAATGCCGATGATGGCAACCGTGCGCTGGGCGACGGTGAATTCGCGGATAGCGCGCCCGAAACGGCCGAAGGCGGCGGAGATCGGAGCGGGCATCAGGCCTGCATCCGCATAATCTCAGTGAAGGCATCGACGCCCTTATTGCGGATGGCCGAGACCAGTTCGAGAGTCACCTGGGCCCGCGAACTGGCAATGGTGGCGTTGTGAATGTCGTTGAGGTCGCCCGTGACGGCCGAGATGGCGAGCGTGTTGGAGGTCGATTGCAGCTGCTGCAGCCCCTCCATGGCCCCACCGAGAGTGCTGGCAAAATCTGAGCCATCGGTCGACTGCGTGTTCTGGGCGCTGGTGACGGAGGGCAGATACCCGGTGCCGGTAGTCGCTGTGACCATGTTGACGGCGCTGAGCGGCATTAGGAACGACCAATCTGAAGAGCTGATTCATACATTGTCTTGGCGCGGTCGACTACGGCCGCATTCGCTTGGTAGCCCCGCTGGGCCATGATGAGCATGCCCATCTGTTCTCCGAGATCCACGTCGGGATATCGCACGTAACCGGCCTCATCGGCGAGCGGATGGTCGGGCTGGAAGACCACGCGCCCCGCTGCATCGCCGTACACCGTGCCCGCCACATAGGCCCCCTCGCTGTTCTGGCCCTGCTGGGCGAGAATGTACCGCGCTTGAAAGGCGTCGTCGTCCATGGCGGATACGTTGTTCGCGTTGGCCATGTTGTCGGAAACCGCGTCGAGCCATTTGCGGTGCAGGGTGAGGCCCGAGCCCGCGATTCCGATCGCGTCGAACGTCATCAGTTGGTCTTGATCGCTGTTCGCAGGGAGGTGAATGGGCCTTCCACGGCCCGGGCAGCAAATTGATAGCGCAGAACGGTATCGACGTTACTGAGCGTCTCGGTATCGAGGTTCACGTTGTTGCCGTTGAGGCGGGTGGGCTCGAGCGAGCGCTCGGTCGTTGGCGCGACTCGACCACTGCCATCTTCCACTGAGCGGGCCAAGGCACTCTCAAAGGTCACACGCTGGGCATGGTAGTCCGGCGTGTTCACATTGGCGATATTGCTGGCGATAGCACGCTGCCGCATGGCCAAGCCGTCAAGCGCACTAGCCATGGCTGAGGATGTCACGGATTCAAGCACGGAGACTCACTTCGTCGTCAAAAAATCGGCGGCCTGTCCGTGGCCTGCATGTTCGAGCGTTCCATGCTCGAAAAAACCTATCGGCCGACTACGACACTGCGTTAGGAGTTCTCCGAGAAAAGGCAAAACAGATATTCGACTGGTTCAGTCGGGATCGTCACACACCAAGCGAATCAGTGCCGGCCGAGTCAGCTGGTCACATCCACGTAGATGGACTGCCCGGTTCCCTGTTGCACCGTACGTACCGCAGCGAGGTGCAGAGCGATCGCCGATCGGGCCTGGTGAATCTCGCCGATCAGCTTCTGTTGGTTGATGAGCACGTCGCGGGCACGCTCGACCAACTCCGCAGGAATCTGGCCTAATTCGGCCAACGGAAGCTTCCATTCGACTGACGGTGTCGGAGCGGCCAATTCTTCAGCGGCCGCGGCGGTCACCACGGCGGTCACCGTAGCCAGCCGACCGAGCGTTGCCGTGCGGGAGGCCCGATCAAGGCCAGACTCCATCTGCTCGAGCACCAGCAACCAGTTGCGGTGTTCCGGGGAATCGACCGGGCTGATCTCGACGATGGCTTCCACGTCATTGACCACGGTTGGCGCTTTTGGTTGCTGGTGCGCTGCCGCGTGGTTAGCCAATTCCGAGGTCCCCGCCGGGAACGACGGTGCGCGATGGCGCGTCGGCGAGCAGATCGGCGGCCTCATGCCAGGTCTGGCGCAGCGGTTCGAGCAGGGCGATGCTCTCTCGGGTGCGGCGCACGTCGCGCAGAGTGTTGGCACCCATCAGTGCGTTGGAGACGTAGGTGTACAGGGCGAACAGGCCGGCTCCCCCATTCCATGCCTCAACCTTGAGGGTAGAGGCCAGCTCAGAGACAATGGCCTGGGCGTGAATGAGGTTGTTCGACGCCGTCGCCCAATCCTCGGCGAGCTGCGCTGACTCCGCCCGATTGAGGTCGAGCAGCAGTCGGTCATATAGCATGGTGAGCAGGCGCGCCGGGCTGGCCGAGAGCACGGCGTCGCGGGTATACCGGGCGCGTTGACTGCGCGCAGCATCTGACAGACCTGGAGTAGGCACGGGGCGCGCACCGAATGACAACTGAGCCACTGGTCGCGGCACGACGGGCAACGGCGTTGGCTGTGCCGGGCGTGGAACGGGCGTCACCATGCGAAACGGGTTGCGCTGAAAGAGTGGATGCGACACGGCTTAGATCACTTGCCCGAGTTGTAGCTGGGCAGTGAGGCGATCTGCGACGTGAGCCAGTCTTGCTGCGAGTTGAGAGCACTCAGCTGCACTTCAAGAGCGGAGTACGTGCGCTCCAGGCCCGAGCGACGCGAGGCGAGTCGCAGGTCCCAGTTCTCGATCTGGCTGCCGAGGTCTTTGACCATGGATTCCTGGCCGGTGATGCGCGAGGTGATCTGGCCGTCGTACTTGTCCGAAGCGGACTTGGCGGCCGCTTCAACCCTGCTGGCGATCTCGGTGAGCGTTGCCTGCACGGCCTCGGGGTCGGCGATCAAGGCGGCCGAGAACTTCGCCGAGTCGAACTCCATGGTGCCATTGCGGGTGATGCTGATGCCGATCTCCGAGGGAGACCTGCCGTTCACGGGCATCGATGCGGCCAGGAGTAGGCGCTGGCCGACATCGCGCACGCTGCTGTCGCCGGTGAAGACGCCGCCCGAGACGATGGGATTGCCACCGCTGTCGGTGCTGTTCACCACAGCACTCTTGGTGGAGATGTTGGCAAACACCGTGTTGAGCGAGCTCACCAGGGTCTCGGCGATCTTGCTGGCCCCCGAGGTGTTGCGGGCTACGGTGAGGGAGATCGGGTCGGTCGACGCCCCGCTCACGGTGACCGAGACACCGGGAAGCAGGTTCTCGAAATTATTTGTCGATGACGTGATGGTCTGCGCGGCCGAAGTGCCGGCCCAGAGCGTCACCGCTGCGTCTTCTGCGGTACGAGTGGTGGTGAGACCGGTCATTGCAGGGTCTGTCGTGGCAGCTGTGCCATTGGTCGGCTGTGTAATGGTGAAAGCGCTGGCGGCGCCCGTGCTCGTCGCCGTGAACTGCAGACGAAACTGCGGCACGCCATCGACGGTACCGGCCGACACCTTGACCGCTTTGACGCCGGCGTCGGCCGAGTTGACCGCCGCGACGACGTCGTCGAGGTTGCCCGAGCTCGCACCGATGAAGGTCGACCCGCCCGAGGCGCTGGTGATGGTGAAGTTGGCCCCCGGCCAGGAGGGCATGGCGTCGGAGACCGAGACCTGACTCTGCGCCGTGCGGTCGACGACGATGTCGATTTGGCTCGCGCTCGCGCCCGTGGCCACGGTAGCGGTGAGTTTGCTGGAGCTGCTGCTGGCGGAGAAGAGATCGAGCGAATCGCTCTTGGCGGCTGTGGCTGCGGTTGTGGCGAGGCTCGCAACGGCGGAGTTCAGCCCCTGCAGGGCAGTGATGAAGGTCTGTGACTCGGAGACTTTGCTCTTGAGCAGCGACTGAGGCACGGCCTCGAGCTGCATGAGCGAGTTGATGAGGGACGTGGTGTCCAGACCGCTGACAAGGCCGTCGATGGCAAGCGACATGCTGGCTCCTTTTGAGCTGCTGAGGCAAAGCGTGCGGCCCGGTGTCGAGCCCGTTCGGGGTGGTGAGAACCGGTGGTACCGCAACACGCGTCGCGGTACCACCGGGTATGGTCGCGCGGGGCGACCGATGCAATTAGCTCAGACTGAGCCGGACGGTTTACTGCAGGAGCTGCAGCACGCCCTGGTTGGACTGGTTCGCCTGCGCGAGCATGGCGGTACCGGCCTGGGCCAGGATGTTGGCGCGGGTGAAGTTGACCATTTCGGAAGCCATGTCGGTGTCGCGAATGCGCGAACCGGCAGCGGTGAGGTTTTCCTTCGAGACGGCCAGGTTCTTGATGACGCTCTCGAAGCGGTTCTGGTACGCACCGAGCTCGGCACGGGCCGTGGAGACGGCCGTGATCTGGGCGTCGATCGCGGAGATGGACGCCTGAGCGTTCGCTGCGGTGTCGAAGCCCAGCAGAATCGCGGTCCTCGATTCAACGCCACCGGTTTGAGCCGTTCCGTTCTGCGTGGTTGTGGTCTGGGTTGTTGCTTCCAGGTGTTCAGCGGTTCGCAAGCTGATGGCAATGGCCCGTGTGCTGGTAGGGTCGTTTGCCTCGGTCGCTATGTCTCGTGCTGTGACTACCAGCGATGTCGAGGTAACGGTTCCGGTAGCATCGCGGACTTCGCTGTAGTCTGCCGTGTAAGAACCGGCAAAGTCTGCGTCCGCATTGAGCGCTGCAGCGAGCTCCTCCTTGTTTGTGATGTCGGTGTCGATCCCGACGGATATTGTGGTGTTGCCGGTCGTGAAGAGCAGTTCGGCAGTTCCAACATGCGCAGCGACCGCTGGTGTTGTCTTTGCGGCAACAGCAAATGTGGGGTCACCCAGAATGGTAGCTGTGTTGACATCGAGTCGGGTTGTGGACAGGGTATCGCCGAGCTCAGTGCCGAACTTGAGCGCGTCCGACACCAGACCGATATCGCTGGAGGCGAGGCTAACCCCGATCTGGCTGGCCGAATTTCCATCCGCGCCGACCTGGAAGTTCAAAACGCTGGTCGGGTTTGCCGTGGTGGCACCATCCAACAGCTTGGTGCCGTTGAAGTTCGTCGAGTCCTTGATGCGCACGAGCTCTGCGTTCAGGGCAACGACCTCAGTGGTGATCGCGTCACGCGACTGCTCGCTGTTCGAGTCGTTACCGGCCTGAACGGCAAGGTCACGCATACGCTGCAGAATGGAGGTGACCTCGTTGAGCGAGCCTTCTGCGGTCTGCAGAACGCTGATGCCGTCCTGGGCGTTACGGGCGGCGACGGTGAGGCCACCAACCTGCGACTTGAGGCCTTCCGAGATGGCCAGGCCGGCCGCGTCATCGGCAGCGCGGTTGATGCGCAGGCCGCTGGAGAGCTTTTCGAGCGACTTGCTCAGGTCGTTCTGGGTGTTGCTGAGGTTGCGGTACGCGTTGTTGGCGACCAGGTTGGTGTTGACTTGCATGCCCATGATGAATCCTCCGTGAGTGGGTTTCGGTACGCGGGCCCATCCATGGGCCTGCGTTCGTAGCTATCGACCCTCGCGGAGCATCCGTTAGCAGACTGCAGAAACTCGCGGAGAAATTCTGATGCCGGCCGGCTACGAGGCGACGCTTTTGTATTCGAGTTCGCGGGCATCCGCTGCCCGGGCGATATCGCCATTCGCCGTCGCGGCAAGCCGAGCGAGGTAGGCAGCCCGGCGCGCCGGCGCAATGCGGGACTGCGGCACGTGAATGGCCTCGGCATCGTCGGCATAATGGGTGCCCAGCCCGTCGCGCAGCAGACGAATACCCTCGGCGCGCGTCTGGGAGACGGCGGAGTGGGTGGTGCCGAGGTCGGCGGCGATGTCTTTGACCGAGCGGTCTTCGAAGTAGACCTGTTCGATCACTCGGCGCATGCTGTCGGGCAGGGCCGCAACGGATGCCCGCAGGTAGACGGACTGCTCTTCGGCCAGCAGTGCCTCTTCGGGCAGCATAATGTCGGCCACGATGAGATCGATAGTTGTCTCGTCGAGGGTAGAGACGGTGCGGGCGGCATCGGTGAGGCCGGCCACGGCGGTGTCCCGATCCACTCCGAGGGCGGAGGCGATCTCGTCGATGCTGGGCTTGCGGCCGAGAGCGGCCGAAAGCGCCTCTTGTGCGCCCATTGTTTCTTTGATGCGGCGACGGGCGGAGCGGCTGGCCCAGTCGCTTGAGCGCATCTCATCGGCGAAGGCACCGATGATGCGTCGGCGGGCGAAAGCGCCGAAGGGGATGCCAAGGGCCGGGTTGAAGGAATCCGCCGATGTGATCAAGGCGACAGACCCGGCCGAGGCGAGGTCGTCCCGGGACAGGTGCCGGGCTTTAGCCCAGACCTCAGAGACCAAGTAGCCGACCAGGGGCAGGTTCTCGACCACCAGGCGGTTCCGCTCGTTGCGGTTGAGACGCGGGGCGGGCGGTTGGACGCGCGCGTCGCCTGCGGTACTCATATGCCGATCCCCCGGGTGTTCAGAATTCGCCTGCGCTCTCGCCAGTGACACACGAGGTGACAGCGTCGTCTGGTAGCGCACAGGACCCCCTGTATTTGGGGCTGACTTCGAGCGAATCGACCTGTCACTCTGTAATCTATCAGGACATTACCCCCAATAGACATAGTGACTACCCCCCAAAGTGGTATATGGGTGTCCTCTCTTTTGCGGACAGACCGGGCGTTTGTACGCGGCATATGTCTGAGTTCTTTCTAACAATCTGCCGGGTGCAGCCGATAGTGATCTTCAACTCAGGGAATCAGATTGCGTTCCTGACCCAGTAGCAGAGATGTGTGGAGGAATGAATGGGCGCGAACGAGCTGTCCGCGATGTTGTGGCGCGAGCGTGAATTGCTCGAGCTTTTGATCTTCAAGCTCGAAGAGGAACACCTGCTGCTGGAGAGCGGAAAGTCCAGGTGGCTGCAACACGCCACCCGGGAGGTAGAGCAAGTGCTCAACCTGGTGCGCGAGGCCACCCTGAGCCGTTCAGTACAGGTTGCCGCGGTCGCCAACGAATGGCGCACCGACGCTGAGGCCACCCTTCGCGAACTCGTGCTGCACGCTCCGGCTGGCCCGTGGGGCGAGATTCTCAACGCACACCTGAAAGCGATGTCCACCCTGACTGCGCAGATCAAAGAGTTGCGCGACGTGAACGAAAATTTTCTTCGGGTGGCCGCCCGGTCGGCCCAGGAATCGGTCGTGTCGTCGACAGCTGAGACGAAGACCTACAACGCCCAGGGTGCCACCGGCACCACCGGCAACGGGGCGACCATGATGGACCAGAACCTGTGAGGCACAGCGCGTGAGTACATTCAGTGGTCTGAACACCGCTTATTCCGGTCTGGTAGCCGCTCGCGCCGGGCTCGACGTGGTTGGGCAGAATATCGCCAATGCGAACACCGATGGCTATACCCGACAGCGCTTATCCACGAACTCGACAAGCGCCCTTGCCCAGACCGGCGTTCTGGCCAATAACGCCTTCTCGCCGGGCGCGGGGGTCACGGTTACCGGAATCGTTCGCCTCGCGAGTGCTCAACTCGATGCCCACGTACGAGCCGCAGCCAACTCGGCCGGATACACCGCCGTTCGGGCGAATGCGCTCAGCGTGGTCGAGGGCTCGTTTCGCGAACCCGGCGACGACGGCATCTCAGCGCAGCTGCAGGATTTCTGGGATGCCTGGGCAGACCTCAGCAACAGCGCAGACCAGGCTTCCCCTGCCGCGCTGCTGTTGGTTGGGGCGGGAGCACTCACCAATCAGATCGCTGCCGGGTACCGCGCTGTCGAGGCAGAGTGGAACAGCGTGCGCGGCGAACTCGACACCATGGCCGCCGAGCTGAACAGCTCAGCCGAGCAGATCGACGTGCTGAACGCGAAGATTCTGGCTGTGCTCACGGGTGGCGGTAATGCCAACGAATTGCTTGACGAACGCACCCAGCTCACCACGACTATGTCAGCGCTTACCGGAGCCACCGTGCGCGACCAAGGTAATGGCACCGTCAGCGTCTTTATCGGCGGCAACGCAATCGTCTCAGAATTCGGCGCCAAGACCGTCACCGTGACCGGCACCATGAAGCTGGCTGGCCTCGGCGGGGCTGGCGGTGCTGTAGGTCTCGCCTGGGGGTCTGGATCTTCAACACCGGTCGGCCTCGATGGCGGCGAGATGGCGGGCGCACTATCGCTGTTGACTGCCGCCAACGCCGACGGGACCGGCGGAATGCTCGCCGAAGCTGCAGCGTCGTACAACAATTTTGCGGCTGACCTGGCCACGCAGGTCAACGCTGCCTATTCCCCCGACGATGCGGACCCGTTCTTTGAGTTCACCGCCGAGTCGGCCGCGCTCTCGCTCCGCGTGATACCCACGAGCACCTCTGACGTGCGAGCCGGTACCGGTACCGGCGGAGCCTTTGACGGATCCGTGGCCGATGCGGTTGCCCAGATCGGCACCCAAAGTGATTCTCCCGACTCCAATTGGCTCACTTTCGTCAACGGCTTCGTGGTCAACACGCGGTCTGAGCTCCAGGCGGCGTCCCTGGCCAGCCTCGCCCAGGATTCAGCCGTGGGTCGGCAGCTCGCAAACTCCACGGTCGATCTCGACGAAGAGAACGTGAGCTTGCTCATGTACCAGCACGCCTACCAGGGTGCGGCTCGTATGCTCACCGCCATCGACGAAATGCTTGACACCCTGATCAACCGCACCGGACTGGTGGGAAGGTAACCCATGATTGAACGCGTCACGACCCAGACCCAGATGCGCGCAGCCCAGCGCAACCTGCAGGAGAACATGACCCAGCTGGCGCGAACGCAGGAGGCGGCATCCACTCTCAATGCCATTCGGCGACCGTCGGATGACCCGACCGGCACAGCGACGGCCATGCAGGTACGGTCGGACCTGCGCGCCAACGGTCAGTACCAGCGCAACACCGCCAACGCGGATGCCTGGCTCACCACGCTGGAATCCAGCTTCTCGGCCACGACCTCGCTCATGAACCGCGTGCGTGATCTGACCGTGCAGGGCGCCAACGACGGATCGATGTCGGCGACCGCCAAGGAAGCCATCGCGGTCGAACTCGTGGGCCTGCGCGACGAACTGCTCAACGTGGCCAACACCAGCTACCTCGGGCGCACGGTGTTCGCCGGCAACTCCGACGCCGGCGTCGCCTACAGCGTCGCACTCTCCGATCCTGCCGATTTTTCCAGTCCGCAGGTGTACACCTTCACCGGGGACGCCACGACGACGGTGGAACGCCGAACGAGCGCCAACAGCACCATTCGCGTGGATGCCGACGGAAGTGCGGTCTTCGGAACCGGCGACGACTCTGTGTTCAGCCTCATCGACTCGATCGTGACGAAGCTGCGTACCGACGAATCGGTCAGCTCCTCTCTGACCGACATCGACGAGCGCATGGGGAGCATTCTCACCCAGCACACGGCCGCCGGTGCCAGACAGACCCTGGTCGACCGTGCCCGGCTCTCGCTTTCCGAGAGTGCCGCCACGCTCGAGGGCCAGCGCTCCGACGTGGAAGACCTCGATCTGGGCCAGGCAATTCTCGACCTGCAGTTGCAGGAAGTCACCTACCAGGCGGCCCTGGCCGTCACCGCCCGCGTACTCCAACCAACCCTGATGGACTTTCTTCGATGAGTATTACCCTGACCTTTGTCACTCCCCCGCCCGGTTTCGACCCGCTCACCGAATTCACACTCTTCGAGGTGGAGGGCGTCGACGGGCTGTACTCGATGCAGTCGGTCGACGGCGCGACCGCGCGGCTCTACGCCCTCAGTGCGGCGCTCTACCTGCCGCACTACTCGCCCGTGATCACCGACGCCCAGGTGGAGTCGCTCGAACTGATCAGCTCCGATGACGCCATGGTGCTCGTGATTGCCAACCCCGGCGAGACCGAGACCACCGTGAACCTGATGGCGCCGATCGTCATCAACGCCACCACCGGGCTCTCGGCCCAATTCATTCTGGAAGACCAGGACTGGCCGCTGCAGGTTCCGCTCTCCGCTCTCGCGGGGTAGCTGCCAATTCCCGATGGCTCGTAGCTCTCCGCTCTGGCGGAGAGCTACCTTGCTGTCGCGAGGTACTCAGCGAGTCAGCGCGACTCGGCCTCGATCAGGGCGGCCTCGAACGCTACCCACGGCAGCATCGCGCACTTGACCCGGGCTGGATAACGCGAGACTCCCCCGAACGCGGCCGCATCGCCGAGAATCTCTTCGTCGGGTTCGATCTTGCCGCGCGAGCGCAGCATCTCGCGAAAGTTGTCGAGCAGGGCGCGGGACTCGTTCACACTGAGGCCGCGCAGTGTGTCCGTCAGAATCGAAGCGGATGCCTGCGAGATCGAGCAGCCCTCCCCGGCCCAGACCAGGTCGGCCACGATGGCACTCGCAGCTGTTTCCGCGCCACCGGCCGAGTCAGCGCCATCCGTTTCGGCAGAAGTACCCGCGCCGAGCGACACGCGCAGCGTCACCTCGTCGCCGCAGGTTGTGTTGATCTGGTGTGATTCGGCCACGCGCAGGCCGCTCGCCGCGCCGAGCGCTACGGCGTCGGACAGCGGCGTGAGGTCGACGGCTCCGTTCCTGGCCTTGGAGTGCTCCAGAATGATCGTCTGGTAGAGCTGCTGCAGGTCGCTCATCGGCGCACTCCCGTGCTGACCCCGAAGAAGGGCGCGACCTCAGCGAGGGTAGCCAGAAACAGGTCGACCTCATCAGTGGTGTTGTAGAGGTAGGTGCTCGCCCGGGTCGAGGCGGTCACGCCGAGTCGACGGTGCAGCGGCTGGGCACAGTGGTGGCCGACCCGCACGGCGATGCCGGCGTCGTCGAGAAACTGGCCGACGTCGTGGGCGTGCACGCCGGCGATATCCACGGCGGCCAGTCCGAGCCGTTCCACGCCGAGCCCGGGGCCGAGCAGGCGCACTCCGGGAATTTCGGCCAGCCCCGCCACGAGGCGCTGACCGAGCTGCGCCTCCCACGCTGCGACCCGATCCATGCCGGTCTCCCGGAGGTAGTCGACGGCCGCGGCCAACGCGATCGCCTGCGAGATGCGCTGAGTGCCGGCCTCAAAACGCTGCGGCGGCGCCAAGAACTCGGCGGTCTGCATGTTCACGGTGGTGATCATCGACCCACCGGTGAGGAACGGCGGCATATCGGCGAGCAGGTCGGTCTTGCCATAGAGCACCCCAATGCCCGTGGGGCCGAGCATCTTGTGACCCGAGAACATTGCGAAGTCCACGTCGAGCGCCGCAACGTCGACCGGCAGGTGCGGCACGGTCTGGCAGGCGTCGAGCACGACGAGGGCGCCGACTTTGCGGGCGAGAGCGACGAGGTCTGCGACCGGGTTCAGGGTTCCGGTGACGTTCGAGCCGTGCGTGAAGGCGAGGAGCCTCGTGCGGGGGCCGACAATGTTCGCTGCGGCCAGCAGGTCGAGGGTGCCGTCATCGAGCACGGGAATGAAGCGCAGCGTCGCGCCCGTGCGCAGCGCGAGTTGCTGCCAGGGAATGAGGTTGGCGTGGTGCTCCATCTCGGTAACCACGATCTCGTCGCCGGCGCCGAGGCTGAACCGGCGGGCGGCCGGGCCGCCGAGGCCGAGCGAGGCGTTGGAGAAGCTGTAAGCCAGAAGGTTGATGGCTTCGGTGGCGTTGGAGGTCCAGACGATTTCGTCGGTTTGGGCGCCGACGAACGCAGCGACTTTCTCGCGGGCGGCTTCGAACCCCTCGGTCGCTTCGACGGCGAGCGTGTGGGCTCCACGGTGCACGGCGGCATTGCGCTGCTCGTAGTACTCCTGCTCGGCTTCCATCACGCTGATCGGGTTCTGCGAGGTTGCCCCGGAGTCGAGATAGGTGAGCGGATGCCCGTTCACCGTCTGATGCAGCACCGGAAAGTCGTTGCGAATGCGTTCAACGTCAATGTTGGTCAGTGGGGCCAACTCGGGGTGCTGGGAACCAGCTACGGGAGTTCCGGTTGGTGTAACGGCGGACGATGGTGCAAAAGACGTCATACATCAAGGATATTGCCTCTCCCCGAACCCGGGCACCGCGCGGGCACATCTGCACGGGAAGTCTGCGTGTGCGGTGGAAAACTCCGCGGCGGCGTGTGAGGCTTGAGGGGTGACCAAGACTGCCGAACACACGGAGCTACGCGAGCACGTGTTACTGGACCGACCGTGGGTGACGCTGGTCTGGGACGACCCGGTCAATCTCATGTCGTACGTCGCCTACGTTTTTCGTAGCTACTTCGGGGTCACCCCGAAGCAGGCCGAACGTCTCATGCTGCAGGTCCACAACACCGGTCGGGCCGTCGTGGCCACCGGCAATCGCGAATCGATGGAACGCCACGTCGAAGCCATGCACGGCTACGGACTCTGGGCGACCCTGGCCAAGGCTGACGAATGAGCGGCCTGAGGCGGTTCACCCCGCACGTCTCCGGTATCCTGCACGCACGATTCGAGGCGATCGAGGTTGATCTGCTGCGTCTGGCCACCAGCCAACTGGTCGATATGCTCGATGCCGGAGCCGCCGACCCCGTGCTCGCCCGCAGCGACGGTGTCTTCGGCCGTCTGCTGCCCGACGCTTACCGTGACGACGATGAGGCGGCGGCAGAATTTCGTCGCTTCACAGCGCCCGGCCTGCTCGAACGCAAAGAGCACAACGCCCAGATTGTGTTGGACACCCTCGGAACGGAACGGGACGAAACCGAAACGGACGACGAGGAACACCAACCGGTCACCATCAGCCTCGACCCCAATGCCGTGCAGGCCTGGCTGCGCAGCCTCACCGACCTACGGCTGACTCTCGCCGACCGGTTGCAGGTCTCCGCCGACGGAGTCGTCCACCTCGAGGGTGAAGACGCACCGTTTTTGCGCGAACTTTATGACTGGCTCGGCATGCTGCAGGAAGAACTCGTCTACGCGATCGACGTGTGACCTCGGCGACGAGCTGACCCATCGGCGTTCTCGGCCAACAGATCTCGGGCAGCGATACCGATCACGGCGCTGTAGGTGGGGTAAGCGAAGCGCACTTTGGCCAGCGTGGCCACGTCTATTCCGGCGGCCATCGCCGTGGTGACCGACTGAATAACCTCCACGGCGTTCTCACCGACCGCGTGAGCACCCAGAATGAGCTCACGCCGACGATCGGTGATGAGTTTGAGAAATCCACGTTGGCGATCGTCGATCACTGCACGATCCAGCCGCGAGAACGGTACCACCGCCACCACACACAGCTCGTCGCGACGCCGGGCCTCCACCTCGGACAGCCCAACACCAGCGTAATCCGGATCCGTGAACCCACCCGCCGGAAGCAAATGGTGCGCGGTTCGCCGGTTGGCATCCAAAACGGCGTTCTCGGCTGCTGCCTCTCCCTCGGACTGTGCAGCTTGCACCAGCATGTCTCGGCCGTTGGCATCGCCGACGGCGAAGATGTGCGGCACCGAACTGCGAAAATACGCATCGACAGGGATAGACGATCGGCTCGTTACGACGCCGGCTGCTTCCAGACCCAGGTCGTCGACATCCGCTGGCCAGCCGGTTGCCATGATCACGGCGTCGAAGCTGCCTGTCACGTCGTGCCCGTGCTCGCGCCAGGTCAGCGTGATCGAGCCGTCCGTGGCACGATCGAGCCCGGCGACACCATCAATGCCGAGGTGGACGGCGACCCCCTGTTCGACGAAGGCCTCCGCGACGGCCTGCGAGACGGACTCATCGGAGGTGGCGAGTACCCGGTCGGCCACGTCGAGCAGCGTCACGGTTGAACCGAAAGAATTGAACACGGTGACCAGTTGTGCGCCGGTGTTGCCGCCGCCGATAACCGCCAGCCGATCGGGAACTCGAGGCAGGTCGAGCACGTGTTCGGGCACTACCGCCAGTTCAGCTCCCGGCACCGGCAGACGGCGAGAATGACCTCCCACGCACACCACGACAGTGTCGGCCGAAATTGTGCGCCCGGTGTCGAGCTTGAGCGTGAAGGCATCTACAAAGCGGGCGCGCCCCTCCAGGATGAGGTGAACGCCGGCATCGGCAAATCGGGTGGCCTCACCCTTCATGGAACGAACCCGGTCCACGGTCTCCCGTACTCGGGCGACCGTGGCGGGCCAGTCGATGGGACGTTCAGTCACGGAGATGCCATACGCATCGGCCGTTCGGATCTCTCGCATGAGTCTTGCGGTTTTGGCGAGTACGCGAGTCGGCACGCATCCGGTGTTCTCACACGTGCCCCCCAGGCGATCAGCCTCACAGATGGCGACGGATGCTCCAAGCTCGGCGGCGCGCAGGGCTGCAGCGGCTCCGGCCGGGCCGGCACCGATCACGACGACGTCGAAATGGTCGCGTCCGAGCACGCGTGAATCGGGAGCCGGGTTGGCGGCTGACTTCGTGTGCGCGAAGATTGGGGTCGTAGTCATCTCGGTCTCCCACCGTCAAAAGGTGCCTAAATCCTGACAGTGTCGGCTGGGAATCAACCGGTGCCGACACCCCGTTTCTACACGAAATCCCATCATCATGGTGGGTTCAGTTTGGTGGGCAAAGCGTGCGGTAGCCTACTCTGTGAACCCGCTATTACCGTGTGCTCAAGGCCGCACGCACGGCTCGACTTGGCCCGCGACGGAGACCCATGGACCTCAGCACTGTGACACACGTCACCTCCGCTCGACAGCGGAGCGACCTCGCCGCGCTCGGTCCGACCGTCGTGCCGCTGGCCGGCGGATCCGAGCTGTTCGCCGACCCGCGCGCCCACCTCAGGGGCCTGGTCGACCTGCACACCTTCGGGTGGCGCGCGCTGACCATCACGGACGACGGCCTCGAGATTGCCGCGACCTGCACCTTCACCGAACTCTCCCAGCTGCCGATGCGGGAGGGCTGGGCGGCGCATCCGCTGTTCTATCAGTGCTGCACGGCATTGTTCGGTTCGTTCAAGGTCTGGAATGTTGCCACGATCGGCGGCAACCTGGCCACCTCTCTGCCGGCTGGCCCCATGATCACTCTCGCCGTCGCGCTCGACGCGGAGGTTCTGGTCTGGCGTGCTGGTGGGCGCGATGAGGTCGTGCCGGCCCGTTCGTTTGTCACGGGAAACATGACCAACGTGCTCGCACCCGGTGATGTGTTGCGCTCTATTCACGTTCCGCTCGCCGCGTTGCAGTCGCAGACGGCGTATCGCAAGATCGCCCTGTCGCCGCTCGGACGCTCGGGCGCGGTGCTCGCCGGGCGGCTCGATGCCGACGGTCTGTTCGTGCTCACGGTCACGGCGGCGACGCTGCATCCGGTGCAATTGCGGTACCCGGAGCTACCCGCCGCCGAGGTGCTGGCCGGGGATATTACCGCGATCGACTGCTGGTTCACGGATGCCCACGGCGCCGCCGACTGGCGACGCGCGATGGGACTGTTGCTCGGCGAAGAAATTCGCGCTGAACTTGTTGGAGGTCTCGCATGACGCTGGAACGGGTCGCGACGGTCGGCACGGTCATTTTCGAGGTCAACGGCAGCCCGGTCGAGGCGACGCCCCAACCCGGCCAGTGCCTGCGCACCCTGCTGCGCGACCACGAACACTTCGAGGTGAAGAAGGGCTGCGACACCGGCGACTGCGGCGCCTGCACGGTTCAGGTCGACGGCACGCCCGTGCACTCCTGCATCTACCCGGCCTACCGGGCAGCCGGCAAGCAGATCACGACCGCGGCTGGCCTCGGCCAGCCCGGCGACCTCGCGCCGGTGCAGCAGCGCTTCGTCGACGCCGCCGGCTTTCAGTGCGGCTTCTGCACACCCGGCATGGTCGTCACCGCCGCCGCCATCGAAGCGGATGCCGACACCACCCGTGCAAACGGCGTCGACGCCGGCTTCAGCACCGACCCCGACGAACTTCCCCGCCTGCTCAAGGGAAACCTCTGCCGCTGCACCGGTTACCGTTCGATCAATGACGCCATTCGCGGCCAGCACACCCCGCCGGCGGGCTCCTGCCACGTCGCCCCGGAGCGCGAGCACGCCGAAACGTCCAGCCTCGGACCGGTGCGCACGACCGGCCGGGCCACTCCCGAGCCGGCTTCGGCTGGTGCGGGTTCGACCGGATCGGCCTCGACCGGACGGGTCAGGGCGAGCGAGTCCACGACGGGCCACTCCACCACGAGCCGCACGATCGGCCCGGTTGGCACCTCCGCCGGCGCGATCGCCGGGGAGCGCGTCGTGAGCGGGCTCGAGCCGTACACCCTCGACGTTTCCGTTGCCGGGCTGCTGCACCTCGCGGTGCTTGGGAGTCCGCACGCGCACGCGCGCATCCGCTCTCTTGATGCGTCGAGAGCGGCCAGGCTGCCCGGGGTGCACCGCGTGCTCACCCATGCCGACTCCCCCACGACCCTGTTTTCGACCGCGCGGCACGAGAGCCGGTTCGACGACCCCGACGACACCCTGGTCTTCGACCAGACCCTGCGTTTTCGCGGGCAGCGCGTGGCAGCGGTCGTCGCCGACTCGGTCGCGATCGCCGAGGCCGCCTGCCGACTGATCGACGTCGAGTACGAGGTGCTCGATGCCGTATTCGACCCTCGGCTGGCTGCCCTGCCGGGTGCCCCGCTGGTGCACGGCGACAAGGACCCGGTCGTGTCGCGACTGGCCGACCCGGGGCGCAACCTCGTCGCCGAACTGCACGGCGAATTCGGTGACGTTGCGGCCGGACTCGCCGAGGCGACCACCGTTATCTCGGGCAGCTGGCAGACCCAACGCATTTCGCACACCCACCTCGAAACCCACGGCACGATCGGCTGGATCGACGGCGACCGGCTGGTGCTGCGCACGAGCTCGCAGGTTCCGTTTTTGGTGCAGAAGGAGATATGCCGGCTGTTCGACCTCGACCCGGCCGGCGTGCGGGTGTTCACGGCCCGGGTCGGCGGCGGTTTCGGCGGCAAGCAGGAGCTGCTCACCGAAGACCTCGTCACCCTCGCGGTGCTCAGTACCGGCCAGCCGGTACAGTACGAATTCACCCGCACCGACGAGCTCACGATCGCCCCGGTGCGGCATCCGTTTGCGATCGACGTGACCCTCGGCGCCACGGCCGATGGCCGCCTCACCGCCCTGAAACTGGGCGTGCTCGCCGACACCGGCGCCTATGGCAACCACGGCCCGGGCGTGATGTTCCACGGCACGAGTGAGTCCGTCGCGCTCTACAACGTGCCCAACAAAAGAGTGGATGCCCAGAGCGTCTACACGAACAACCCGCCGTCGGGCGCCTTCCGCGGCTACGGCCTCGGCCAGATTATCTTCGCGATCGAAAGCGCGCTCGACGACCTGGCCCGGGAACTCGAAATAGACCCGTTCGAACTGCGCCGACTCAATTCGGTGCAGCCCGGCGACCCGCTCGTGGTCACGCACGAGGAAGGGCCCGACCTCGTTTTCGGAAGCTACGGCCTCGACCAGTGCCTCGACCTCGCCGAGTCGGCGCTGGGGCGCGGCAACCGGTCCGTCGTTCCGGTCGGTGCAAAGTGGAAAGTCGGCTCCGGCATGGCGTCGTCGATGATCGCGACCACGCCGCCCCGCGGCCACCGCTCGCAGGCATCCGTTCAGCTACTCGCTGGCGGACGCTATCTGGTGCGGGTCGGCACGACCGAGTTCGGCAACGGCACTACGACCGTGCACGCGCAGATCGCGGCGACGGCGCTGCACACGTCTGTCGACCGAATCGATTTGGTGCATTCCGACACGGATGCTGCCGGTTACGATTCCGGCGCGTTCGGCTCGGCCGGGGTCGTCGTCGCCGGCAAAGCCGTGCTCGCCGCGGCGACCGCGCTGGCCGAATCCCTGGCCGGGGCAGCGGCATCGTGCAGCGGTCTCGGTGAGGTGGATTGGCAGCTTGAACGGGAGGGGCTGCGTGCGACGGGTGCGGTCGTCACCCTGGACGACCTCGCAGCCTGGGCCGCGGCCAACGACGTCGACCTCACAGCGATGCGCCGCGAAGACGGAGCGCTGCGCTCGCTCGCCTTCAACGTGCACGCGTTTCGAGTGGCCGTGAACACCGACACCGGCGAGGTGCGCATTCTGCAGTCGATCCAGGCCGCCGATGCCGGCTTCGTGATGAACCCCGAACAGTGTCGCGGACAGATCGAGGGCGGAGTCGCGCAGGCGCTCGGCACCGCCCTGTTCGAAGAAATCGTGCTCGACGGCGCCGGAGCGGTGACGACGCGGGTGCTGCGCAACTACCACGTGCCCCAGCTCGTGGATCTGCCGGTCACCGAGGTGTACTTTGCCGAAAGCCACGACGTGCTCGGGCCCTTCGGTGCCAAGTCGATGAGCGAGTCAACCTACAACCCGGTCGCGCCGGCGCTGGCCAATGCGATACGCGACGCGATCGGCATCCGTCCGACCGAGTTGCCCATGTCCCGCGACCGGATCTGGCGTCTGCTGCACGGCTGAGCGGATGCGCGGCCCGGCTCGCGCAGGGTAGCTCGCGCCGGTCGATGGCGGTCTCGGCCAGCTCGACCAACACATCGGGTCGCGGCCCCGAAACCGGCTAGCGCCAGTCGATGGCGGTCACGGCCACCGGACAGGCGGCCGACCCGCGCGAGCCGACCATTTCGCTGATCGAGCTTACAGAGATCACCATACGACTAACCGACGCAATCTCGACGAACGCGGGGCAGCACTCCCGCGACCTGCCGGGCCGCATATTTCGGCGGGATCACGCGGCGTATCAGGCAGGTTTCCAAACCCACGAATGGGACGAATCCGATTTCAGTAGGGTGAAAACAGGCTCCCGCGGCACGTTGCAGACACCGCGCCGGCCGGGAACTCGCATAACGGGCTGGTCGAGAACATACCGGCAGGACAACGAGAAATCTCGCCGCAAACGGTCAAAATTGCCGATTTCGACGCCAGAACACGATAATATCCGTAGATATGTACGAATCAACGGGTAGCGCGGTCTTTCGCGGCCACATTTTTCACATAGCCGGCGCTCCCACAGTGGCGCAGGCCCATTCGCAGCTCGTTTCGGTGCCCGACGGGGCCCTCGTCACGGCCGACGACGGCACGATCGCCTGGGTCGGGCCCTTCAACGACCTGCCGGCCGCGTTCACTGCGCTGCCGGTGACCCGAACCGGGTTCATCCTGCCGGGGTTCGTCGACACCCACATTCATTTTCCGCAGACCTACACAACGGATGCCTACGGTGGCGGCCAGCTGCTCGAATGGCTCGACGAGTGCGTCTTCCCGGCCGAGTCGCGGCTGGAAGACCCGGGTTTTGCCCGGCAGGTGGCGCGCGATTTCACGCGGCGGCGGGCATCCGTCGGTACGACCAGCGCCCTCGTGTTCGGCTCAGCGTTTGCGCCGGCGCAGGACGCCCTGTTCGAAGAAACGCAGAAGGCCGGCCTTCGCCTGGTGAGCGGGCGCGGCATCCAGACCGTCGGCACCGACTCCGCCAAGGCGCTGGTCACGAGCGAGCAGGCCGCGATCGAGCTCACGGCGGCCGAGATCGACCGCTGGCACGCCGTCGACACCGGTGACGCCCAGACCGCGCTGCTGCAGGTCGCGATCGTGCCCCGGTTCAGTCTGTCGGTGACGCCGACAACCCTCGCAGGCCTCGGCGAGCTCTACGACTCGGTGCGCGGGCGAGGCGTGTACTTTCACAGTCACCTCAACGAGAACGACCGGCCGGGCACGGGAGAGATCGACGCGGTGCGCTCGGTGTTCGGCACGAAAACCTACCTCGACACCTACGACGGATGCTTCCTGCCGGGCTCCGTCCGCGGCGGCTCGTCGCTGCTTGGCCGCCGCAGCATCCTCGCCCACGCCGTGCACTGCCAGAATTCGGAGCTCGCCCGCCTCGCCGACACCGGCACGTCGATCGCGCACTGCCCGACCTCGCAGGCGTTCCTCGGCTCCGGCACCATGCCGTGGCGGCGCACGACCGGGTTCGGGGTGAACGTCGCGATTGGAACGGATGTCGGTGCCGGCGACGAATGGCTCGTCGCGCGGGTGCTCAACGACTGCTACAAATCACACCTGTCCGAGCCCGGCGACGCCGGAGTGGCACTCGACCCGGCCGCGCTGCTGTTCACCGGCACACTCGCCGGGGCCCGCGCGCTCGATATGGAGGCCCGATTCGGCAACTTCGACCTCGGCAAGGATGCGGATTTTCTGCTCATCGACCCGGACCGCTGGGAACCGCTCGCACTCGTGCTGGCGAACGCCGTGCGCGCCGACGACGCGGTGCTGGCCGCCGAGCAGACCCTGTTCGCGCTGCTGCTCGCCCTGCGCGAGCCCGCGATCACCGGGGTTTACGTTCGTGGCCGCCGGGTGAGCGTGGAATAGTCGAGTCGGGTGGCGCATCCGCTCGTCGCGCCGTGATTTTGAGGCCAAGTCTCACGGCTCGGCACGGGTCAGCTACCGCGATAGGTGGAGTACGCGAACGGGGCGAGCAGCAGGGCCACGTGATAGTGCTCCGACACGTCGGCGGTCGCAGAGCGCTGGGCGGCGAGAGTCAGCATGGGGCCCACTTACCTCACCACGGCGCCTCGAGTTCGTCGAGATCGTCGTAGATGCTGGTGATGGCCGCGATGCGGGTGCGGGTCACGCGCACGTGCGCGCCCATGGCGCCGGTCGCGAGCAGGTTGATCAGGCTCATCGCGGTGGCATAACTGTCGAATGCGCTGGCGCTGTCAATCGGGCAGTCGAGCCAGACGGCGGCGCCATCGGCGTGCCGCCGGGCGGAGGAGTCGGCGATCAGCACGAGGGGAATCCCGCGCCGCTCGATCGCCGCGACCAGCTGCCCGAACCCGGCCGTGCGGCGCCGGAATCCGAACAATACGACGACATCGTGCGCGCCGAGGCCGGCCAGGTCCTCACCGATCGACTGCCCGGGCAGCGGCGCGAGCCGCACATTGTCGCAGGCCTGGGCGAGCTGCTGACGCAGGTGCAGGGCGAGCGGGTAGCTGTTGCGCAGCCCGATCACGACGACGTTGCCGGCGTGCGCGATCAGCCGCGCCGCGGCATCCAGCCGGCCGTCTTCGAGATTCTGCAGCAGCTGGCGCAGGTTCTCCTGCTCCCCCGCAAGGTGCGCCGCGAGGCGCGACGGCGTTCCAGCGGATGCCCCCGGCCCGCCCACCGGGGCCCCGTTGCGGCGCAGGGCACGCGCGTGTTCGCGCACCTCGGCCGAATCCTGAAAGCCGAGCCGGCGGAACAGCCGCGACACGGTCGCCTTGGAGACCCCGCTGAGCCGGGCCAGTTCGGTGGCGTTGTAGACGGCCAGGTCGCTCAGATGGTCGAGGATGAAGTCCGCCACCCGCTGTTCCTGCGGCGACAGGTCGCCGTACTGCCCGTCGATGCGCTGTCCGATGTTCATGGTGGCGGTCACTGCGCTGCCGGATCGGTGTCGAGCCGGTCGGACGCGCGCCGGTCGGACGCGCGCAGGTCTGACGCGTGCCGGTCCGAATCGTGCCGGTCCGAATCGTGCCGGTCGGAGCGGTTCTGGTCTGGGATGCACCCACCGGCATGCCGTCCGGTGGTTCGGCCACGCCGGCCGGAATCACCCCGAAAATCGAGCAGAGCGCAGGCCCGCGCATCGAACTCGGAATCCATCTCCTCGACGTCATACTGCTCGGCCAGGGCGAGCATTGCGGCCTCTGAGGCATCGAGCGCCAGCGCCACATCGGCCTCGGTGACCGACTCGTCGGGGTGATGGCTGACGCCACCGCGACACCGCACGAGCAGCATGCCGATGTCGGTCAGCGCCGCCAGCGCCATGGCGTCATGCCCGGCCATCGAAAACGGGGTCGACGGCAGGTCGCCATCGCGAGCGCCGGAGTGCTCGGCGGCCCCCTCGATCACGAGATTGAACCGCCGCGCCCCGGCGATCGAGGAGGCGACGCCGAAGGCGAGGGCGCTGTCGTCGAGCACCGGACCCTGTTCGATGTGCGCCTCGAGGTAGCCGATGAGGTTGGCTGGAGTTCGCGCGGCTGCACCGATCAACGCCGGATCCAGCCCGAACGCCCGGCAGGCCGCCTCGAGGCGCACACCGTTCCGGTCGCGCAACTCCCACGACTCGGCCTGCCAGGTTCCGGCGAGGGCACGGCTGCCCAGCAGCGTGGTGCCGAACCGGGTGCCCTCCTCATCGCCGAACGCGACGACTCCGAGCGCGAACGGCAAGGCGCGGCCGGAACGCGCGATGCGTTCGGACACAGCCACGGCGAGCGGCACCCGGGGATCGGCGTTGATCGGGCCCGGACCCATGAGAAGCCGCGCTGGCGGGTTGATCGGAAGGCTGGAAATGTGTTTCACTCCCTCGGCATGGTGAAACCAAAGTTTCAGGTGGCCAGTTTAGGCAGCGGAGGTTTCCGGCGCGTTACGGGCCTGTCGCAGCTGACATCCTGGGCCTGAAAATCGAACGCGTATGAGCTTCCGGACTCGATGTCGCCCACTTGGCATCCAGAGTCCAGCGACATGTGACGACCCTTTTCGCCTTATTTCGCTCCCGAACCCGGGGGTGTTGTCACTCGATGCTCGCTGTGATCTACTACGTCTGGTTCCGCTCGCAGGGCGTCGGCGATCTCTTCCTCCGGACGCGGCGCGATGGTCTGGTCGACCTCGAGCTGTGGGATGGACGACTCACCCGGGCCGGGAACGTGGCGCTGAGGGGAATGTTCGAAGTGGAGGGACACGGCGAATCCTTCGGTCGGTAACATTCACAGCGTATGCGCTTTTGCGGCGGAGTAGCCAGGTTTCGAGCACATCGCTACCGCTGCGACCAGCCTGTGCCACCCAACGTCAAGGACCTCGTCGCCGGAGTCCCTGGTGAGCACGCCCACATCGCGCGCAGGGCTGGAGCGGGCGGGGCAGAGCTAGGGACACATCCGCTCGCCGAGCCGTGAGTCTTGGGGCCAAAACGGCACAAAACAGGCCCAAACCTCACGTCTCGGCGCCCGAAACTCACGGCTCGGCGGAGCCCTGTAGTTGAACATGGCGCCACGCCACGGCTCGTGAACCCTACGATGGCAGACATGCACAAGCCGCCGGCACCCAACCACGTGGCCGGACTAGTGCTCGCCGCTGGTGCTGGCTCCCGCTATGGCATGCCCAAGGCGCTCGTGCACGATGCCTCTGGCCGATCCTGGCTGCAGAATGCCGTCGACGTGCTCGCGTCCGCCGGGTGTTTCCCGGTCATCGTCGTGCTCGGCGCCCGCGGTGCCGAGGCCGCGGCGCTGCTCAAAACGGATCCCTTGGCCTCAAGGGACGGTGCGCGACCCCGCAGCACGAACCGGCCAACAGCATCCGTTTTAGTCGTGCAGGCCGACGATTGGGCCGAAGGACTCTCTGCCTCCCTGCGCGCCGGCCTGCGCTGCGCCCTCGACCACCCCGAGCTCACGGCTATCGCGGTCGTTCCCGTCGACGTACCCGACCTGAACGCGGCGACGGTGGCTCGCCTGATCGGCAGGACCTACGAGACGACGGATGCGCCCGGCTCGGCCGCCGCGTCGGCCGGCACACTGCGTCAGGCCCGGTTTACCGGCCAGCCGGGGCATCCCGTGGTGATCGGCCGGTCGCACTGGGCGTCCCTCCTCGAGACTCTCGCCGGCGATTCCGGCGCGCGACCCTATCTGCGCGCGCACGACGTCGAAGCGGTCGAGTGTGGCGACCTCGGCACCGGGGCCGACGTCGACCGTCCCCGCGAACCACCGGGCCCACCTTCGGAACATGGGCCCATGATCTAACCTGGGCCCACGTTCCGGGCCCAGGCCCGGAACAAATGGTGAGGTCCCGAACCCTCGTGGCTCAACGAAACTGCGCCTGAACTACCCCCGCGCCACCACCCGCGTCAGCGCCGCGTAGGCGCGCGCCGCGCCCGGCTGCACGGTCAGCGACACCGCGAGGGCGTCGAGACGGGCACGCGTTTCGCCGGCGAGGTTCAGCATCCGCTCACAGGCGTCGCGCAACGCGAGAACGGTTGCGGTATTGGGCGGCAGCGAGGTGCCGAAGCCCGCCGCGTCGAGGGCGGCTGCGCCGGCGAATTGGTCGGTGGAGAACGGCAGCACAACGAGCGGCACGCCTGCCGTCATCGCCTCGGTCACAGAATTGTTACCCCCGTGCGTCACCGCGAGCACGGCCTCCTGCAGCAGGCGCACCTGCGGCAGAAACCCGCGCACCAGCCAGGAATCAGGAATGGGGCCGAGCGTTTCGCGCTCGGTCGCTCCGACAGCCATGGCCACCCGCACCGGCAGCCCGCTCAGGGCCTCGGCGACGCGCGCGAGCACATCACCGCGCACCGAGAGAAAACTTCCGAAGCTCACGTAGACGACGGGCCGAGAATCCGCCGCCAGCCAGGCTTCGACCTCGGGGTCGACGGCCTCGGAGCGCACCGCCGAACCAAGAAACCGGTGGGGTGGAAGCTGGTCCGTGCGCGCCGACGAGTGCAGTTCGCCCGGATAGTTGAGCAGCAGCAGATCCCCGCACTCCTGAAAGGCATCGAGGGTCGGTGCCGCGGACGGATCGAGTTCAAAAAACGCGTCGTTCCACTGAGCGGTGAACGAGTCGCGAACGGCCGCACACTGCAGCTCGAGCAGCGCCAACTCGCCAACGTCGGGCGAGAACACGGCGGGCCAGGCCGGCGGGTAACCGTAGATCTCCGGGCCGACGGGCAGGGCAGACGGATGCCCGAGCACCACATCCGCGTGCGGCACGCCCGCACTGAGTAGCCCGAGCCGGGCGCTGAAGGCGAGGTGGTCGACGATCACCTGGTCGGGCTGCACCCGTTCGACGATGCGCTGCACCTTGCGGGCGATCGCGACCGGGTTATAGAGCAGATCGCTGCTGCGGGCCTCAGCCTGAAAGAGCAGGGTATCGACCATTCCGCGGCGGGTGGCGTCGAAAAACCCGCGCAGGGCGTCATCTTCGCCGGCGGGCTGCTGCTCGACCCGGATGGTGCCGGGGTTGGAACCGCGGCCCAGCTGCAGGTTCTCCCGTTCGAACCCGAACGCGGCCACAATGTCGGCCGTTGCCGGTCCGCTCGCCACCACGACGCGTTCGCCGGCCTGCGCCCAGGCGGTGCCGAGCGTCGCGAGCGGGTACAGGTGCGAGGCGTAGTCGGGGCTGATGATGAGCAGGGTCATGAGACGCTCAGCTCCCAGGCGACCGGCTCGGTCGCCACGGCGACGTCCCGGTAGACCGAACCGAGTGTGCTCGCCATGGCTTCGATCGTGAAGTTGTCGGCCACCATGCGCCGGGCCAGGTCAGCGTACTCGCCGCCGTGCACTCCGGCCGCCACGGCGAGGGCATCGCGGATGCCAAAACCGAGAGCCTGCGCGTCGCCGGTGTCGACCAGAAAACCAGTCACGCCATTCTCGACGTAGGTGGCCGGTCCGCCGCCGTTCGGCGCGACGACCGCGAGGCCGGTCGCCATCGCCTCGAGCAGCGCGATGCCGAACTCCTCCTTCATGCTCGCACAGACATACACACCGAACGGCGCAGCGAGCCCGGGCCGGCCGTAGCGGATCGCGGCCAGCCAGCGGGCGACCGTGTCGTTGGCGCGATGCCCGGCCAGGAGCAGGCCGTGGGACGCAGCGTCGTCACGATTCGCGCCAGACAGGGAACGGGCCATGCGCGCCAGCTCAATGCCCTCATCAAAGGACGGATGCTCCAAATCACCGCCCACAATCAGCAGGTTGCAGCGCTCTTGCAGGGTCGGGTCCCCGGTCCAGGCTTCGACCAGGGCCGCCATGCCCTTGACGCGGTGCAGCCTTCCGACGCTGATCAGCAGCGGCAGTCCGCGCCGGGACGGCGGAAGGGTGCCCAGCAGCGCGTCGAGCTGGTCGAAGGCAAGCGCGGCGGACGCAGCGCGAGCATCGTCCATATTCGTGCGGTCGATGCGGTCAAGGTCGTGGTCGAAGTGATCAATCGGGTCCTGGTCGTGGCTGAGGTCGTCGTCGCTGGCGACCAAACCGCTCACGCCGGACTGGCTAAGCGATGCCAGGGCATCCGTTCGGGCACAATCGATCACCGCAAGGTCGATACCCTCCGGAATGACCGAGTGTCGTTCCGGGTGTGCGTCAATGTCGATTCCGATCAGGCGCTCAATGTCCTGCTGCAGGTGCGGGCGCGGAAAAAGCACGGTGTGCGCGGCATCCGCGGCGAGTCGCTGCACCAGGCGGGCACGAAACCAGAAGTGTTCGACCGCATCAACCTCGCCGAAGTTCGTTCGGGTGAGCGCGCCACTCGATTCGAGCGAGTCGATCACGCCGTGCGGGTCGGGGGCCACGGTGAAGACGACCGGAATGTCCAGGTCGCGGGCCACGGTCGCGGCGGCGAGGCTGCCGACATCGGCCATGCGGAGGTGAATCGCGTCGACGACTCCGGCCGAGCGCAGGATGCGCCGAATGCCGCGTTGCGCTGCGACCCGCCGAGGCCAGGAGTCGATCGACGGCACCGGACCACCGACGAACGGAACCGCCGCGAAGGAGTGCCCGCGCCGGGTCGCTCCGACGTCGGCCAGTCCATCAAGCGCTGACTCGTGGCTGCCGCGGGACATGGTGATGACCCGATCGACCCGATCTTCGCGGCCCGTCCCGAGACGGCTTCCGACAAACGGCGCACGCAAAGCGGATGCCGCGGCGCTCTCCGTTCCGCTGCCTCGGCCGGCCGGCTCGGCGACGAGGGCGTCACCGAGCCGCACCAGCAGGGTCGCGATGCCACCGTTGTCGCCGGCACCGACCTGGGAGAGTTCACCGTCGATGTCGGCGTGCAGAAAGAGTTGGGCGATTGTGGCGCCCTGGTTCCACTTCGGGCGTGGTGCGGTCGTCGCCGTCAGGTCGAACAGGGCCAGCCGGGCAACGGCGGCGAGTTCGCTCGCATTGTCGTCCTGAGAGAGGACGCTCAGTAATTCGAGCACAGCTTCGCTCGGGAATCGGTCACCGAGGCCGGCGATGGCGGCGGCGCGAGCGGGCAGGCTCTCGGCACGGTCGGTGGCCACCCGACGCAGCAACCGCTCGGGAATGCGGCCAGGCATGAGGCCGATGGTCTCGATGAGGCGGGTGCGGGCATCCGTTTCGGTCATGCCGAGCAGGGAACCTTCGAGGAACAGGGCCACCTGATCGGCGGCCGAAGATCCCCACTGTTCCAGAGTGCGCTGGGCGAGCATGCCGGTAAAGCCGCCCTGCCGAACGAGCGTGACGAGGTCGGCGATGGCGTCATAGCGCGGCAGGCGGGTGCCGAAGGCCCAGGCGGAGTGCTCACGCAGAAAAGCCGAGTCGTGGTGCAGCAAGGCAACAAGCACCTCGTCAGCGGAGTCGTCGAAGACCTGGGCGAGGGCGTGCACGGCGGCGATGGCGGTGAGCTGGTCGCTCGGATCGGTCGCGGCTTGTGCCAGCAGGCGCACAGCCCGGGCGCCTCCATCGCGGCTGGCTGCCACGGTGAGGTCGTCGGCGCGTCGAATTCCCTCGAGCAGCGTTGCGGCGGATCGTTGTTCATCGAGTGCGGTGTGGGTAGCCATTGACTGCTCCTTTTCGTGAAACTCGTCGAATCAATCGTGGCGATTCGGGGTTGCCACGAGTGAACATGGGTGAATTTCGGAACTTTCGGTGCGAGAAACGTCGAGGATCCCGAACCCGAAAGCGAACGAATCAGGTATAGCTAGCCTGGCTAGCGACTTCCCCATTTGCCATCATTGCATGAATGAGGGCGCCAGGGCTGACAGACTGCCTGATCGGTGCCGAGCACTCAAGACGCAAAAAAGAGCCACGCCCCAGTGAATGGGGCATGGCTCTATCTGTTTATATCTGCAAATGCCGGGTTTAGCCGAACAGGGCCGTCACCTTCGCGAGTGTCTGAGAAATGCCAAAGGCCAGCGGGATCCCTACCAGCGCCCAAGCCACAATGACTTTTAGAACCTTCATGCGTGCGCCTTCCGAGCTGTTGCACCGACGAGCGGCTTTTCGGGTTCGTGAAAGTCGGTGTGAACCGGTCGCACGAAAAGATTCGCCACAAAGCCAACAACGAGCAGCCCAACCATGGTGAGCAGGGCCGGCTGATAGGCCGCGGCCGTCAACTCACCCGGAGCGCCCTGAGCATCGAGGAACGAGTTGACAATGAGCGGACCGGCAATGCCGGCCGCTGACCAGGCCGTCAGGAGGCGACCATGGATGGCCCCCACCTGAAAGGTTCCGAACAAATCCCGCAGGTAGGCCGGAGCGGTAGCGAAACCGCCACCGTAAAAAGAAATGATAACGAAGGCCAGTACAACGTAGAGCGCCGTCGTACTCGATCCGAAGAGGGCCAGCAGCACGTACAACACCATGCCGACGCCGAGGTACACCATGTAGATGTTCTTGCGTCCGGTCTTGTCCGACGTGGCCGACCAGGCGAATCGTCCGCCCATATTAGCGAGCGACAACAAGCCCACAAAGCCTCCGGCGACGGCCGCCGAGACCAGCGAGTTGCCGTCGCTCTGCCGGAAGAAGTCCTGGATCATCGGTGCGGCCTGCTCGAGAATGCCGATACCGGCCGTGACGTTGCAGAACAGGACGACCCAGAGCAGCCAGAACTGACGCGTGCGAATGGCGTTCCTGGCTGAAACGTGGTTGCTCGTGACGAGGGCCTTGACCCGCACCTTCGACGGATCGAAACCGGCCGGCACCCAATCAGCAGCCGGAACCTTGATCGTGAAAGCCCCGAACATCATGTACGCGAGATAGATCACGGCGAGGGTGAGAAAAAGCTTGCCCACGGAGTCGCCGCTCGCCACCCAGTTCGCTGCCCCGGAGTTGGGGTCATAGAAGCCGAGGAGCGCCGTCGACACCGGGCTGGCGATGAGGGCGCCGCCGCCGAAGCCCATGATGGCCATGCCGGTGGCGAGGCCCGGGCGGTCCGGAAACCACTTGATGAGCGTCGAGACGGGCGATATGTAACCGATGCCGAGGCCGATACCACCGATGAAGCCGTAGCCGACGTAGACCAGCCACAGCTGGTTCGTAAAGATTCCGAGCGAACCGATGAGGAATCCGCCCGACCAGAACAGAGCCGCGACGAACATGGCCTTGCGCGGCCCGTTGGTGTCGACCCAGGTACCCATGATGGCCGCCGACAGGCCGAGCATCACGATGGCGATTGAGAAGATCACCCCGATCTGCACCAGGCTGGCGTCGAAGTGCGCCACAAGCGCGGTCTTGTAAACACTCGTGGCGTAGGCCTGACCAATGCAGAGGTGCACGGCGAGTGCGGCCGGCGGAATCAGCCAGCGGTTAAAACCGGGTGGGGCGATGGTGCGGTCTCGGTCGAGCCAGCTCATGGAGATATCCTTGCTGCCGGTATGGCGATAGCGACTCTGCTGTGCGTTTCGGCTGTCCACGATGGCCGTGGACGTACTCCGCAAACGGATTGACTTAATAGTCTGCGGAGGCAATCCTAGAGGATTCATCAAGCACATTTCGTTCCAAAATCTCGCCCATTTAGTAATTCGGGGGAATTCCCCTTGGCGGCAAGGCAGGATAGATATATGACACGTTCAGCACCTATCGACGACATCAACGAAAATAATCTTGTCGTCACCGCGCCCAAGACCCACGCTGCTGGCATCCAAGCCGTAGCGGTGGCGCTCGATCGGGGTATTGCCCAGGCTGGTCTCGTTCGCACCGCACGGTCGCTGCTGCGCCTCAACCAGCGCGACGGCACCGACTGCCCCGGATGCGCGTGGCCGGAATCCCAGGGACATCGCAAGACCGCAGAATTCTGCGAAAACGGCGCGAAGGCCGTCGCTGAAGAGAGCACGCTACGCACGGTGACGCCCGAGTTCTGGGCAGAGCATTCCATCGCCGAGCTCGCCACCAAGACCGAGTATTGGCTCGGAAACCAGGGCCGCATTACGCACCCCGTCGTCATTCGCCCGGGCGACACGCACTACTCGCAGATCTCCTGGGATGATGCTTTCGAACTCATCGGTGAGCAGATTCGCGCCACGGTGCCCGACCGCACCGTCTTCTACACGTCTGGCCGCACCGCCAACGAGTCGGCGTTCATGTACCAGCTGTTTGCCCGGTCGATCGGCACCAATAACCTGCCCGACTGCTCCAATATGTGCCACGAGTCCTCCGGCTCAGCACTGAACCCCACGATCGGCATCGGCAAGGGTACGGTCTCGCTCGAAGACATCCACCAGGCCGAACTCATTATGGTGGTCGGCCAGAACCCGGGCACCAACCACCCGCGCATGCTGTCAGCCTTGGCCGAATGCAAGGACAACGGCGGCAAGATTGTGGCCGTCAACCCTCTGCCCGAAGCGGGACTGTTCAACTTCATGGACCCGCAGACTCCGAAGGGCGTCGTCGGCAAGGGCACCAACCTGGCTGATGAGTTTCTGCAGATCAAGGTCGGCGGTGACCTGGCCCTGTTCCAGGCGCTCGGTCATCTGTTGCTCGAAGAGGAGGCCCGCGTACCGGGGTCGGTCATCGACCACGAGTTCGTCACCGCGAACACCGACGGAATCGAGGCCTATCGAGCCGCCCGTTCGGTGGTCGACTGGGCCGAAACGAAAAAAGCCACCGGCCTGGACCGTGCCGCGATCGAGACGGTGGCGCAACTGCTCATCGCGAGCAAGGCCACCATCATCTGCTGGGCGCTAGGACTGACCCAGCAGCCGCACTCGGTGAACACCCTCAAGGAGATCATCAACCTATTGCTCCTGCAGGGCAACTTCGGCAAGCCCGGCGCAGGCGCCTGCCCGGTGCGCGGCCACTCCAACGTGCAGGGTGACCGCACCATGGGTGTGTGGGAAAAGCCGAAGGAGCCCATGCTCGCCGCCCTCGACGCCGAGTTCGGCATCGTATCCCCGCGGGAGCATGGCCTCGACTCCGTCGACACGGTGGATGCCTTCGTGCACGACCGCGTCGACGTATTCGTCTCCATGGGCGGCAACTTCGCCCTGGCTTGCTCCGATACCGACCTGCTGGAGAAAGCCATGCAGCGCGTCGGTCTCACCGTGCATGTGTCGACCAAACCCAATCGCTCGCACGTTATGCACGGTTTGACCTCGCTCATCCTGCCGACGCTCGGCCGAACGGATACCGATGACAAGCATCCGTCGGGCCGCCAGGTGCTCTCAGTGGAAGACTCGATGTCGGTCGTTCGCACCACTCAGGGACGCCTCGAGCCGGTGTCTGAGCACCTCCTCGCCGAACCGGTGATTATTGCCCGCATGGCCAACGCCACGCTCGGCGAAGACCACCCGGTCGATTGGAAGGCGATGGCGGAAGACTACGACGTCGTTCGTGACCACATCTCCCGCGTCGTACCCGGCTTCGTCGACTTCAACGTTCGGCTCAAGACCAAGAATGGGTTCGTGCTGCCCAACCCGCCGCGCGATACGCGCAGCTTTGCCACCGATATTGGTCTGGCCCGGTTCACGGTAAGCCCGATCGAGTACCTGTCGGCGCCAGAGGGTCACTTGATTCTGCAGACCATCCGCAGCCATGACCAGTACAACACCACGTTCTACGGTCTTGACGACCGCTACCGCGGCATCAAGAACGGTCGTCGCGTCATCCTCATCCACGAAGACGATGTCACCGAGCTGGGCTTCGCCGACCGCGATATGGTCGACGTGATCAGCACGTACCAGGGCGTCGAGCGCCGAGCCAACACGTTCCGCCTCGTGGTCTATCCGACACCGCGCGGTTGCGCGGCTGCGTACTTTCCGGAGGCGAACGCACTCATGCACCGCGAGCTCGTGGCCCGCGAATCGAACACCCCCGGTTACAAGGCCATGACCGTGCGCTTCGTTCCGGCCGGCGCCGCTGCCTAGCCTGAGTCAGGCGGCCTGCTCGTCACTGTGTGCGTCGATGATCCGGTCGCCGCCGGCATAGACGACCATGGAGTTGCCGCGGAGAAAGCCGACCAGGGTCATGCCGACCTCGACGGCGAACTCCGCGGCGAGTGACGAGGGCGCCGAGACTGCCGCGAGCACGGGAATGCCCGCCATCAGGGCCTTCTGGGTGAGTTCGAAACTCGCCCTGCTCGATACCATGAGCACCGTGCCGGTCAGCGGCAGCCTGTTCTCCTTGACCGCCCAGCCGATGACCTTGTCGACGGCGTTGTGCCGGCCGACGTCTTCGCGCAGCACGAGCATTTCGCCGGTAGCGGCATCGAACAGGCCGGCCGCGTGAATGCCGCCAGTCTTCTCGAACACGTTCTGCCCCGCGCGCAGCTTGTCGGGAAAAGTCGTGAGCAATTCGGCAGTCACTCGCACCGCGTCATCCGCTATCTCAAAGACTGATTTGGTGCGCACGGCATCGATGCTCTCCTTGCCGCACAGGCCACAGGAGCTGTTGGTGATGAGGGAGCGCTCCAAGCTCCGTTCCGGTGGCGCGACGCCGGCACCGAGGGTGACGTCCAGCACGTTATAGGTGTTGACCCCGTCGAGCGCCCCGGCGCAGTAGCGGGCCGAATTAAAATCGTCGCCCTGCGTGATGACGCCCTCCGAGACCAGAAACCCCGCCGCAAGGTCGATGTCGTTACCCGGGGTACGCATCGTGACGGCAAGGCGGCGGCCGTTCACTCGAATTTCCAGCGGTTCTTCGACCGCAAGCAGGTCCTCGCCAGCCAGAGGCTGGGCACCGACGGTGATTCGGGTAATTTTGCGTCGCGCGGTAATTCTGTTCATTCTTAAAGTCTCCCACGCTGGTGCCGGTACCGCACTCCAGCCTTGCCCATTAGCCGCCGATGTAGGACATTTCGATTTTCTTGGCACCAGACGCCCGCAGCTCACTGGTCTTCGCGCTCCGCAGCTGCGAATAGCGGTCGGTGCGCTCCCGCCAGAGGTGCGCCATAACGGTGGAGAGTTCCGCGTCGGAGCATCCGCCGCGCATGAGCGCCCGCAGGTCGTGGCCCTCGGTGGCGAACAGGCAGGTGAACAGCTTGCCATCGGTCGACACGCGGGCACGCGAGCAGGTCTGGCAGAAGTTCTGGGTGACGCTCGAGATGACGCCGATCTCGCCGCCGCCGTCCTGGTAGCGCCAGCGGCGGGAGGTCTCGCCGCTGTAGTTCGGGGCGATCTCTTCAAGCGGCAGCTCGGCGTGGATGCGCGCGATCACGTCCTTCGACGGAACGACGGCGCCCATCTCCCAGCCGTTGCTCGAACCGACGTCCATGAACTCGATGAACCGCAAAATGTAGGGGGTGTCCTTGAAATGCCGGGCCATGGCGACGATGTCCTGGTCGTTCTTGCCGCGCTGCACCACCATATTGACCTTGATCGGGCCGAGGCCGACGGCTTCGGCCACGTCGATGCCGTGCAGCACCTTCGCGACCGGAAACTTCACGTCGTTCATGGTGCGAAACGTGGTGTCGTCGAGCGAGTCGAGCGACACCGTGACGCGCTTCAGGCCGGCATCCTTGAGCGCCTGTGCCTTCACGGCCAGCGCCGACCCGTTCGTGGTCAGGGCAATGTCGATCTCACGGCCGTCGGGGGTGCGCAGCTCGGCCAGCAGGGCAATGAGGTCTTCAAGCCCCCTACGCAGCAGTGGTTCACCGCCGGTCAGCCGAATCTTCTCAACGCCATGGGCGACGGCCACGCGCGCGAGCCGGGTGAGTTCCTCGAAGCTGAGCAGTTCGTCGTGTTCCATGAACGCGAAGTCCCGGCCGAAGATCTCCTTCGGCATGCAGTAGACGCAGCGAAAGTTGCAGCGGTCGGTGACGCTGAGGCGCAGGTCGTGCAGCGGCCGGTTCAGCCGGTCGGTCACGGTGCCGGTGGGCGTTTCCAGGTCCACCGGAATGTCCGAGCGCTCTCGATAGAAGCGCGGAGCTGGTTGTGCAAGGTCGGCGCCGGTCATGTTTCCACCCTAACCCCGCGCTCCGCACGGGGATACCGAGAACACCGGTTCTAAGCGGATGTCGCGGCTCGGGGCCTGAATCCGTGGCTAATTCAGGAATTATTTCAATTTCTGAGCGGATCCGCCGCTATTCGCTCAGATTCGGGTCGGATTTCCTGAATAAGCCACGCGGCGCGCGGATGCTGATGACGCCGATACAGGAATGGCCCGCCCGGGAGAATTCCCGGGCGGGCCATTCACCTATCTGCTGTTATCCCTTGACGTAGCCGTTGGGGTTCAGCACGTACTTCGTCGCCGCGCCGGCGTCGAATTCGGCGTAGCCACGCGGGGCATCTTCGAGGCTGATGGCCTGGGCGTTGACGGCCTTGGCAATCTGTACCTTGTCGTGCAGGATCGCCATCATCAGCTGGCGGTTGTACTTCATCACCGGGCACTGGCCGGTGGTGAACGACAGCGACTTGGCCCAGCCGAGGCCCAGCCGAATCGACAATGAGCCCACCTGAGCGGCCTTTTCCTTGGCGCCCGGGTCGCCCGTGACGTAGAGGCCGGGAATGCCGAGGGCACCGCCGGCGGCGGTGACCGTCATGAGCGAGTTGAGCACGGTGGCCGGAGCCTCGTGGTCGGCGTCCTTACCGTGACCACGCGCCTCGAAGCCCACGGCGTCAACACCGGCGTCGACCTCTGGCACGCCGAGGATCTGTTCAATCTGCTCCCCCGGCTCGCCTTTGCTGAGGTCGATGGTCTCGCAGCCGAAGCTGCGGGCCTGCGCGAGACGATCCGCGTTCATGTCACCGACAATGACGACGGCCGCACCGAGCAGCTGCGCCGAGACGGCGGCCGCGAGGCCCACCGGGCCGGCTCCGGCCACGTACACGGTCGTTCCGACGCCGGCACCGGCCGTGTAGGCCCCGTGGAATCCGGTCGGGAAGATGTCGGACAGCATGGTGAGGTCCATGATCTTTTCGAGCGCCTGATCCCGGTCGGGAAACTTCAGCAGGTTCCAGTCGGCATAGGGAACCAGCACGTACTCGGCCTGGCCTCCCACCCAACCGCCCATGTCGACGTAACCATATGCACTACCCGGACGGTCCGGGTTGACGTTGAGGCAGATGCCGGTCTTGCGTTCCTTACAGTTGCGACAGCGACCGCAGCTGATGTTGAACGGCACGGACACGATGTCGCCCACCTTGATGAATTCGACGTCGGGGCCAGCTTCGACCACTTCGCCGGTGATTTCGTGACCCAGCACCAGGTTCGCCGGTGCGGTCGTGCGGCCGCGCACCATGTGCTGGTCGGAGCCGCAGATATTGGTGGTCACGGTCTTGAGAATGACTCCGTGGGGCACCTTGCGTCCCACGTTTTCCGGGTTGACGCCCGGCCCGTCTTTCAGCTCGAAACTCGGGTAATCAATGTCGATTACCTCGACGACACCCGGGCTCTTGTAGGCAACTGCTCTGTTCCCCGTCATGAACTACCTTCCTGGTTTTACGCTGATCAGGATGATGTGTTGGGCACGACCCGATCGGCACTGGATGTTCCTGAACGCTGCGTGTGACGGCAGCTCCTCCACTCCATCACCGCTCAACTGAAATTACAATCAGCAAATTGCCAGTTCGCGCCCCCCTTTCAGGACTACGGCACGACCAGACCGGTGAGCGTCTCAGACCTTCCAGACCTGCACAACGGATGGCCGTGGACCGGTCCAGGCACCGGCCGGCACGGGTGCGCCGAGCGGAACGTAGTCGGGGAATCGGCTCGACTGGGCCGCCCAGCTGCCTCTTTCCCCCGGGTGCTGCACGGCGACGTAGACCATCGATTGCTCAGAGCGGATGACCGGACCGCAGGTTTCGGCCTCGCGCGGCACTGAGAGGAACTGCTGCACCCGGCCACGCTCGGGGCCGGTGAGCGGCACTTTGAACAGTCCGTCGCAGTATCCGATTGTGTTCGGCGCGCCGTCGGTGGAGATCCACAGGTTGCCCTGGACGTCGAAAGCCACGTTGTCGGGGCAGGAGATGGGCGACACCTTCTCTCTCGGAAAACCGGCGAAGTAGGTGCTCGTGTTCGTCGCGGGGTCTCCGCAAACCAGCAGCAGGTTCCAGTCAAAGGTCACCGAGGTCGCGTCAGAGCCCGTTTCGGTGATCTCTACGATGTGGCCGTCACGGTTGGCCACCCGGGGATTGGGCTCGGTGGCACCTTCCTGACCGGGCGCGCCGCGATCGGTGTTGTTGGTGCAGGCGACATAGATCTTGCCGGTCACCGGGCTCGGCTCGACGTCTTCGCAACGGTCCATTTTGGTGGCGCCGACGGCATCCGCTACCAGACGGGTGTTGACGAGGGCATCGTCGGTGCTGAAGCCAGGAACCTGGCAGACGCCGTCGATGACGAGCGCCACCCACTGACCGGTGCCGTCGAAGAGGCCGTCGGCGGGTAGCTGGCCGGTGCCGGTGATCTCGCGCTCTGGCGAGTTTCCAGTGAAGCGAGCCACGTAGAGGGATCCCCGGGTGAGCAGGGACTTGTTGTGGGTGCGTGCCTTCGGGCTCTTCTTCTTGTCGAAACGATCGAAGGAGACAAACTTGTAGAGATAGTCGAAGCGCTCGTCGTCGCCCATGTAGGCGGCGACGTGGCCGGTCTTTCCGACGATGACATTGGCCCCCTCGTGCTTGAACCGGCCGAGCGCAGTGTGCTTGACCGGGGGCTCGTTCGGTGCCTCCGGATCGATCTCCACGATCCAGCCGAATCGGTTGGGCTCGTTCTCGTTGCCGGCGACGGTGGCGTCGAAGCGGTCGTCGATCTGCTCCCAGAGCCGACCGGTGGGGCGATTTGCCAGGCCGTAGCGGGCATCAGCTGTGCTGGTGCCCTTCGTGCGGAAGTATCCGTTGAAGTTTTCTTCACCGGACAGCACCGTGCCCCAGGGGGTGGTGCCGCCGGCGCAGTTGCCGAGGGTGCCGAGCACGGTGCGGCCCGTCGGGTCCGCCGCGGTCTTCAGCAGGGCGCTTCCGGCGGCCGGGCCGGTGACGGTGAACGGTGTGCTCGCGGTGATGCGGCGATTGAGGGGGTCACCCACGCGGTAGGTCCAGGGTTGGCCGGCGCGCTTCCGTTCGAGGGCGACCACGGACATGCCGTGGGCCATCATGGCCACGCGACGCTGCTCATCCGCTTCGACCGTAGTGAGCGCTGGCGAAAACATGATGCCCTCGTTGGTGTACTCGTGGTTGGTGACGAGGATGCCGGAGCGTCCCTTTGGTCCCTTGCTCTCGATGATGTCGAGGTAGTCATTGTTGTAGCCGAACTGGCGGGCCTGCAATGCGGCGCTCTGGTGTTCGGGGTCGAAACGATCGGTGGCGGCGAAGAGCGGGTCGCCCCAGCGGATGATCGGGTTCCAGGAATAGCCCGTCGGAACCACGAAGGAGTCAACGGCAGCCGGAACGGGAGCGATGGGGGCGAACGCGAGGCCGCGGCCAGCAGCGCCGGCTGGGCCGCCCGGCACGGCCAGGGCGGGAGCGGGTTCGCCGGAACCGAGCAGGATGGCGGCGGCACCGACGCCAACCCCCACGAGCAGGGAACGTCGGCTCATGGCGGCTCCCACGATGTCGCGAAAGTAGTCGTTCGAGCTCTCATTGGGTACCGGGTGAAAGCAGGCATCCGCGCACTTGAGGTGGCAGGTGACTGCGCTGCGTTTGCCGAGGGTGTGCCCCTGCATGGGAAGGAGCGGTAGCAATGGCCGGTCGCGAGCGGGGGCGTGCTGGCGGGGGCCGGTGGATTCGTTGCTCAGCATGCGGGCGCTCCTCGTGGTCGTTGGGGTCCCCGAACTGGGGATAGAACCACTCTCTCGCTGTCCCCTCTCCAATTCACGACAGCCTTGTGCCGCGTTGGTGAACGGACCATGAACGCTCGGGGCCGCTAGCTTCTACAGAACGATGAGCCCGATCACCCACACGGCGGCGAAGCCGGCTACGCCCTGGATAGCGGTGGCCGGGGTGAGCGTGCGGTACGCGGTCGCGACCGGAATGCGGCTGAGCTGCGAGACGACCCAGAAGAAGCTGTCATTGGCGTGCGAGACGACCATGGCGCCGGCACCGATGGCCAGCACGGAGAGCACCTTGCCCAGGTCAGAGTCGAGGCCGAGCGCCGGCAGCAGCGGCAGGAGCAGCACGGAGGTGGTCACCATGGCAACCGTGGACGAGCCCTGGGCGGTCTTGAGCGCGGCCGAGATCAGGAACGGTACGGCCAGGCCAAGACCGAGCGTCGAGAGCGTGCTGCCGAGAAATTCGGTGAGGTCGGATGCCGCGAGAATGGCTCCAAAGGCAGCACCGGAGGCGGTGATCAGCAGAATGGGGGCAGAGATACGGATGCCCTCACTCACGCGTTCGCCGAACATCTCCAGTTTTCCCTTACCGCGCAGCAGAAACAGCGCGGCAATGAGGCCAACCGCCAGGGCGATGACCGGGGTTCCGAGAAATACGATGGCGGCGTACAGGCCGGACTCACCGAATGGCAAGGCCGGAAGCTTGGCGATCGAGGCGATGCAGATCAGCAAAATCGGGGCGAGGATCGGCAGGAAGGCCAGGAACGCGTTGGGCAGCTTGCCATAGGCGGCACGGATGGTTTCGTAGTCCGCATCGAGGTCGCTGTCTTCGCCGGCGAGCTCAGGCATCAGCTCGATGTTCTTTTTCAGGAACCGGTTGGCCCAGAGCAGCCCGGCCAGCGCCGAAACGACGGCGACGATCAGGCCGAACCCGATGATGAGGCCGAGCTGGTCGATGATGTTGAGGTTACCGGCGGCCGCGAGCGGGCCGGGAGTCGGCGGCACGAAGACGTGAGTGGCGTAGAGGCCCGTCATCAGGGCGATCGTCATGGCGACGAGCGATACCTTGGCCCGGGCGGCAAGCGACTTCTTGAGGGAGTTGAGAATAACGAATCCGGAATCACAGAACACCGGGATCGAAACGATGAAACCGATGACACTCATGGTCAGGGTCGGAAATCGGGTGCCGAGCACGCGAATGAGGGCTTCGGCCATCGATATCGCCGCGCCGGTGCGCTCGAGGATCACCCCGATGATGGTGCCGAACAGAATGATCAGACCGATATTGCCCAGGGTGGCGCCAAAGGCCGTCGTGATGGTCGGGGCGATTTCAGCGACCGGAATGCCGAACGCAAAGCCCCCGACCAGCGCCGCAGCCAGCAGCGCGAGGAAGGGATTGATTTTCAGCTTCGCTGTGGCGAAGACGATAGCGGCGACGAGAGTCACCAGGATGGCAATGCTCAGCATTGAGACGGCCTTTCTATTTCAGGGTGGAACTGCATGATTAGCGAGAGTGAAGGAAGAGTGCGACGGCGTGCGCCGTGGTTTCGCGTACCCGTGCGGCCGCATTCTGCTGCAGGTCGTCGAGCGTTGCCGGCCCACCGGCGATCGAGAACGCGGCAGCAACACCGGATGCCGCGGTGTCGGCCGCAGACAGCGCCACCCGCCCGGCGATGACGACGACCGGGCATCCTGCCGGTGCGAGACGAGCGACAGCCACGGCCACCTTGCCGCCGAGGGACTGGGAGTCGAAGCTGCCTTCACCGGTGAGTACGAGGTCGGCGTTGGCCATTTTGTGGGGCAGGCCGACGGCATCCGCTACCAGGGTGGAGCCGGGAACCAACTCGGCCCGAAGCAGCGGAACGAGAGTGGCCGGCATGCCGCCGGCCGCCCCCGCTCCGGGCCGGTCGGTCATGTCCTCGCCGGTCATATCGAGCACGATCGCGGCGAGGTGGGCCAGGCCGGCGTCGAGCTCAGCGACATCGCGGGGCTGTGCACCTTTTTGCGGACCGAAAACGGCAGCGGCACCGGTGGGGCCACAGAGTGGATTGTTCACGTCGACGGCGAGGCGCCAGCGCACGGTGCGGGCGCGCGGGTGCAGCTCGCTCAGGTCGATCAAGGCAATCCGGGCCAGCCCGGCGCCGCCGGGAGCGACGGGGGTGCCGGCAGCGTCCAGAAACCGCGCGCCTAGGCCAGTCAACAGACCTGTTCCACCGTCGGTGCTGGCCGAGCCGCCGACGCAAACCAGAATCTCTTCGACGTTTTGATCGAGCAGTTCGCGGGCGAGCAAACCGACCCCGAAGGTGTCGGCGCGCTGGGGCTGGGGCACGGCATCCGCTACCAGCGGCAGGCCATTGGACTCGGCCGCCTCGATCAGACCGATGCGGCCGTCGGCCGAGGTCGCGTACCGAGCCCGGCGGCTGCGACCGAGCGCATCGACGGTCAGCATGGTGCGGGGCGTGACTCCCCAGACCGCTGCGATGGCATCGAGCGTTCCCTCGCCGCCATCGGCCATCGGGCACAGCGTGATCCGGGCCTCCGGCAGGCCGAGGGTGAGGCAAGCGCCCCGTGCCCCGGCCGCCATGGCGTCTGCCGCATCGGCCGCACTCAGGCTCCCCTTGAACGAATCGGGTGCGATGACCAGTGTGAGCGGCTTCAGCGCCGTGCGACCATTCATTAATTCAGGCTAGAACAGAATTACGCACATATTCAGGTGGAACAAACCCACATTTACCGGCAACTTACGTCGTTAAACCTGTGCATTGTGAACATATTGGGCCGAATCTGCCGCCAGCGCGACTCGCATCGAAACGGCACAACTGAACCGACGAATATTCAGACCGGTGAGCAACTCGATGCGATCGAGTCGCTGCACCACGGTATTGCGGTGCACGCCGAGCGCCGCCGCGGTGTGCGCGATCGATAATTCTTCGCGCAGAAACACGCGCGCTGTTTCGCGCAGAACCTCGCCGAGCGGGTCGAGCACCGACCCGGCCACGTCGCCCAGCAGTTCATCTGGCAAGACGGCGATGGCCAGTTCGAGGCCGAGGGAGTCGAGCGGAATTTCGGAGCGCGGCTCTCCGACTGCGGTGCCGATGAGACCGGGCCGGGCGAGCAGCGCGCTCAGGCGCTCGGCATCATCGGTGAGTTGCATCATCGTCGCGCCAACCCGCCCGGTCAGAAACCGCAAGGACTTGGAGCTGGGCTGTTGCAATCGTTGCTGGAGCAGCGCGAGACCGAGAGCGGTCGACGATCCGCTCAACACCCAGACAGCGCCGTGGATATCGGCGGCCACGACTCCGGATACATCGCGCAGTTGACGCAGCAACAACACCGAACGACTGGTTCCAAGATGCAGAATGCCGGTCAGATTCCACGGCGGCTGCAATGGAGCATCAATACCCTGCAGTGCCGCGATCAGGCGCCCTTCAGTGAGCTTGCGCAGCGACAGGCTCGAGAGGATGTCCCGGGTCGCCGATTCCCGCCACGACGCGTTGTCCCGCAGCCGTTCCTGCATGATCAGCATCTGAACGGTGAGCACGAGCACCTGCGCCACCGGCAACACTTCGGCGGGGGTTCCGGTGACCCCGACCACCCCGGCGACGCGTCCATCGAGGATCAGTGGAATATTCACTCCCGGCCGGGTGCCCTGGTGCTCGTCACCAGGAGCAATCTGCACCGTCTCGCCGCGTCCGGCGGCGTTTCGCGCCCCGTCGTGCAGGGTGCCGATACGTGACGCGTCCATCGACCCGATGATCAGCCCTGCGGCATCCATGATGTTGACGTTGTGCACGAGGCTCGGCGCGACCTGCTCGACCAGGCGCTGCGCGAGCGCCCGGTTGATCTGCACAGTATCGGGCAGCACGGCGTCGCTCGGAACGATGTCAGTCACCTGACCATCGTAGATCGAGGTCGGCGGATGGGTCTCGCGCAATCTCTTGTGGCGCGTGTCAGTGGGTTGACCTACACTTTTCATATAGAAGATGCATTCTAGAAGAATCGGTTTTTTACAGCATTTGTTCGAATTTGATACAGCACTTTTACAGCACTTTTACAGCACTGGCTGGCTCATCAGCTTTTTTGTGACCAGCCGGTGCGTATGCACCCGAATACCAGCACCCGAACAGGGAGGCCACCTTGCCCCAGATCATTGATACACCGGTTGACGTTGAGCTGTCCGCCGATGGCGACCCGCGCGCGTTCATTTGGAATCGATTCGAGCACACCGTCATCGGGCAACCACAGGCGGTGTTCAAGCGCACCCGCTGGTGGGAGAACGAGGGAACACCCACCCGCATCGACACCGAGCTGTGGCGGCTCGACGCCAGCCGGGGCGGCGAAGAGCAGCACCGATACGACCTGCGCCGCGGCACGGACGGATCCTGGACTTTAGCATTGGACTGGGGATGAACAGCGCACTGAACTTCCCACACCTGCACGTCGCGAGCGCCTACTCGACCCACTATGGGGTGACACTTCCCGAAGTTCTGGCCGAGCAGGCGGCCGCACAGGGGGCAACGTTTCTCGCCGTCACCGACCGTGACGGGCTCTACGGCGCCGTCAAACACGTGCGCGCCTGCGTTGCCGTGGGCATCCGCCCCGGGCTCGGCGCCGAACTCGCCGTGCACGACGACGAGTACCGCTCGCTCGGCCGGGTGGTCGTGCTCGCCCACGGCGACACCAACGGTCGCGGGTATGCCGCACTCTGCCGCGCGGTCAGTGCCGCTCACGCCGCCGATGCCGGTCACCGCTCTTTGAGCCCAACCGGCAGCGCCGGGCCGAGCATCTCGCGCGCCCGGCTGGCCGACCTGGCCGGCCTCGCTTCGCTCACCGTGCTGCTCGGCCCAGACTCCGACGTCGGTCTCGCGATCGCACGGCGCGACAATACGGATGCCGCGGCGCGGCTCGCCCACTGGCAGCGTGCCCTGCCCGCCCAGGCCGTCGTGCTCGAGGTCGTCTGTCACCTCGCCGAAAGCGGCACGGTCGGCAGCGTGACCCCGGCCACCCGCATGCTTGCCCTCGCCGAGAACGCCGGGCTACCGGCGGTGCTCAGCAATGCCGTGCGGTACGGCACCCCCGAAGAAGCGGTCACCGCCGACCTCGCCGACGCCGCGCGCTATCTGCTGCCGCTCGCCGAACTCGAAACCCCGCAGACCAACGGCCAGGCCTGGCTCAAACCGGCCGGAGCAATGCGCCAGGTGGCCCGTATGGTCGTTGACGCCGGCCTGCATGACACGGGCGCCCTCGAACGGCTGCTGCGCGATACCGAACAGCTCGCTGACCGCTGCAGCCTCGATCCAGCCCTCGACATCGGCCTCGGGCGCCCGCGCATGCCGGAGGCGCGCATCATCGGCGTCACCGGCGACCCGGTCACCGAACTCTGGCGTCGGGCTCGCAGCGGCATCGCCGACCTGTACTCGGCGAGCGGCTCGCGCGCGGTCGAGGCCGCCCACGCCCAACTCGCCCACGAGATGAAAACGGTCGAGCACTTAGGCTTTGCCAGCTACTTTCTTACCGTGTCCCGGGTAGCCGACATTATTCGCGGCATGGGCATCCGCATTCAGGCGCGCGGCTCCGGGGTCGGCTCGGTGCTCAACTATGCGCTGCGCACCTCCTCGGTCGAACCGATCGAAAACGGGCTGCTCTGGGAGCGGTTTCTCTCCCCCGAACGCCAAACGCTGCCCGACATCGACATCGACGTCGAGTCGGCCCGGCGACACGACATCTACCGCGAGGTCTTTCGCGCTTTCGGCAGCGACCGGGTCTCGCTCATGTCGATGACCAACGCCTACCGCGGCCGCGGCGCCGTGCGCGACGCCGGCCTCGCCCTCGGCCTGCCCGACGCGCAGATCAACGTGATCGCCAAGCAGATGTGGCGGTTCAACGCCCGCGACTTTCGCCGCGCCCTCGAAGAGAAGCCCGAGCTCGAGGCCCTCGCCACCGAGGTGCGCGAATCGCAACAACTCGATCTGCTGGTCGACCTCACCGCGAAACTCGACCGGCTCCCCCGGCACATTTCGGTGCACCCCTGCGGCGTGATCCTCTCCGACGCGAGCCTGCTCGACCGCACTCCGGTGCAGGCGAGCGGCATGGGCCTGCCCATGTCGCAGTACGACAAGCACGACATGGACCCGATGGGCCTGATCAAACTCGACATTCTCGGCGTGCGCATGCAGTCGGCAATGGCGCACGCCGTCGAAGAGCACCACCGACTCACCGGCGAAAGCATCGACCTCGACCGGGTGCCGCTCGACGATGCGAAAACCTTCGAGCTCATTCGCTCCACCCGCACCCTGGGCATCTTTCAGATCGAGTCCCCCGGCCAGATGGAACTCGTCGGCAAGCTGCAACCCGAGGTGTTCAACGACCTCACCGTGGAGATTTCGCTGTTTCGCCCCGGCCCAATGAAGAACAATATGCCGCTCAAATACCTGCAGGCCCGGCACGGCGAAGTCATACCCGACTACATCCACCCCCGCTTCGAACCGATTCTGCGCGAAACGAACGGCGTCGTGATCTTTCACGAACAGGTCATGCGACTGTTCGACGAACTCACCGGCTGCGGCCTCGGCAAAGCGGATGTCTTTCGCCGGCACCTGGGCAAGCCCGAGCAGCTACCGCAAATTGAGGAGTACCTGCGCGAAAAAGCGCTCGCCCGCGGGTTCAGTACGAAGGTCATCGACCAGATCTGGACGGTATTGGCGGGGTTCGGCAGCTTCGGCTTCGCCAAGGCCCACGGGGCCGCGTTCGCCCTGCCCACCTACCAGTCCGCCTGGCTGAAAACCCACCACCCGGCGGCTTTTCTCGCCGGGCTGCTCACCCACGACCCCGGAATGTGGCCCAAGGACCTTATCGTCGCCGAGGCCAGGGTGCTCGGGGTGCCGGTACTCCCCCTCGACGTGCAGTCAAGCGCGCTGGACTACCGGGTAGAAGATCTCGCCGACGGGAGCCAGGGCATCCGTTTGGCGCTGCCCGAACTCGTCGGCAGCACGGAGGCAGAGCGGGCACGCATTGCGCAGCACCAGCCGTTCGGATCGCTGCAGGACTTTCGCGACCGGGTGCATCCCCGGCGGCGCACCTTCGAGGCGCTCGCCCGGGTGGGCGCCCTCGACACGTTCATCGGCTACGATCGCACCCGGCGACACGAGCTGCTCGCGCACATTCAGTCGCTGCGCGGCACCGCCGTGGTCATTCGCGCCGACCAGCTCGCGTTCGAGGTGGAGCTGCCGGTGCCGCGCTATTCCGGTGACCGTGCGGGCGCCATCACCTCGCTGGAGCTGCGCGGCCGCACCCAAACCGATCTGGAACTGCTCGATCTGAACCTGGCCGTCGGGTCGCACCAGATGAAACGCTTTCACGCGCTATTCAAGGAATTGGGGGTGACCCCGGCGAGCGAACTCGGCAACCTGCCCGGCGGCACCGAGGTGTTGCTCGCCGGAGTGCGGCGGGCCACCAACACGCCGCCGATGCGCGGCGGCCGCCGAGTGGTGTTCATCAGCCTCGACGACGGCACCGGACCGGTCTCCAACGTCGTGTTTTTTCACGACGCGCAGGAACGGGTCGGCGGGCAGGTGTTCCAGACCAATTACATGCTCGTACGCGGTCGAACCCGGCGCTCCGGCGCCCGCGGAGTGTCGGTGACCGGGGAGAACATCTGGAATCTGTTCGACGTGGCCAGGCAGGTGAAGGAGCGGCACGCCGTTGAGCGCGCCGCCGCCGAGGAAGCGGCGAGTGCGGTCGCGTATGCCGCCGAACTGGCCGCGCAGGAATCTGCGCGGGAAACGTCCAGTCCCGGCGGCACCCTGCACCACCTCAAGGCCGCGCAGAGCGCGTAACGTCTCCCGGCGACGTTATTGGCCAGGCGGGGCAGGAGCCCCGGGCGGCGGCGCGACCGGCGGTGCAGGATCAACGGGCGGCGCGGCGGCCGGTGGCGCCACAACCTTCGGCGGTGGAATGTACTTGGGAGCCAGTTCTTCGAACGCGTCACCGCCGTACTTGGCGTTCGCTGCCGACATAACGACCGGCCACATGCGGTGGCGTGCCGTGGCGATCTGGTCCCGGCCGAAGAATTGACGCCGCTGACTGAGCGTCCCGGTGAGGCTGACCACCGCGACCACGGTCGCCACCTTGGTACTCGCACCGCTCATCCAGGTGTCTTTCGCGCCATCCGTTGTCCCGGTCTTACCGATCATGGGCACATTCGGATTCGTGTTGTAGTTCGATTGCTGCCCGGTGCCGCCGAGCATCACCCGGCGCATGGCATAGGCCATGCCGGCGGCGACCGTGGCATCGACCGATTGGGAGCACACCGACGGCGGAACCGGAACCTCCACTCCATCGGGTCCGACGATGCGGTCGATGGCGATCGGCGAGCAGGTCACCCCCTTGTTCGCGATGCCGGCGAAGGCGATGGCCATCGTGAGGGGTGCGATTTCGTTGGTTCCGATAACGGATGCCGCGGACTGCGACAACGGGTTGCCGTCGGCTCGGTGCACCCCGAATGCCTCAGCCGTCTGGCGAATGCCGCAGAGGTCGAGCCGCTTGGCCATTCCGATGAAGCCGGTGTTGATCGAGCCGACGGTGGCCTGCAGCGCACTGTAGTTGGAGCCGGATTCGTTGGCATCATTGCGCGGGTTCCAGGGTGGTTCATCCTTATCGTAATTCTGCGGGCCGAAGCAGCTGTCCTGGAAGGTGCCCCAGTTTGCCTTGCGCCGGGAATCGACCCGTTCGTTGAGGGAGTGGCCTTCCTTGAGCCACTCGGCCAGGGTGAACACCTTGTAGGTCGATCCGGGTTGGAACCCACTCGAGCCGCCCTCGGCATAGTCGGTGGCGTAGTTGATGCCGGTGTAGTTGGCCCCGGTCGCCTGCACGGCCGGGTCCTGGCTGTAGTCCTTGTTCTGCGTCATGGCGAGCACCCGGCCGGTGCCGACCTGCACGCTCGTGATGATCGCGCCGACATCGCCACCGGCATAGACCTTGGGAACCTGTTGGTTCATGGTGGTCACGGCCGCGTTCTGCACGTCGAGGTCCATGGTCGTGTAGACGTCGTAGCCGCCCCGGCGAAAGTTGAGCATGCGCGTGGCCGCATCGGCGCCGAAGGTGGGGTCGGTCTGAAGAATCTTGGTCACATAATCGCAGAAGAAGGCATTGCCCACTGCGGTCTGGCAGCCGGTACTTGGTTCGGTGATGATCGGTTCGACCGGCGCGGCGATCGCGGCGTCGAAATCGGCCCGACTGAGCTTCTTGTAGCGCAGCATTTCACGCAAGATGTAGTCGCGACGTTGTTTGTTCGCGGCATACCCGTTGGCAGCACCGTTGGTCTCACTCGCGGGCTGGTCGAGCTGAAACTTGACCGGGTTGTTCACGATTGCCACCAGGCTGGCCGCCTGCGGCAGGGTGAGTAAGGCAGCCGTCGTGTTGAAATAGTAGTTGGCGGCGGCCTCGATTCCATAAACGGTGCCGCCGAATCCGGTGATGTTGAAATACTGGCGCAGAATGTCGCGCTTGCTGTACTTCTTCTCCACCCCGATCGCCAGCCGCATCTCCTTGAGTTTGCGGTCGGGGGTGGTCTCGGTCGCTGCGGTGTAGCAGGCGTCGTGCGCGCGCTGGTCGGTGAGAAGCTCACACTTCTGCACCAGCACGTTCTTCACGTATTGCTGCGTAATGGATGACCCGCCCTGCGTGTCTCCGCCGGCCACCGTCGTCGCTGTGGCCCGCAACGTGCCCTGCAGGTCGACCCCGCCATGCTCATAGAACCGGGGATCCTCCCCCGACACCGCAGCGTCCTTGGCGAATTGGCTGATCGCATCCCAACTCACCTCGATGCGATTTTGGTCATAGAAGGAGGCGAGGAGTTCGACGGTTCCGTCGCTGCGCGTCGCCAGGATGTCGCTCTTCTGGGACAGCGGCTCGATATTCACGTAGTCGGGCAGGTTCTCGAACACCGAGATCGTGTTCGTCGCGGCCAGGCCCGAGAGCGCAACCACCGGGGTCACCGATGCGGTGACGAGCACACCGGCCGCGACGCTCATGGCCACGAAACCGAACAGGCCACCGAGCGCGCCGTGCAGTGTGCGCCGACGGGACAGAGCTGAATTGCTTGGAATCTGAGTGACCTGCACCACGTTTACTCCCAGCTGATGCCATCCAGGGCGAGAGCCAACGCCTGCGCATTGGTTCGCGAGTCAAGGTCATGCTAGTCAAATGCGGGTGATTAGATGGTCGACAGTCCGTTACGAAAATGTATCGGCTTGATTCCGGTTTGCCGGTACTATCCGGTACAGGTGCTGGAGGTGATGCATGCGAACGTTCGGCATTGAAGAGGAATTCATCTTTCTCAAACCGGCGACGCTTCAGCCAGCAAACGTGGGCGACGCGGTGCACGCGGAACTTCTCGGCCGCGCTCCGATTTCCCGGTTCGTCAGCCACGAGTTTTTGGCCTCGCAGATCGAGCGGTCGACGCCGGTCTTTGAACGCTTCGAAGAGGCATCCGCTGATCTGCTGGCATTTCGGTCGCGGCTGGCGCGGGCCGCCCTCAGCCGTGGGGTCCTGGCCGCCGGCGTCGGAGCGCCGTTCCAGACCGCGGGCTGGCCGGAAGTGACCGATGTCGAGCGGTACCACACGGTCGAGAGCGAATTTCGGGGGCTCGTGCCCGATCACCTCATCAACGGGCTGCACGTGCACGTCGGCATTCCGAACCGCGAGGCCGGTGTACAGGCACTCAATCGGGTGCGCGTCTGGCTGCCCACGCTGCTCGCGCTTGCGGTGAATTCGCCGTTCTGGCGCGGCGCGGACACCGGGTTTTCGAGCTGGCGCAGCGTGCACATGCGCCGCTGGTCCACCATCGGCTGCCCGCCGCTCTTCACGGATGCCGCCGATTACGACCGCCGGATTCGCCAGCTCGTCGGCGTCGGCGGTACCTACGACCTGCGCACGATCTGGTGGAATGCGCGGCTGCCCCTGGAACATCCGACCATGGAGATTCGCGTCTGCGACGCCCAGCTCGATGCGCCGTCGACCCTGCTGCTCGCCGCCCTGACCCGTGCGCTCGTCACGACCGCCCTGCGCGACAGCGAAACGGATGTCGCCCCCATCGACATCGCGCCGGAACTGCTCGATGCCGGGCTCTGGCACGCTGCCCGCGAAGGCGTGGAGTCGAACCTGTTGAATCCCGTGTCTGGCACCCTGGAAAGTTCGACCGCCGTGACGGATGCCCTGCTGCACTACTGCGGCGACGCCATCGATGAGGTCGGCAATCGCGACCGCATCCAGACTCTGCTGGCCCGCACGCGGCGACTGGGAACCGGGGCGGAGCGTCAGCGCGCCGCCATGCGCGCCGGAGGCCAGTCGGCCCTCGCCGCTTTGCTCGCGCACGCGCTGACCGCGCACGACTGACCAAAGCTCTACCGTTATTTGAGGCCTGAAACCAGCCTGTGGAGAACTTAAACGGGATTGTAGCAATCCGGTCTACTGTGACCCCATGCGAAACCCGTTGCGTCGCCGTCCCCTGCACGCCGTCGTGCCGAGCGCTGTCCTACTGGTCTCCATCGGTCTGCTGAGCGGATGCATGGCCACTCCCGCCCCGACCGACAGCTCCACGCCGTCTGCGGCAACCGCACCCACCGCGACACCCCCGGTCTTCGCCTCGGACGAGGAAGCTCTCGCGGCCGCCGAGGCGGCCTATACCGCGTACGAAGCGCTTTCAGACTCAATCACAGCCGATGGAGGAATTCGCGGCGATCGGATAGAGCCTGCGGCTAGTCCCAAATACCTACCGGACCTGTTGGAATCATTCGTTGGATTCTCGAAGACGGGCTTCATTAGCCGTGGTTCGTCAACTTTTGACAATGTTTCATTAATACGCAATTCCGTCGAGCCGCGTGGAGGAGTCTCAATTGAGCTCTACCTCTGTTCAGACATTTCGGAAGTTCGACTGATTGACAAAACAGGCGCTGACGTCACTCCAGCCGGGCGCACAAACCGCACGCCATTGCAAGTGGGCTTTACTTCGAGCGCGGCGAACCCTTCGCTATTGCTCCTCGACAAGGAGGACGTATGGTCCGGCAGAAATTTCTGCTAGCACTGATAATTGGCACTCTGCTAACTTTCTGTCCGCCAATCGTCCCAGGTGCGTCTGCGTGTGAACTTGCGTCCCGTCTGATCGGAGACTGTCCGGGGGAGCTGGTCTCGGGCGGACTCAACAATGGCGACGGTGTCGATGTATTCGCCGAAGGGTCTACGAGCTCGGACGGCACAGGCACGGGCACGGGCACGGGGAAGGCCACTGGGTCCGGCGGCGGCTCGGCGGGCAGCCAGGTGCGACCGGCCATGTGCGTGAGCCACAACTCGACGACGGAACCCAGCCAATGGGTTCCCTGCAACACCGGCGGCCTCAGCGACATAGTGGAACGACACCCCCAGCTGGCACCCACCATCGCCGCACCCACGGCAGCCTGCCCACTCTGCTCCATCGAGACCATCGTCCGCATCTCCGACCTGCAGAACTTCCCCGCGCCGACCGCCCCAACAGGCATGGAACCCAACGGCTGGGCCATCATCGGACTCGCCGCCAACTTCTGGACCGGCGCATCCACCCACATCAGCGAAGGTCTCCTCCTCGGCCAACCCGCGCAAGTCATGTTCACCCCGATCAGCTACCACTGGAACTTCGGCGACGGAAACACCGCCACCTCCCCGACCGGAGGCGCCAGCTGGGAAGCCCTCGGACTTGCCGAATTCACCACCACCGACACCAGCCACAAGTACACGGCCAAGGGCACCTACTCCATCGTCCTCACCATCGAATACCACGCCGACTACAGCTTCGGCGACCAAGGCTGGCGCCCCGTCGACGGCACCATCACCATGCCCTCAGCCCCATTCACCGTCATAGCCGCAAACGAATCCACCGTGCTCGTCGCCGAAGACTGCCTCACCAACCCCCACGGCCCCGGCTGCTGACGAGGTCGGGGGTCGCACTTCGGTGCCGGAGGATACGGGGCAGGTGACCCTGCGCCCCCGGGCGCTGGCCAGACACTGTTACAGTCTTCGGGAGCTAGCTGCACCGGGGTTGCGGCGATCGGTGCACTAGGGCAGCAGGCGATCCCCAGCTTTCTTGGGCAGCCGGGCCGCCGCCGCACGGGTAATTGTGGCAGCAGCTTCGTCGGCGACAGCATCGAAATCAACGCCGTCGATCGACTGCGAAACGGATGCTTCTGCTGCTGATCGCGCCGCTGCGGCAGCCGTCGCTGCGGATGGGGCCACCGACGTTGACGAGGGCGCTGCCGCGGCCGACGCCGACGTTGGCGACGCCCCGGACTGCTGTGACGATGCGCCGGTTGCGCTCGGGTGAGTCGGCGCAGCACCAACGTTCGACGCGGATGCGCCGCTGTGGCTGGGCGTCGCGTTCCGCAAAGCGGCTCCCGCAGTGCCGCCAAGGAGCCCACCGAGCAGGTCCTTGATGCCGATTCCCATGGTGGAGCCGAGCACGGCGTCGACCTCGCTGAAGCCGGACGCGACGTTCTTGGAGAGTTGGCTGGCGCCATCCGTTGAAATGACGGTGAGCTGGTCGATGTTACCCATCGGTGCGGCCAGTTCGTGCGCGATCTGCGGGAGCATTTCAATCAGGCGCAGCTGAATGAGCGCCTCGGACTGCTGGGCGACGGCCTCGGCGGAGAGGCGCGTGGCCGTCGCTTCGGCGGTTCCTCGGGCGAGAATGGCGTCGGCCTCGGCCTGGCCCTCCGCGCGGGTAGCGTCGGCGTTGGCGACACGGCTGTCGCGATCGGCGGTGGCCTTGGCAACGGATGCCTCGGCGGCCGCGATCGCGGTGACCCGGATGCGGTAGGCGTCGGCGTCGGCGATCGCGTTGACCTCGGACTCGAGCTCGGCCTTGCGCAGGCTGGCCCGGCGCTGGGCGGTCAGTTCCTGCTCCTGCACGATGGCCTGCTGCGCCTTCGCCTCGGCGAGCGGCTTCGACGCGGCGGCCTCGGCGGACGCCTTGTCGGTGTCAAGCTGCAGCGCGGCCTTACGCAGCGCGAGCGTATTCTGCGCTTCCGCGATGGCCTGCTCGGCGGTAATCAGGGCTTCCTGCGACTCGCGGTTCGCAACGTGCTCGGCCACCTCGGCCTGGCGACGCACCTTCGCCTGCTCGGCACGACCGATGTCGCGAATGTAGTCGTTCTCATCGGTGATGCCCTTGATCTCGAAGGAGTCAACGTCGAGGCCCTGGTTGGCGAGTGATTCGCGAGCCGTGGCGAGCACCGAGGAACCGAGCTCATCGCGCTTCTGAATAACGGTCATGACGTCGGTCGCGCCGATCGACGAACGCAGCGAACCGCTCAGCACCTCCTGCGCGAAGCCGTCAATGTTCTTGTCCTGCCCAAGAAATCGCTGGGCGGCGGCGCGAATCGCAGCGGGGTCGTCGCCGACCTTGACGATGGCGACGGCCTCGACGGAGAGTGTGATGCCGTTGCGGTCCTGCGCGACGGCCGTGATCTCAATCGCCCGGCTGCGCAGGCTGATCTTGAACGCCTTCTGGAAGAACGGTGTGATGAACACACCCTGGCCATGCACGACCCGCTGGCCGGATTCCTCGAGCGTGGCGCCATCGACGATGGTCTTGCGGCTCTTCTTGCCGGTGATGATCAGGGCCTCATCGGGTCCCGCGTTCTTATAGATCGTCTTGGCGTAAATCAGGCCGATAAGCAGAACCACGACAATCGTGAAAATGATCCCGGGGATCGGGCTGAACAGGAAATCGAGCATGGGGTCCTTCCGAGGAGCCGGCGCGTACATCGTTTCCGCGATTCGGTCCGACGACCTCGGCGCAGAGCTGTTCCTCCAGTGTCGCAGGCCACAGCGATGGATGCGAAAGATGTCGACAATAAGCGGATGCCGTCGGTCACGTCGTCAACGGCACCCACCGTCTTCGGGGTCACCGGCGGGCCGCTACCCGTCGATGAAGTCGGCGGCAGCGCGCAGGAACGCGGCGGCCGCGCGGGCGCGATCCGCAGCATCCGCTTCGCGACTGGCAGCGGCGCCAGCCGATCCGGCGGTACCAGTGGATGCCGCGAGCGCGTCGGTCCCGCCCCCGGGGCTTGCGGCCGGGTCGAGCAGCGCCGTTATCGCGGCGGGGATCGTGCCAGATGCGGTGCCGGGCGGCCGATCAGTCGGTTCCGCTGCGGCAGCCACCAGCGGCGCCAGGAAGACCCGTGATTTCGCGGCCCGCGGCCCGTTGAAGTCGGGGTTCTGTCGCGGCTGACTCGAAAATGCCTCCCGGATCTTCGCCAGGAACTCGCCGTTGGTCAGCCGATTTGCACTCGGCACCACGAGCAGGCTGGCTGCCACGGTGAAATCGCCGTGACCGTCCGTCTCGTACGCTACCTCGGTCGGTTTACAGGCGCTGAACAGCACTTCCCGCGCCAAGGCCCGCTTGCCGGCCCGGGCGGGAGCTCCGCGCTTGGCCCGGTATTTCTCGCTGGTCTCCTTGTCGGGAATGACGTACCGCGCCCGACGCCCATGGGGAGCGGATGCCGTACTCAGGTTCTGTACGTCAACCGGAAGCAGCTGCAGCCGGCGTTGGCCGTCGCCCGAGTGACAGGAATCGAAGAAGGCAGTGAGGCTGACGCCGTCGGGCAGCTGGTCGAAGATCTCTCCGAGGTCGTCGTCGATGATCAAATTGCCCTCGCGAAAGTCAATCGGGCAGAGCGCTTCGTCGTACTTCTTCTCCTCGTTGCCAGACTCCGCCTCGTCACCGTCAAGGTCGTCCACATAAGTGCCGTGCCCGGCGTACTGAAAGACCAGCACATCGCCCGCGACGCTGCTCGCCACCAGGTCCAGCAGCCCGAGCAGGATATTCTGCCGGGTCGCCTCCGCGTCGAGCAGTGTGCGCACCGCGAAACCGGCCGCGGTGAGCTGCGCTGCCCAGGCTTCGGCATCCGCTACGCAGCCGTAGAGGGCATCGCCGCCGGGATACGCGTTGATACCGACACAGAGTGCGTGGTGGGTTCCGGCCCGCCGGGGCGTGGCCGGGCCCGGTACCGGCCAGAGCTCGTCGCCACGGGAGCGGGTGATCGGGAATGACTGGATGCGCGAGCTGCCGGTGACCCGACGCGCGACGCTGTCCATGGTCGGGATATCGGTGTCGAACCCGCCATGGCTGGTCGAGGTGCTGCGGTTGGTCAAGGGGCCGCCCGTTGCTTTTGACCAGATGATGTCAGCGATACCTCCGCTCGCGCCGGACAGCCCGAACAGTCGGCTGAGCACCGGGTCGGCGCGGAGGCACTCCTCGAGGCCCAGAATGGGCGAAAATTCTTCGGGCTCAAACGACGCCCGCACCAGGTAGAGCAGGGACTTTCCGTAGGCGCCGAGGCAGGTGTCAGCGCGCTCGAGCTTTTCGGTCATGGTGAACAGTGCCAGCGACTTCACCTCCTGGCCACACAGAGGCACGAGCTGCTTCTCGAACACATCGGTGCGCACGGCCGGAGCCAGCAGGCTGAGCGTGTCGAAGGCCGGTACCCCGGCCTTCAATGCGGCGGGAATAAAGAAGGAATGAAAGATTGATCCGGCACTGTGCCCAACGGCGTGCACGCTGACCGTGTCGGGGTGGGCGGTGCAGTACGCACCGAGTGCTTCAGCGACGTAGCGGGCGCCGCCGTCCCCGGCCGATGCAGCCTCGGCCGCGCGCTTCATCTGCCCCCAGATCGCCTGCCCCTGGCCGAATCGGGCCGCGAGTTCAAGCACGCGGTCCTTGGCCTCGTCGAGCCAGCCGCGACGACCCTGCGCCCAGTCCCCCACCGCACCAGCGATGGCCCCGGCCAGGCCGGTCTCCCAGACGAAGTGAATGGGATACACGCCGTTGAACTTCCACCACTCCACCTGGGTGGCAGCGATCCGCAGCCCGGACTGCTCGCCGACCAGCCCGCCGTGGGCGTAGAACACAACGGGTACGACGCCGCCATGCTCGGCCACAAAGGCCGGCAGATGCGTCGCAAAGACGGCGTCGACATCCTTTTTAGTGGTCTGGAACACTCCACTCGATGAGAATTTGCCGCCGCTGAGGTTGACCACGTGCGGGCGAAGGCGGTCGAGCTCACTTGGAGACAGCGGCGGCTGCCGTGTGGCGGGGGGCATCGGTTCGGGCATGGCACCGTTCCTCTCATTCAGTTCATGTCATTCAGTTCATGTCATCTAGTTCATGTCATCTAATTCATGCTGGAACAGGGGTGGGGCGTTGCGATTATGTCGCTCCAGCGTTACTGCTGCGTTACTTCACCCGAAGCCTTGACAAACCACGCCGGCGGTTGCATATTGCACACAGAAACGGATGCTGTGGGGGCCGCCATGACAACTGGTACCGATCCCGAGTCTGCTGACGCGTCGCTTGCGCAACCGAGCGATCCCGGGCTGAGCGACGCCGGGCAGGGTGGTCTGCAGGTCAGCCTGACGGTTCTGGCCGAGGGGCCGTTCACCACGGTCCCACCGAATCCGCCCCCGGGCGAACCCGCGCCGCGCCTCACGACCACGCTGCGGGTTCCGGTCGAACGCATCGGCCCGGGGCCGCGCAGCGCCCGGTTCGACGTGATCGTGCGTAAGCCCCGTCAGAAGCCGTTCAGTCTCGACATCGGCTCCCCGACCCCGCCGTGGATGATCGTCGACGAGAAACCGCCCGATGATCTGGCGGCCCTGCTGGAGGACAGCCGATTCCTGGCGCAGCAGGTATACGCGGTGGCGGCATCCACTCTCGCCCTGTTCGAGTCGACACTCGGCCGGAGGATGGGCTGGGTCGGTGGCGGACGGTTGACCATCAGCGCCTACGATCCGGTGTCGTACCGACAATCCGGCTACTACCGCGACCTGGGTCTGATTCGATTCGGGCATAAACGTGACAATCGTACGAGCAAAGCAGTGCCGCTGGCCCTCTTTCGCGATCTGGTGGCCCACGAGGTGACCCACGCCATCGTCGATGGCTACCGGCCGAAATGGGCTGATGCCAGGGCCGAGCCCGACCAACTCGCCCTGCATGAAACGTTCGCCGACCTCGTGGCGCTGCTGTCCGTGTTTTCCACCCGCACCCTGGTCGAACAAATGTTGACGTCGTCCGGCGGTGACCCCCTCAACCTCGATACCCTCAGCGAGGATGTGCTTCGGAGCGACCTGTTCAGTTTGGGCGATGAGCTCTTCAAACGCGGAACCGTTCGGTCGTCCCTGAGCGAGGACAGTCCGCCCGACTGGCGCACCCTGCGCGACCCGCACGCTCGCGGCGGCGCGATCGTGCAGGTACTGCTGCGCGTGGTGGTGCGACTCTGGCTGAAACGGCTCGACTTGCCCGGTGGCCGCTCGAGCCTGTACCAGATCGCCCGCGCCGGCGCAGACGTTGGCCGTCAGGTCTTGGGAATGCTCATCCGCAGCCTGGGCTACATGGCACCGGTGGATGTGACCTGGGAAGACCTGCTGGGCGGAATCCTCGCCGCCGACATGGCGGTCGTGCCCGACGACGACCTGGAGTATCGTCCCGTCGTCACCGAGGCATTCGCCGAGCTCGGCATCAAATTGCCCCCGAACCACGACCTTTCGGGCGTTGCGACCTTCACCGGACTGCGTTACCCGATTCGGCTGGCCGCCCTCAGCTCCGACCCGGAAGAGATCGTACGTTTTCTCTGGGAGAACCCGAAATTGCTGGAGGCGGCGAAGATCGACCCCACTCGCCCCATTTCCGTGGAACGGGTGCGGCCGACACTTCGGGTTGGGCCCGACGGCTTCGTGGTGTCGGAGATCGGTGCCACCTTCACCCAGGAATTCACGTTCACCGTCGCTGAAGCGCGCAGATTCGGGCTGACCACCCAGGCGAATGTTTTCATTCGCGGTGGCGGGCAACTGCGCTTCGACGAGGGTGGTCGTCTGAGCTTCGCCGCACTCAAGCCGATTCTCGACCTGGATCGGCAGCGGGCTAAACTCGCCGCGCACGCCCTCGCTCGCCCGGCGCTGAAAGCGGCTGCCGCGCCGCCCCCCGCACCGTCGCCCGCACCGTCGCCCGCACCGTCGCCCGCCGCCGTGCCCGCTACCCCGGCACCAGGCGTAGCCGAACTGCGTCGGCCGACCTTTCACCCCTGACCGGTCTTCTGCGCACGAGCGCGGCGTTCAGAACGCGGTGCCCCACGCCGTTGTTTTGCCGGGGTCGGGTGCCTCGAGCTGCGCGATCTGTTCGAACTTACGGGCGCGCAACTTCTTGTTGACGCGCTTGACGACGTCGGCGCGACTGGCGCCGGCCCCGCTGCGCAGCTCCTCGAGCAGAAAATGCGTGAACGCGCCGTTGTACCGCCCGTCAAAGTTCGCGTCGGTCGCTTCCTGGTCGGCCTGGCATGCGGCCAGCAACGCGGGCTTCGCAACGGCCGACGAGGTACGCACCAGATCGCGCAGCATGCGGGTGTTCGCGCCCGCGACCGCTGTGCCGTCCCGGCCGAGCGGTGTCGGTGGGGGCACGAAGCGTGGACGACGGTCATCCGATAGGAGGAGTTGGTCCATCGCCCGCAGGCCGCTGCCGCTATGGCAGGTGTCGAAAATCACGTCGAGCAGCACTCCCTCGGGCAACCGGGAAAACAAGGTGTGCAGTTCGTCGTCGACGATGAGCGATTCGAGGTCCCACTGGGAGCCGACCTGACGCAGGTCACAGGTGGCGAAGGCCTCATCGACGCCGTCAGACTCTTCGTTATCGGTGTCGGCCACCTGCGTGCCGTGGCTCGACATGGTGAACAGAATGCGCTCCAGGTGCTCCCCCGGGGTATTCGCCCGGTCGAGCGCCTCGACCAGCGTTCCATAAACCGCATCCCGGCTCGCGGCCTGGTCGGTCAGCAGGGTGATGCTTGAGTCGGCAAATCCGAAGGCGCTCCCGAGCAATGCACTGACGTCTTCGGCATCGTTGACGCAGCCGTTCAGCCAACTGCTCATCGGCAGGTTCGCGAACCGATTGATGCCCACGCAGAGTGCCAATTGCTTCATGACGATCCGATCAAAAGGGCCGATTGCCAGCGGATGCCGCAGGCCAACTGTACAAACCCCGGCGTTACTGGCTGGTTACTGCCAGCTATCGGGGGTACGCGTTGGCGGTGGCGGAGCATCCACTTTTTGGCGCGCACACGGCATTGACAACCGCCCCGGGGCTGGCCATTCTGGGCGGTAGCGGATCCCGCCTGAGGTTGCGGGTCGGCTTTGTACTTTTTTTGCGGATCGAGCACTCATGGGTTTTTCGGTGACACCGGGCTGGGATCTTCGCGTGCTGGGCTACTGGCAGTTACGCTACATCGGCGTGCCAGTCGAGGTCGGTGCCCGCCAGCAGCGGCTGCTCGCGGCCCTCGCCGTGTTGCACACCCAACCGCGGCACGTGCTGGCCGCGCTGCTCTGGCCGGATAGCTCCGAGCGTCAGTCGGCCGGCAACCTGCGAGCGAGCGTGTTTCGTATTTCGCACGAACTCCCCCGATTGCTCCGCGCAACCGATCCGCTGCAGCTCGACGCGGCGGTGCGCGTGGATCTGCACAAGGTACGCGATTTGATCACCGAGATCACCCTGACCGGCGGGTTGCCGGTGCCGCCGGAATCCGTCGATGTATTGCAGGAGGCCAACCTGTTGCCGGGCTGGTACGAGGAATGGGTGCTGGAACAACAGGACCATCTGCTCAATCAGAGGGTGGACGCCCTGGAATCCCTGGCCCGCTCCCATCTGCTGACCGGCAGTTTCAGTCGCGCCCTGGGCGCGGCCCGTGCCGCTGCGGTTGTCGATCCGTTGCGGGAGAGCACCCAGCATCTGCTCGTGCGCTGCCATCTCGCCGAAGACAACTATGCCTCGGCGGTGCAGGTGTACCGCAGTTTTCGCGCCCATCTGGGCCGTGAGCTCGGCGTCGAACCATCCGACCATTTCGCCGCGCTGCTCGGACTGGAGCCGACCGATCTGTCCGGAGGCCTGCCCACCGGCCGCAAAGCTTTTGAGCGTTCGCTGCGACCTTCCTGATCGTCCCGCCCGCGCGCCCACAATGCTGGCGCGCGGCCATCGTGGCCGGAATCATCAACACGTCAGCGTACGTCCACAGGCGCTGCGGCGCACAGGAGGTTCTCACCCGGGCCTCCCTTATGATCAACCGGTGACTGAAACCGAGTTCCCCCGCCCGTTCCGCCCGCAGTCGCGCTGGGTGCGCAGCGTCGGCCTGATGATCTTCTTCAGCCGCTGGCTGCAGGCGCCCCTTTATATCGGGCTCATCATCGCGCAGATCATCTACGTGATCGTGTTCATGGTCGAGCTCATCAACCTCGGCGGCGACGTCTGGACCTCGCTGACCGTGCCAGGGGACGACGGCGGCATCCACGTCGAAGAAGCCGCGATCATGCTCTCGGTGCTCGGCCTGATCGACGTCGTCATGATCGCGAACCTGCTGATCATGGTCATTATCGGCGGCTACGAGACGTTTGTGTCCCGCATCCGTTTGGAAGGGCACCCCGACCAGCCGGAATGGCTCTCCCACGTCAATGCCAACGTGCTCAAGGTCAAGCTCGCCATGGCCATCGTCGGCATCTCGTCGATCCACCTGCTCAAGACCTTCATCGAGGTCGGCGACCTGGCCGCGCGCGGCACCCCCGTCGATAACAACCCGACCGAAACCATCACCGGCAATATCTACACCTGGGACGGCGTGCTCTGGCAGGTCATCATTCACATGGTGTTCATTCTCTCGGCCATCGCACTGGCCTGGATCGACCGGATGTCCCAGTCCGGTCACTCACCGGCCGCTGCGGTGGCCGCGGTGCACCCGGTCAGCCCGGCACCGGCACCGGCACCGGTCTCAGCCCTCGCCCCCGCGCCCGCGCGCCGCGAACTCGAAGGCCACCCTGCGGGATCGACCGGAATTGCCCTTCACCTCTCCCAGCTCGGTCAGCTGCGCGAGGCCGGTGTGGTGACGGATGCCGAATTCCACGCCAAAAAAACGGAGTTGCTCGCCCGCTTCTAGCTAGAACGTCGTGAGGCTGCGGGCCCGGAGCTGAGCCCGCACCCGCTGCTGCAGCGCGGAATCGGGCGGCAGCTCGCCGTACAGCGGATGCGGAATGGCCAGGCGATTCCACTTGTGCTCACCCATCTGATGGAAGGGCAGTACCTCGACCCGGGTGTGCGCCGGCCGCCGAAGGGCATAATGGCGCGCGTGAGCGGGGCATCCGTTTGCAGACCGACAATGATCTCGCTCGGCTGGTCGATGTAGCCGGGGGCGTGCGCGGTAATCGATGCCGGGGTGGTCGGGTCGACGTCGTAGACGCCGAGCGCGCGCTGCCGGGGAACATCTCCGTCAGCCGGGCCCAGAGCGCCAGTATGCGGTCGGTGGCGCCGGTCAGAAAGCTCGCATCATCGGTGAACGGCGTGTAGTTGCGCTGGATCAAATCTCGAACATCATTGCCGTGCTGCCACGGCCCGGCGGTGAAGCCAGCCCAGCCTGTGTCGTCGGTTGTCGTGGCACGCGGGTTGTCGAGGAGGGTCATGCTTCTACGCTAACGAGGGGGCCAGGCCCGGTCTCGGGCTGTAAGCCCCGACTTTCCCGCAGATTTTTCGAGCGGATGCCCCTAGCGCGTGAGCCCCGGAAACTGGTCGTCGCGCCATTCATTCGGCAGCCGGGTGCCGGCTTTTGCCGCGTCGGCTTCGCGCTCGCGCAGTTCGACCCGGCGGATCTTGCCGGAGATGGTCTTGGGCAGCTCGAAGAATTCCACCCGCCGCACCCGCATGTAGGCCGGCAGCCCGGTGCGGGCATGCCGAAGCACGGCTTCGGCCGTTTCGGCCGTCGGTTCCCAGCCCGGAGCGAGGTGGATGTACGCCTTGGGAATGTTCAGCCGGGTGGCATCGGGCGCGGGAACCACGGCGGCTTCGGCGACCGCGGGGTGTTCGAGCAGCACGCTCTCCACCTCGAACGGCGACACCTTATAATCGCTCGACTTGAACACGTCGTCGGTGCGGCCGATAAAGGTGAGGTAGCCGTCGGTATCCACTGTGGCGACGTCGCCGGTGTGAAAAAAACCGCCGCGAATGGCGTGCGCGGTAAGGTCGGGTTCGCCGTGGTAGCCGGTCATCAAGTTGACCGGGCTCGTCGACAGGTCGAGGCAGATCTCACCTTCCTCGGCGGGCAGTTCGGTGATCGGGTCGAGCAGCTTGATCGAGACGCCGGGCAGGGGCAGGCCCATCGACCCGGCCTTCAGCACCGATCCGGGACCGTTTCCAACGATGGCGGTGGTCTCGGTCTGGCCGAAGCCATCGCGGATGGTCAGTTTCCAGCCGTTGTCGATCTGCCGAATGACCTCGGGGTTAAGCGGTTCCCCGGCGGAGAGCAACTCGCGCAGGGCGGCCGGCCGGGGGCCGACATCCGCTTGAATGAGCATGCGCCAGACCGTCGGCGGCGCGCAAAACGTGCTGACCTTCGCTCGATGCAGCTGGGCGATGAGGGCGCTGGGAGCGAACTTGGAGTAGTTGTAGACGAATACGGTCGCCTCGGCGATCCACGGGGCAAAGAAGCAGCTCCAGGCGTGCTTGCCCCAGCCGGGCGAGCTGATGGCGAGGTGCACGTCGCCGGGGCGAAGGCCCAGCCAGTACATGGTCGACAGGTGGCCGACCGGGTAGGAGGTCTGCGAGTGGAGCACCATTTTGGGCTTGCTCGTCGTACCGGAGGTGAAGTAGATCAGCGATGGGTCACCGGATGCCACGACCGTCGCGATGGGTTCCGGGGTGAGCGCGTAGGCGTCCGCGAAGTCGGCCCACCCGGGGCGCGGCGCGCCGACGCTGATGCGGGTGTAGTCGCCGGGAACATCGTCGAACTTGGCTGCATCGGACGAGTTCGCGATCACATGGGTGACGCCGCCGCGAAGCACCCGGTCGGTCAGGTCATGAGCGGCGAGCACGGCACTGGTCGGCATGATGACCGCGCCGACCTTCATAATGGCGAGCATCGCCTCCCAGATTTCGAGCTGGTTGCCGAGCATGAGCATGACATGGTCGCCGTGCCGCACGCCCTGCCGGGCCAGCCAGGTGGCCACCTGGTCGGAGCGTTGCGCCATCTCGGCGAAACTGAACTTCTGCTCGCTGCCGTCTTCTTCGACGATCCACAAAGCGATTTTGTCGTTGCCGCGTGCGAGCACGTCGAACCAGTCGGTGGCCCAGTTGAAGTGCTCCCCCACGTCGGGCCATTCAAACTCCTGCGCGGCACGGGCATGATCGCTCCGCAGCGCCAGCAACTGGTCGCGGGCGGCCCGGTAGTTATCCGTGCTCGGTTTGGTCGTGCTCACCTGGTGAGTCATACGCCGTTGTCTCCTCTTGCCACCGTGAAACGTGTCGCCAGGCTGAAACGGCGTCAGTTCATTCTGGCAGTGCTGCGGACGCAGGCCGCCCGATAGTCTGCGACGGATGACATTTACAAGCTCCAGACCCGCTCCGACCACCATGGTCACCGCCGAAGAGATTTTTGAGCGGGTGGACTACGGTGCGGCGGTGCGAGCCGTGCAGAACGCGCTCGCCACCGGGCTCGATCCGGTGCGTGACTTCGCCCGGCAGGTTCTGGCGGTCGCGAACGGCCAATTGCTGCTCATGCCCACTGAAGCTTCGGATTTCGTCGGCATCAAAGTCGCGTCGGTCGCGCCGGGCAACCCGGCCCTTGGTCGGGAGCGCATTCAGGGCGTCTATCTGCTGCTCGACGCCCTGACGCTCACGCCGATCGCGCTGTTCGACGGCGCCGCGATCACGACCCTGCGCACCCCGGCAGTGTCGGCCGCGGCCGCCGACTACCTGGCTCCGGACCGCGTGGAGCACCTGGTGGTGTTCGGTTCGGGGCCGCAAGCCTGGGGGCATATCGAGGCGATGCGGGCCATCCGCTCAATCGACCGGGTCACGATCATGGCCAGAGACCAGCCCCGCGCCGAGCTGTTCGCCGCCCGGGTGACCGCCAGCGACCTGCCGGCCCAGGTCGGCACGGCCGCTGACGTGGCAACGGCCCAGCTGATCGTCTGCGCCACCACCGCGCGTACTCCGCTGTTCGACGGCAGCCTGGTGCCCGCCGATTGCTGCGTCGTCGCCGTCGGTTCGCACGAAACGGATGCCCGTGAGCTCGACTCAGCGCTCCTCGCCCGAGCGCAGGTCGTCGTCGAAGACCCGGCCACGGCGCAGCGGGAGGCCGGCGACGTCATCATCGCGGTGGCCGAGGGTGTCATCGCCCCGCACGAGCTCGTGCCGCTGCGTGACATCGTGACGGGAACCGTCGCCGTCACGGCGGAAAGTCCGCGCGTCTTCAAGAGCACCGGGATGTCCTGGGAAGACCTCGTCATCGCGACCGCCGTGTACCGGGCCGGAGCCCGCTCGGAGGCGTAGCGGGCCCGTGGTTCGCGGGCCAGGGCGTTGGCCTATCGTTAGTGGGTGACCTACTCGATTCGTTCCCTCGTGGCCGCCGACCTGCCGCGGCTGCTCGCGCTCAACAATGCCGCCGTTCCCGCGGTCAATGAGCTGGATGCGGCGGCACTGGTCGCGCTGGTCGAACACAGCCACCTCGCGGTCGCTGTCGTCGCCGACGACGATGCGGTCGCCGAGGTACTCGGCTTTGCCATCCTTTTTGTCGCCGGCGCCGAGTACGCGAGCGAGAACTACCGCTGGTTCTCCCAGCGATCCACCGATTTTCTCTACGTCGACCGCATCGTCGTGGCCGACGGTTTTCGCGGGCAGGGGCTCGGCCAGGTGCTCTACGACGCCATCTTCGGTGCGGCCCGCCGCGAGCTGCTCGCCGAGGTGCTGTGCGAGGTCAACCTCGAACCGCCGAATCCGGGATCCCTCGCGTTCCACGGCCGCCTCGGGTTCGCCGAGGTCGGCCAGCTGTCGACGAAGGATGACACCGTCGTCGTGAGCCTGCTCGCGGCATCCGTTTAGCGGTGCGGCCAGACTGTTCTTTATACACAGTTTGGCGGCGAATTCAAGGGGCAGCAGAGAAACACGGAACACCCTATGGTCAATTTGACGCGAGCTACCGCTTGCGCAGAACTGAGCCAAGGGAAACCCCCGCGATGCGACTCACCTGCCCGTTTTGCAAGTCACCCGCTGATTTGAAACCCAACCCCGCGCAGGCCCTGCGCATCACTCTTCCGCTCTACGTCCTCAAGTGCACCGGCTGCGAGCGCACCAGCATCCGCGTCGAACCGGCCAGCCTGCCCCACGTCATCCTCGCGGCGCGCACGGCCTAAATCGTTCGCCTCCGGGAACAAGACGGCGAAGGTGCCGGCTTGGAACGACTGTGCCGGACCTCAAAGGTCCGGGCATTCAAATGCCGGTCACACCGAAATGGATGCCGTCGAGTCGGTCAGTCGCGCCAGCGCGGCCTCGGCATGGTCGCTGAGCCGACTCTCGGCCAGCGGCCCGTCGCCGTTGAACACAGCCTCGGCGATACCGCGATGCTCCGCGATCCACTCCCCGTCGACCCGATAGGAGTCCTGGAGTACAGTCAGGCACATCCGGGTCTCCGTCATCAGGGTGCTGTGGATGCGCGCGAGGCGGCGGCTGCCACTCAGGGCGACGAGGCGTTCGTGAAAGGCCATATCGGCGTCGCTCATGGCGGCGCGGTCGCCGGTCGCCGCGGCACTCTCCATCTCCGCGACCTTGCCCAGCAGGTCCTGCCCGGCGGCTACGTGGTCAGCGCGCACGAGCAGCTTGCAGGCCGCCGACTCGATGGCGGTGCGCAGCACGTACATGTCGCGAATCTCAGCGTCCGTCATCTCGATGACGAACAGACCCCGGTTGCGAATGCTGACCAGGAGTCCCTCTTGCGTCAAACGCTGCATGGCTTCGCGCAGGGGGCCTCGACTGACACCGAGTTCGCGGGCGAGTTCTGCCTCACCCAGTTGCGACCCGGGAGCGACCTCGCCGTGCGCGATCGCGTAGCGCAGTTTGCGAGCGATGATCGACGGAGTTGATTCCTGCACGACCGGTTCCAATGAATATCGCTGGGGCATACCCTGCACGGTTCTTTCTCGAATGGATGTCTTGAATCATCTGAAGGCGTCCCACCACGCTGTCCATTGTTTACAATTGTAGCTTGGAACGCCGAAATTATCGCCCGATCGACGCATCCCGATTAGGGGGCTTGACAGAGGCTACCGCAAGCCTCAAGTTCGGGTTCTCGGGCGCGCCGGCAGAATCCCGGTTGGGACGCTACGCTGGCCGCATGATCGATGGAGACAGCGCTCACCGTCCAGACCGAGATTCGCAGCCCCACAACACCGCCGACCTCGCCCCCAACCATCGCGGCACCCCACTGCCCAGCTACGTCAATGCCTGGGTGTCGACGCAGCGTTGGTTCGGCAACAAGGGGCGAGTTCCCGCGCTGCGCAGCATCGGGCACTTCGCCCTCGACTGCGCCGAGCCGGGAGTCACCATCCGCGTTGATTTCGTGCTCGACACAGCGAGCCTCACCCTCACGCTGTACCAGTTGCCGACCACTGAACGCTTCGAGGAATTGCCCGGCGCCGACAACGCACTGATCACCGTGCGCCAACCGGGCTCGCTCAACGCCCGCTACATTTACGATGCCACCTACGATCCCGCCTTCGCTGCCGCGTTGCTGGCATTCATGGAGCGGCAGGACGTGTCCGTGTCCACCAAACCAACGGCGACCGACCGCTCCGCCGCCAGCGCGCGGGGCGAGGACCTGCGCCCGCACTCCACCGCCCCTTCCAGTACGACGGCAGCAACCGTCATCTCGAGTCGGGTGCTCAGCGGAGAGCAATCCAATACCTCGATCATCGTGGAGCGCGTCGACGCCACCGGAGCGCCAGCGGTGCCGATTATTTGCAAGATCTTCCGAATTATTCATGCGGGAGAGAATCCGGATGTGACGGTGCAGGCTGCGCTGGCCGGTGCCGGCTCAACTCGCATCCCGTTGCCGTTCGGTGCCATGGTCGGCCAGTGGGACGATCCGGCCGAGCCCGGCCAGAGAGCGGTCGGCCACCTGGCATTTGCGCAGGAGTTTCTGCCCGATGCACCGGATGCCTGGCGCACGGCCCTGATCGCCGCCGCCGCGGGCAGTGATTTCACCGGCCCGGCCTTCCGGCTGGGGCAGGCCACCGCCGACGTGCACCACGATCTCGCACGCACCCTGCCGACCCTGGAGGCGAGCCCCGAAGTCATTGCCGAGGAAATGGCCAAGATGAGACTGCGCTGCAGTCAGACCCTGCGTGAAGTCCCGCTGTTGGCCAAATACCAGAGCGCCATCGAAGCGGTGTTTGCCCGGGCGGAATCCGCGGCGTGGCCCAGACTCCAGCGCATCCACGGTGACTTTCACCTCGGGCAGGTTCTCGACGTGCAGGGCCGCGGCTGGGTACTGCTGGATTTCGAGGGTGAACCGCTGCGCACTCTGCGGGAACGAACCCGGCCCGATGTCCCGCTGCGCGACGTCGCCGGCATGCTGCGATCCTTCTCCTACGTGTCCGGCGCGATGACGGCGACCACGGCCGAAGCCGCGGTCACCCTCGCCTCAGCCGGTTCGTCGTCCGGTGCGATGACGCAGAATCTGCCGATGATTTCCGATTGGGCAATGGCCTGCCGTGGCGCTTTCCTCGACGGTTACGCGGAACGCTCCGGCCTCAAACTGGACGAGCAGCTTGCCCTGCTCGAGGCCTTCGAACTCGACAAAGCTCTCTACGAGGCCGTCTACGAGAGTCGCAATCGACCCGCCTGGCTGCCGATCCCGCTCGCTGCGATCGAACGGCTAGTCGGCACGCCGGACTGATCGTGGTCCGCAGTACCTAACTGTGGGCCGCCGGGCGCGACCCCGTTCAGCGGCCCCGAGTAACGCTCCGATAACGCCCGGCGGCGTAGCCTGACGCGCGTTCCGGCACAGTGCCAGCAAGGGACAGAGCACACAGGGAGTAGTTCCATGGCAGAAAATATTTCCGGCCCCGGGGGCGACCAGAAATTCGTTAGTGAGGGTGAATTTCAAGCGGGCGAATCGGCATCCGGTTTCATCTCCGGCGTCACCTTCGGGCCAACCGAAGTGGTCTACTACAAGGTCAACAATCTGGCCGTCTTCGAAGGTGACATTGTGCTGGGCACGGTCGCCGAGTTGGAGCAGACCAAGGATGCCGAAAGCCACGATGACGGTCGTGCCCGCGGCGTGGCCATCACCGGCGCGCGCTTTCGATGGCCGAACGCCCACGTTCCGTTTCGGATCAACGCCGCCCTGCCGGACCAGCAGCGGGTGCGCGACGCGATCTCCCACTGGGAGGCCAGCACTCCCATCCGCTTTACCGAGCGCACGGCGGCCAATGCGAGTCAATTCTCCAACTTCATCGAGTTCAGCGATTCTGGCGGATGCTGGTCGATGCTCGGTATGCAGGGTAACGGCATGCAGACCATCAGTTTGGGGACCGGCTGCAGCACCGGTAACGCGATCCACGAGATCGGCCACGCGGTCGGGCTCTGGCACGAACAGAGTCGGGAGGATCGCAACGCCTTCGTGACGATCAACGTGGCCAATATTGAGTCGGGTATGGAGAGCCAGTTCGACCAGCACATCGTCGACGGTGACGATGTCGGTGGGTATGACTACGGCTCGATCATGCACTATCCGCGCACCGCCTTCTCGAAGAATGGGCTTGAGACGATCACCCCGGTGCAGGCCGGAGCGCAGATCGGTCAGCGCACCGCGCTATCGGCCGGTGATATCGCCGCGGTCAACCTCATGTATCCGCAAACCGTACGGGCCAGTTCGAGCCCGGTGGTGTCGTGGGGTCCGAACCGGTTGGATGCGTTCGTGCTCGGTACCAACCGGGCCGTGTTTCACAAGTGGTTCAGCGGAGCCTGGGGTCCCTCGATCACCGGCTACGAGAACATGGGCGGCATCGCCGAGAGCGTTCCGCAGGCGGTCGCGTGGTCGCCAGACCGGCTCGACCTGTTCGTGACCGGTACCGACAGCGCGCTCTATCACAAGTGGTGGAACGGCAGCTCCTGGGGGCCATCGGTCACCGGCTACGAGTACATGGGCGGCGTGATGCTCGGCGACCCGCGCGTGGTGTCGTGGGGACCGAACCGGCTCGATGTCTTTGTCGTCGGCAGTGACCACGGGCTGTACCATAAGTGGTTCGGTGGAGCGTGGGGCCCATCGGTCACCGGCTACGAGAACATGGGCGGCATCATTGTGGGCCAGCCCGAAGTCGTCTCCTGGGGCCCGAACCGGCTCGACGTGTTCGTGATCGGCACCGACCGGGCGCTGTACCACAAGTGGTGGAACGGCTCAGCCTGGGGTCCATCGCTCACCGGGTATGAGCGTCTCGGCGGGGTCTGCACCTCGGCGCCGCGGGTCGTCACCTGGGGTCCGAACCGACTCGACATCTTCGTGACCGGCACCGACGGTGCGCTGTACCACAAGTGGTGGAACGGCTCGGCCTGGGGTCCGTCGGTCAACGACTTCGAGCGGCTCGGCGGCATTGTCGTCGGCGAACCCGAGGCCGTCTCGTGGGGACCGAACCGGCTCGATCTGTTTGTGATCGGCACCGACAGTGCGCTTTATCACAAGTGGTTCGACGGCAACGCGTGGGGGCCCTCGGTGCTCGGCTACGAAAACATGGGCGGCATCGCCACCTCGCAGCCGCGCGTCGTGTCCTGGGCACCCGGCCGGCTGGACGTGTTCCTCACCGGCACCAACAGCGCACTGTTCCACAAGTGGTTCAACGGCGCTGCGTGGGGTCCATCGCTCACCGGCTATGAGAGCCTCGGCGGCGTGATCACGTCGTTCGACGAGGCCGAAGTGCGTGCCGGTTCAGACACGCTGAACCGGGACACGGACTGACCCCGTCGGCAGCACCCGGTGGGACTGCGTCGAGACGAAGTCCCCCTCGGTGATGTCGGGGCGTTCGATGGCCGAGTCAGGCTGGGGCTGTTCCCCGGCCGCGACGTGCGCCAGGGGTTCGCGCGAATCGGACTTCTGGCGCACGTGCGCCCGGAGATTCAGACGACGGATGCCGTTCTGCGCGTCGGCGGGCACGATCACGGAAAACGGCAACCCGGCAGCGGCATCGAACTTCGCGTCCGTGGCGAGCGCGGGGATCTCGGTGCGGGAGTAGCCCACGATGGTGCTCGGAGCATCCGCTTTGGACACGTCTTCAATCAGCACCGTCACGGTGAACGGTCCGGTCGGACGCTCCCCCGGTGCGAACTCGATGACGCCGGTGACGGTGGCGTCTCTTTCGGTGTGTTCTGGCATGTCGCCATGGTGCCACCGCCCCGAACATCGTGCTCGTCGCCGCGGCAGCGTGCCGCGCGGGACTTGCGCCAGTACGCGGGAGTTAGCGCCTGGCCAGAACTCCAGCGCAACGCGCCACGAACGACCTTGGAACACACTTCACACCGACGTTGATAGCGGATGCGTCCCCCATCGGCATCGTGCACCTGGTGCAGCGAGACATCGTGATCTTCGGTGGCGCTGTACACCTTGACGGGCACGTTGACGAGTCCGAAGGTGATCGCACCGGTCCAGATGCGCGACAAGCGGGACGCGAGCAAGACACCGGAGCCGGTGACGTTTCGATCGGGGATCGCGGCGACTACAACCTCAAAAAATGGCGCGACGACGAAGTGATCGTGACTCTGCACGGCGAACCCCACGTCGGACTCGGCGGCACCGCCCGGTTCGCCCTGATTCGCACGAGCGCCGGACGCGGGGCGGCGAACAACTGGCTGATTCACCGGATGAAGCCACGCGACGGGGCTGGCGGTTCACACACCAATGCCCGCCCGACCGCCGGGCAGATCGGTCACGCACCACCCAAGAACACCTACTCCCCCATGCTCGCCGCCGCCGGCTCCGCAGCCGACCTCGGCGACGACGACTGGGCGTTCGAGATGAACTGGGACGGCATGCGGGCACTCGCCTACGTCTCCCCGGCCGAGCAGGGAGTGCGTCTGGTCCCCCGCAACGGGCACGATGTGACCGTGTCCTATCCCGATCTCACGACCGATCTGCTCGCCGCGCTGGCCACCACCGAAACGGATGCCGCGGTGCTCGACGGCGAGGTCGTGGCCGTCGACCCGCGCGGACGCCCCGATTTCGGGCTGCTGCAGACCCGCCTGAGGCTGACCGAGCCGCTGGAGGTGGCCGCTGCGGCGAAGAAGACTCCGGTGCAGTTCATGCTGTTCGACCAGCTCGGGCTCGAAGACATTATGGCCAAAAGACAGGATGGCCGTTACAGCGCGTGGCGCCGGACGCGAGACTGGGTGAAAATCAAACACTTCCGCACCCAGGAGGTCGTAGTCGGCAGCTGGCGGCCCGGCAAAGGAAACCGGTCGGGCACGATCGGATCCCTGCTGCTCGGGGTTCCCACCGACGGGGCCTTGCGCTGCGTCGGCCGGGTCGGCACCGGGTTCGCCGACCGCGACCGGCCGGCTGCGTCAGCCGTACTGGTGAGGCTGGCGTCCTGGCGAGGCTGGCGTCCCGACAAGACCCCGGGCGAAATTGTCACCGAATGATGTGCGCGCGATCTAGCATTACCCCATGGTGAGTGATCGGCATCCGGAAAGATCGGCGACACCACGCACGAAACGCATCACGCGTCGGTGGCCGCTGATCAGCGGTCTCGGTGCGCTCGCTCTCACAATCGCCCTCGGCTATCTGGTGCTGCTGCGTGGCACCGCTGACACCATCGATGCCGGGTCACTCGCCATCGACCGGTCCTGGCTCGCCTGGATCGATCGGTTTCGCGGGCCGGCCCTGGACGTGCCAGCACTGGTGCTGAATTACCTCGGTTTCGGGCTCACGGCGTCGCTGCTGATTCCCGCACTGATCGTGGGCGTTCTGCTGCTGGCCCGGCGGTATTGGGCGGTCGGGTTCTACCTCGCAGCGACGATACTCACCGGCGGCGCCGTGCAGGTGCTGAAGAATTTGTTCGGGAGAACCCGGCCCCAGGACATTCTGGTGAGTGTCGATTTTGGGTCGTTTCCCTCGGGGCACGTAGCAAACGCGGCCGTCATGGCCACCATTTTCGCACTCCTTTTTTCACGATGGTGGGTCTGGATACTCGGAGCTGCCTACACTCTGGCCATGATGATCAGCCGCACCTACCTGGGAGCGCATTGGCTGACCGACACGATCGGCGCCGTACTGCTCGGCGTGGGCATCGCCGTTGTAGTCTGGGCGCCGTTGGCGGCAAAACTCGACGGCGAACGCCGGTTGCGCGCCGCCGAACATTTGAAACGGCACTGACACTCTTCTACCGAAAGGACGAACAGATGGGCGGTATCCGGTCCGCAACGGTGTGGCGCACCCGCTACGAAAAGTTTGTCGTCGATGCCCGGCCGCTGTCCACGGCCACGCGTTGGCAATTGCGCCTGACCGCCATCGCCCTGGCCGGTGTCGGCATCCTGCTCTTCAGCGGCGTGCTCATTGACGTGATGCAACCGGACCGGTCGTCGTTCTACGATTCGCCGGTTCGCGAGTGGCTCGTCGACAACCGCTCGCCGACCCTGACGCTGATCATGATCGGTCTGGCCATCATCTTCGGGCCGGTCGCGTTGCCGATCATCGTGCTGGTTTTGACCGTCGTCTGGGGGGTCTGGGGCAAGCACGCGTGGCGACCGCTCCTACTCGCCATAGCCATGCTCACCGGGGTCATTCTGGCGCAGATTCTGGCGCCGCTCATCGCCCGCAGCCGCCCACCGATCGAGCTGATGCTGTTCGGCGCCGACCACTCGTACTCGTTTCCATCGGGGCACGTTCTCGGCGCTGCCGATTTCGTACTGGTGCTGACCTACCTGGTCGTGTCCCGGCGCCCCGGTCGGCGTGCTGCCATCATCGGGTTCAGCATCGCGGCGCTCTGTATCGGGGTCGCCGCGATCAGCCGTCTCTATCTCGGCTATCACTGGGCAACGGATGCCCTCGCCTCACTGTCGATCTCGCTCGTCGTGCTCGGCGGGGTGATCGCCTGGGACACCCGCCATGCGTCCCGCGGACTACAACCGGGCGCGGCGGGCGCGAACGAAGCAGTACAGGCCGTAAGCGATCAGGCCGACACCGATCAGGATCAGGGCAATGGTTCCGAACGGCAGGGCGGCGAGCGCCTTGAGCGCCCCGTCGAGCCCGGTGGATTTGCTGGCATCATTGGTGACCGCGGCGACGCCGACGAGGATCGCGACCACGGCGAGCGCAATGCCCTTGGCGACGTAGCCGACGACTCCGAGGGCGACGACCGCGCGGCCGGCCGATCCGCCCGGCACGGCGAGGTCTGACCGGAACTTCTGCGCTGCACCCTTATAGATGAAATAGCCGCCGACGCCGAGCACGGCCACACCGGCCAGGAACAGCACGATGACGCCGCCCGGCGAGGACAGCAACGACGAACTGGCGCTCTGCGTACTGCCGGCCGAACTGGACGCACCGCCCCGGGCGAAGGTCAGCGCCGTGACGCCGAGGGCGATATAAACGATGGCTTTGGCAATGTTGGCCAGACGACGCGCCCATTTTCGTTTGGGCTCGCCCTGCATCACGAATGCGGAGACGACCAGCCACAGCCCGAGGGCGAACATGCCGACCACGACGATCCACAGCAAAAACACCCCGCCCGGGCTCGAGGCCAGCTGGGCGAGTGCCCCGCTTTGGTCGGCGGAGCCGCTGCCGGCACCGATCGCCACGGTAATCGCGATCGACCCGATCAGGATGTGCAGCAGCCCGTTGACGGCGAACCCCAGCCGTGCCAGCAGTTGCAGTGCCGAACTGTTGCTCGCGTCGCGAGCGATGTGTGTCGCCGATGAATTCATCACGGGCTCAGCCTAGGTCGACACACGCCGTCGCGCGCAGAAATTTTCCTTGGCCGACGTACCAACAAGTCACCGGGTGACGTCGTCCCGAAATTCCGAGTCACCGGGCTCGGAGCCAACCCGGAATCGGCAGCGACACCGGCGATATTGACCATCCAGTTGGTGTCGAATTTGTCGATTCGTGTGGTCCTGTGATGATCGCCCCGATCGGCGCCTGTGACGAGGTGGCGGGCCGGGCGGGTACAGTGTCGGCATGAAGCTGATTGCCATCGACCCGCCCACCCGCAGCTTTTCGCGCTGGCTGACCAACGAAGAAATAGCTCGCGTCGTCGCCCACAAGCGCGGCTGGCGTCAGGCGCCCGACGGCAGCGTACTGGCCGGCAAGATTCGTAAAACCCGCATCGCCGACTCCCTCGAATACCTCGGTGCCGCCGTCGTTGCGCACGGCTGGGCCAGCCGGCCACGCACCGAACCGAGCGACAGCAGCGGCCCCACCCACATAATGTGGGGCATCATCGACGCCCGCACCGACGCCGAAATCGCCGAGCAGCTCGGCGAAGCGGTTTAGGGACGGCCCGAGGCGCGTAGCGTGGCACTATGAGCCTGAATCCCAGTTACATCACGCCCGGCCTGGACTTCAACCGCGACACCAATTACATCGAGGACCGCATTACACGGGACGGCCGGGACGGCTGGCCGGTCGAGGCGGGTCGCTACCGCTTGGTCGCAGCGCGGGCCTGCCCCTGGGCGAACCGCACCACGATCGTGCGCCGCCTGCTCGGCCTCGAGGGCGTCATCTCACTCGGCTTGCCCGGCCCGACCCACGACAGGAACAGCTGGACCTTCGACCTCGACCCCGACGGGCTCGACCCGGTGCTCGGCATCGAACGCCTGCAGCAGGCCTTCTTCGCCCGTTTTCCCGACTACCCGCGCGGCATCACCGTGCCGGCGATCGTCGATGTTGCCTCTGGCAAGGTCGTCACCAACAACTACCCGCAAATCACCCTCGATTTTGAGACCGAGTGGACGGAACACCACCGGGCCGGCGCCCCCGACCTTTACCCCGAAGCCCTGCGGACCCAGATCGACGAGGTCGCCAACCTGATCTTTCACGACGTGAACAACGGCGTCTACAAGTGCGGCTTCGCGGGCAGCCAAAAATCGTACGAACGGGCCTACGACGCCCTGTTTGCTCGGCTCGACTGGCTCGAAGAACGCCTGGCCGGGCAGCGGTATCTCGTGGGCGACACGATAACCGAGGCGGACATCCGCTTGTTCACGACTCTGGCACGCTTTGACGCGGTGTATCACGGTCATTTCAAGTGCAATCGAAACAAGCTCAGCGAGATGCCGGTGCTGTGGGCCTATGCCCGAGACCTCTTCCAGACTCCGGGTTTCGGTGACACGATCGATTTCGATCAGATCAAGAAGCATTACTACGTGACCCACGTCGATATCAATCCCAGCGGCATAGTGCCGAAGGGTCCGGATGCCGCCGCCTGGCTGGCACCGCATTCTCGCGCCGATCTCGGTGGCCGTCCCTTCGGCACCGGCACCCCGCCGGAGCCGCCCGTGCCCGGCGAGCGCATCGTGAACTGAACGCGTAGCGCTAGTCGGGGCGACGGGCCCGGCTCGGCTGCACGCGCGGCGGCTCCCCCGGCATCTTGGGAAAGTCCGGCGGAAACGGCAACTCACCCAGGCCATCGGCCAAATCGCACTCCCACCACGAATACAGGACGTCGATCGAGCCAGGTTGCTCGTGCATGGTCGCCCATGGGTCGCCCTGGTCACGCAGTCGGTTCGGCACGGTGAGAATCGTGAAGGCGCGCGGGTCGGCCTGGGCGAGTTCGCTCCACTCCAGCGGGCAGGACACCGGCGCGTGCGGCAGCGGCCGGGGACTGTAGGCACCGGCCATGGTGCGGTCGCGGTTGGCCTGGTTGTAGTCAATGAAGATGCGCTCGCCGCGCTCTTCCTTCCACCAGTTTGTAGTGACCCGGGTGGGCATCCGTCGTTCCAGCTCACGCGCCGCGCCGATGACCGCGTGCCGCACGTCAAGAAATTCGCGGGTCGGGGTGATCGGCGCGAACACGTGCAGTCCGCGATTTCCGGATGTCTTCACAAACGCGGTCAGATCAGCCTCGGCCAGCAGGCTCTTCAGTTCGACAGCGAGCGGAATGGTGTCGGAGAAGTCCGTGCCCGGCTGGGGATCCAGATCGACGCGCAGTTCAGTCGACCATCAAAACCTGCGCATCCGAGCTCACCATGCGCACACTGTAGCCAGATTTATTGGCAGCGGCAGCCTCCGGCCGCCGATGCCGGCAAGCTACGGGATGTAGTTGAACTCGTCGGGGTTCGGGCCCGTGCGCTCGTCGCGGTTCAGCGCAGTAATGGCGGCGATATCCGCTTCGGTGAGGGAGAAATCGAACAGGGCAAAGTTTTCCTCGACCCGGCTGCGGGTGACCGACTTCGGGAAGACGATGTCGCCCCGTTGCAGGTGCCAGCGCAGGGTAACCTGCGCTGCGGTCTTACCGAGGCGGTCGGCGATCCCGGTAATCACCGGGTCAGAGAGAACCGCCCCTTGCGCGAGCGGCGACCAGGCCTCGGTTGCAATGCCGTGCTCGGTGTTGAATGCACGCAGTGAATCCTGCGTGAGGTACGGGTGCACCTCGATCTGATTGACGGCCGGCACCGTGTCGGTTTCGTCGAACAGGCGCTGTAAGTGCGCCTGCTGGAAGTTGCTCACGCCAATCGTCCGGACGCGTCCGGAGCTCTGCATCTCCTCCATCGCCTTCCAGGTTGCGACGTAGTCGCCGACGGCCGGGAGCGGCCAGTGAATGAGGAACAGGTCCAGGTAGTCGAAGCCGAGTGCTTCAAGGGTACGGTCAAACGCGGCGAGGGCGTCGGCGCGGTCGTGGAACCCATTGTTGAGCTTGCTCGTGACGTAGATATCGGCACGGGCGATACCGGACGCTGCAATCGCCTCACCGACCTCTTTCTCATTGCCGTACATCTCCGCCGTGTCGATGTGTCGGTAGCCGGCCTCAAGGGCGGCGAGGGTCGCCGCTTTGGTCGTTTCTGGGGTGATCTGAAATGTGCCGAAGCCAAGCTGAGGTATGGACGTGCCGTTGTTAAGAGTGAGTGTGGGGACTGTGGTCATGGGTAGATCTCCTCGTTCAAATGTGCTTTGGTCGTGGCATCGCCAACATCTGCCCCGCGTTGCTCTGTCAATTCGAGAATGTCCCGGCTTGCATACGGGTGGTGGTAGTTGCTGGCACGTGTAACCGAACCACGCAATCATCGGGCCTATTCCATGGCTGCCCCAATGCAGGGCGCACTAGCAGCCCCGTCGAGCGCTGAATGAGTGTGGCGCGGCAACGCACAAACTGAACGCCGACGTAGTTCGCAGCTTGCCGCTCTATTATCGGGGCATGATTGAGCCAGTGAAACGCGACCCGGTACGTCTCGGCCAGGAATCAGTGTGGGATTACCCGCGCCCACCTCTGGTTGAACACACCACGGAACACGTCACGATCGAGCTGAACGGCGCGACGATCGTCGACACCAGCGACGTCGTACGGGTGCTGGAAACCAGCCACCCGCCCGTGTACTACCTGCCGCGAAGTGCTTTTGCCGCCGGTCTGCTGAAGCCGGCAGCGGGCCACAGCTACTGCGAATACAAGGGCATGGCCGGCTACCTCTCGATCGGCTCCAGCCCCCGTGCGGGCTGGTTTTATTCCACACCGTCACCGGGGTACGAAATTCTGGCTGAACGTATCGCCGTCTACCCGGGCGCGATGGACCGCTGCACCGTCGACGGTGAGACGGTGCGCGCGCAGGACGGCGACTATTACGGCGGCTGGATCACTAAGAAAATCGTGGGGCCGTTCAAGGGCTCTACTGGTACCGTGGGCTGGTAGTTCGCCCTTCGATACCGTTGCTTCGCACACAGTTTTCTGGTTCCGGGTATCCTCTCATCAGCCATGCATCCGAGGTACCAGGCAACTGAAGGAGCTGCTGTGACCCACAACGCCGTAGACGAAGACATTCTCAACCAGTGGACCCGCCGTCTCAGCCAGGCCCTCCAGATTTTAGACCTTGACGTAGACAACCACCTCGTGCTCAATGTCGCAGACGAAGCCGCCCACGCGGTCAGTCCGATGGCCGCCCCGATCACAACTTTCGTCGTCGGCTATGCCGCCGGTTTGGCCGCCGCCAACTCGGCGATGGCGTCGCACGCGGCCATCGCCCGGGCAGCGGATATCGTGATCGCTGTCTGCCGGCAGCCTGCGTATGAGGCACCCGACGAAACCGGCTGGGTCAATACTGCTCAGTAGCTCAAACTGCTCAGTAGCTCAAACCGCGAAGTAGCTCAAACCGCGCAGGAGCTCCCACCATCCGCATCACACCTCCGACCGCTCCAATCGGATGATGACCGCCTTCGACACCGGCGTATTGCTGCCGTCGGCGACGCTGTCGAGTGGCACGAGCACGTTCGCCTCTGGATAGTAGGCGGCCGCGCAGCCGCGCGGCGTCGGATAGGCGACCAGCCGGTACCCGCGTAGCACCCGATCGACGTTGTCGCTGAACTCGCTGTGCACGTCGACCAGGTCACCGTCGGCGAACCCGAGGGCGATCAGGTCCTTCTTGTTGATGAACACCACGTGACGGCCCTTCTTGATCCCGCGGTAGCGGTCGTCGAGGCCATAGATAGTGGTGTTGAACTGGTCGTGGCTGCGCAGTGTCTGCAGCACCAGGCGCCCGGGTGGCACCTCGAGGTGTTCGAGGGTGTTCGTGGTCAGCATCGCTTTGCCGGTAGGGGTGGTGAACGTGCGCGAATCGCGCGGCCCGTTCGGCAGCACGAACCCGCCGTCTTGCCGGATGCGCTCGTTGTAGTTCTCGCACCCACCGACCACGTGGGCGATGTGGTCGCGGATGCGATCGTAGTTGGCCTCAAATCCGGCCCAGTCGACGGCAACCCGCTCGCCCAGGACGGCGCTCGCCAGCCGGGAGACGATGGCGACTTCGGAAAGTAGGTTCGGTGCGACCGGCGTGAGCTTGCCCCAGGACGGATGCACCGCGCAGACCGAGTCCTCCACCGAGACAAACTGCTCGCCGCTGGCCTGCTCGTCGATTTCCGTGCGCCCCAGGGTCGGCAGAATCAGGGCTTCCTCGCCGGTCACGGCGTGGGACCGGTTGAGCTTGGTCGAGATCTGCACGCTCATTTCGGTGCGGGCCATGGCAGCCTCGGCAATGCCGGTGTCGGACATGGCGGCGACGAAGTTACCGCCGAGCCCCATCCACACCTTCATTTTTCCGTCACGCATGGCACGCACGCCGTCGACGGAGTCAACGCCATGCGCACGTGGCGGATCGAAGCCGAACTCGGCCTGAAGGGCGTCGAGGAAGGCGGGCGGCATCTGCTCCCAGATGCCCATGGTGCGGTCGCCCTGCACGTTGCTGTGTCCACGAATCGGGGAGGCTCCGGCACCGGGCTTGCCGATGTTTCCGCGCAACAACAGCAGGTTGATGATTTCTTTGATGGTCTCGACGCCCTTTTTCTGTTGCGTCAGCCCCATCGCCCAGGTGATAATCACCCGATCGGCATTGAGGTAGCGCTGCGCAAGTTCGTCAATTTGGGCCGCACGCAGGCCTGTCGCGGCCAGGACCATCCGCTCGTCAAGTTGCGACAAATGTTGCCGCAACTCGGCCAGCCCGTGGCAATGTTCGTCGAGAAAGGCCTGGTCGAGCACTGTGCCGGGGGCGGCCGCATCGGCGTCCAGTACCCGCTTGGAAACCGCCTGCAGCAGCGCCATATCGCCACCAATGCGAATTTGCAGAAACTGGTCGGCCATGTCGGTGCCGTGACCGATGATTCCGCGCACCCGTTGCGGGTTTTTGTAGCGGCGCAGGCCCGCCTCGGGCAGCGGGTTGACGGCGACGATCTGGGCACCGGCATCCTTGGCTTCTTCGAGCGCCGTGAGCATACGCGGATGGTTGGTGCCTGGGTTTTGGCCCATGATGATGATCAGGTCTGATTTCGCGAAATCGTCGTAACTGATCGTGCTTTTGCCGATTCCGACGGTCTGGCCCATGCCCCAGCCCGTGGACTCGTGGCACATGTTGGAGCAGTCCGGCAGGTTGTTGGTGCCGTAGGCGCGGGCGAACAGTTGATAGGCGAAAGCGGCCTCGTTGGACGCGCGGCCGCTGGTGTAGAAGGCGGCCTGGTTGGGTGAGTCGAGCCCGTTGAGCTTGGCCGCAATTACCCGAAACGCCTCGGCCCAGCTGACCGGGCGGTAGTGGTCGCTGCCAGCCGGCTTGTACACGGGTTCGATCAGCCGCCCCTGCATGCCGAGCCAGTATTCGCTCTTCTCGCGCAGGTCGGCCAGCGAGTGCTCGGCCCAAAAGGTGGTGGGAACTGTGATCGGTGTGGCCTCCCAGGTGACGGCCTTGGCACCGTTTTCGCAGAATTCGAAGGCCTTGCGCTGGCCCGGGTCGGGCCAGGCGCAGCTCATACAGTCGAAGCCGTCCTTCTGATTCATCGAGAGCAGAGCCCGCATCCCCCGCCGGGCGCCCATCTGAGTGATCGCCGGTTCCATCGAGTGCAGCACGCCCGGAACGCCAGCCGCCCAGGCCTTGGAATGGGTGACTTCGATGTCGTCGTCGGTGACGTCGTCGATTGGTGGGTCACTGCTCATGGGGGCGCCTCTCTCCTCGGGGTTCACGAGCGCCGGGGCCGTATTGTCGGCCAGCCACACGCTCGTTGATGGCACGATACACCGGCCGGGCCCGGGGCATCCGTTTCGGTCAGTCTGCACGCATTCGCAATATACCCCGAGGTGTATGTTTTTACGTCACATCCCCGAGTGAAAGGCCACCAACATGTGCAGAGCGGTTACCTGCCAGACCTGCCAGACCTGCCAGACCTGCCAGACCTGCCAGACCTGCCAGAAGATTACCCGGGCCGGGTGCGGGCGATATCGTGGGGCAATGAACACCCTGACGTTTCGCCGCGCGACCAACGACGACATTCCGGCCCTGCTGGAGCTGGTGACGAACGCCTACCGCGGCGAGGCCAGCCGGGCCGGCTGGACTACAGAGGCCGACCTCATCGATGGGCAGCGCATCGACGCTGACCTGCTGCACGCGGACCTCGATCGCCCCGACAGCCTCGTCATTCTCGCCGAACGCGGCGTCGATCTGGTCGGCTGCGCCCACATCGCCAAAGACCTGGGCGACACCGCCTATTTCGGCATGTTCGCCGTGCGCCCGACGGGCCAGAGTCAGGGTGACGGCACGCGGATCCTGGTCGAGGCCGAACGCCTGGCCGTGGCCGAATGGGGTTCGACCGTGATGATCATGACCGTCATTGGCCTGCGCGACGCCCTCATCGCGTTCTATGAACGACGCGGCTATCGTCGCACGGGCGTGCGGAAACCCTTCCACGTCGACACGCGATTCGGCGTGCCCAGGCGCGATGACCTGCACCTCGAGGTACTCGAAAAGGGACTGCGGCGCGGCTAAATACGTCGCCCGTATACTCGGCGCACCAGCTATGGCGGGCGCGCCGACCCGGAGTTAGCGCGGTGACGGCGGGGGCAGTCGGAATCGCACTATTTGTGCCCCTGCCCGCAGAATTGCGGCCACTATGGGGGCATGACTATCGAACAGCCGCGGCACCGCACCCTGGCCACCATTGACCTGGACCTGCTGGTGATGACCTTGGGCAACGGTGAAGGTGGCTACTACAACGCTGCGACCGGGGACATGCTGACCATCATGGACGGCGATGTCATCACGGGCGACGCCGAAGACATCGATCTTGACGACCCCGCCTGGATTGGAATTGGAGCTGAGGACTCCCGTGACAAATACCGGGATATGTCCGATTTTGCGGACGCCGTCACCGATCCCGTCATCGCCGACCGCTTGGCCCGAGCGTTAAACGGTGCCGGAGCATTTCGCCGCTTCACGAACACGGTGCAGGAGGCAGAGCCCAGGCTCGACCTGATTTGGCACCGTTTCGCCGAGGCACGTGCCGATTCACGGGCGATCGATTGGCTGGTAGACAACGATCTGTGCGATGAAATCGAAGCCGCCCTAGCCGTGCAGGAACGAGCCGACCAAGCGGAACGGGCCTTGGGCGAGGCTGCGCGCTGGGTCTGGGACCGTTCCTGACGGCATCCGTTACTGCTACCAGAACCCCAGGGAGAACTCGGCGAAGACGGTGGAGAGCACGAACGAGGCCGTGATCGCCACGAGTCCGACGGGAATGATCTTCCAGCCGATCCGCTTCAGCAGGGGCATATCCTTGCCGAGGCTCAGCCCCGCACTGACGAGCACGACGGTCGCCAGCGACAGAAAGTCGACGCTGGTCACCAGAGCCGTGAGCAGCTCGCCGACCGGAGACCAAGGGCTGGAGATCAGCGCTCCGATGGTCGTTGCCCAGACAATCGCCGAAATCTTTCGCGAGACCTTCGCCAGAAACATGCTCACCAGAATCAGCGCGACCATGATGGCGTAGCCGCCGACGATGCTCCAGGAAAAGGACTTTGCGGCCACCGACGCCGTCGCGATGCCGACGATGGAGAGCACGCTCATTGCCAGCCAGATCGGGAGTTTCACCGGCGCGGCGGCCTCCGCAGCGGCTTCCCGGAACCGACGGTTCTCATCGACGGCGGTGGCATCCACCGCCTGCTGCTGATCGACCTGTTTCCGAGTCAACAGCCGGTAGAACCGGTCGGCGAGCGGCAGGGCGATGTAGATGCCGACGTAAACGCCGAGGACCGTGGTGATGAGGTTGGACACCGCGGCCATGGCGAGAATCTGCTCGGCCTGCGCCGGAAACTGGGCCACGATGCTCGCTGCGGCCGCAGCCATCATCGACCCCGACCCCACCCCGGCGCCCATAGCGAGGGCAAGGGGGTCGAAGATATCGGCTGAGGTCAGAAGCGACGCGAGCAGGCTGATGTACACGGCACCAAACAGCGTTCCGAACACATACATCGCCAGCACTCCGCGATACTGGTCGGAATCGGGGCCGTACTTCTCACTGACCATAGCGAAGGCTGGTTCGCGGTCGAGCGAAAATGTGGCACCCACGGTGGATTTGCCCATGCGCAGCAAGACCGCGAGCGGCAAAGCGAGGGCGACCGTGCCCAGCAGATGACCGATTTCCTGCACCAGCAGGGCCGGCCCGGCGTCGAGCAACAGGGGAAGGCTCGGACCGATCGAGAATGCCAAACGGGCAACGAGAAGCATCACGGCGATGCCCACGAACGCGTTGGCGATCTTTTGCAGGTTCAGCCCGAGCGGCTTGATTGTCTGCACCGACACCACGGCACCGATCAGAATGGCCCAGACCATCGGAAAAATGATGATGGATCCAACGCCGAGGTCGATCGTCAGGGACCCGATGGCCTGACATCCCACCGCGATGACAAATGCCATTGCAAGGATCGGCCAGGCATTTTTCAGTCGAACGGATGCCGACCGCTCGGCGGGCTTGGTCGGCGTGACGCTAGTGTTCATCGGATTCCCCAGTGGTCTGCGCGGTCGAGCGTGATTGTGCTGCGGCGATGAAAGTCTCGCGCTGCACTGTGTCGGTGCTGACGCCGAGCACCGTCCACGCCATCGCGATGGCGGATTCGAACATGATCTCGTAGGCCTCCGGAGTATCAGCTACGGCCGCGAATCCGTGAGAGTGAATGGGAACCTGAGCCCCGGGGATGCCCACCCACGGGTGAATGCTGGGGATGACTTGGGAAATGTTACCCATGTCCGTTGACCCACCGCTCAACCCCGCGGATCGTTCAACGTTGCGCCCGAAGAACGCCATGCCCTCGTTCCAATGGGCGCACAACACCGCGTCCTGGAGCAGCGGCTCGTAGAGGGGTTCGGTCTGCTCGAACTCCAGCGTCGCCCCCGTCGCCAGCGCGCCAGCCTCAAAGCACCGACGAACGCGCACGAGGAGCGCCTCGTACTGAGCCAGAGTGAAGGCTCGGCATTCAAATTCCACCACCGCCGTGTCGGGAATGATGTTCGTCGCAAATCCGGCCTCAGAAACATAGAGAGCGATTCGGTGATCGCTGGGAATCTGCTGACGCAGCAGCCCCACCGCCACCTGCGACAACACTGCGGCATCCGCAGCGTTAACTCCCAGATGTGGTGCCGCCGCAGCGTGAGCGGCTGTGCCGCGGAACGTCGCCCGGTATCGGCCGACGGCCTGGCTCGTCGTTCCTTCCGGGTTGTAGGACATTCCGTCCTGAACGGGGTGGGTCATCATGGCGACGCCCACACCATCGAACACGCCACGTTCCAGAAGCACAACCTTGCCACCGCCGTGCTCTTCGGCTGGAGTTCCGATCACCCGCAGGGTGATGTCGAGGTCATCCACGAGTGGGAGCAGGGCGAGTGCTGCCGCGACGCTCGCGCCGGCGATTATGTTGTGGCCACAGGCATGCCCGATGTTGGGCAGCGAGTCGTATTCGACGCAGACGGCCACCGTCAGCGGTCCGCTTCCTGCGGTCGCCACAAAAGCTGTCCCAAGCTCTGCCACACCGCGTTCTACCGCGAATCCCGCTTCTTCAAGTCGGGCGGCGACCAAAACGGATGCCCGGTGCTCCTGAAAGGACAGCTCCGGGTCGGCATGAATGCTGCGGCTCAGCCGGAGCACGTCGGCGGCCACGGACGCCACCTGTTTGACGACGTCCGACCTCAGCCCGGTCGTCTCGGCGAGCATGGCGGAGAAGTCCACGGGTAATTCCGATCTGGCGGCCCCGGGCCGCCCGTTCTGGTCGTGCCGATGCCGACACTGATTCGGGGCATCCGCTCTGCAGAGCCTATTACGTCGGGACGTTTTCGCTTTTACTGAACGGAAACAATCCCCCTCATTGGGGTCCAAGCGTCGAGGTCGTGACCCGTCGGGAAGGTAGCCACACGCCCGAAGCGGGGTGATACGGTAGCAAAAAGTGCAGCAGCAGCCCCGACAATGCGGTAGCAGCTGCCGCACCGATGGCGCCGAAATTAGTGTGCTGGGCATCGACGTCGACCCCGACGAGGGTGGTCAAAGTCCAGCCGAGAGCCCAAAGAGCGGCAACACCCAGTGCCCACAGCCAGCGGCGTCTGGCCCGCCGCGGCAGGGCGATGGCCTGCGCGGTGCCGAGAACGAGCCCGGTGACCGCGCCCATCAGGGCTAGTTCGGCCAGGGTGGTTCCATAGTCAACAACGGTTGAGCCGAGTAGCAGCCCCAGGCCCATTCCGATGGCCGACAGCGGTACCCAGATAAGCGGATCGAGTCGACGCCGGCTGACCAGCACCTGTCCAACGCCGATCACGACTCCGCAGACTGCACCACCGATCAGGGCCGATACGGGGTTGCTGAGCCGCCCACCGACGGCGGTTCCGGCGAGGCTGGCTATGGGAAAGGCGAGGAAACCGACGAGCCAGAGCAGCCAGGTTGAGAGAAAAGTGGGGTTACGAAAGCTGGGGTTGCGATGGAGTTGCCGCGATCCGATCATCTCTGCTCCAATCTCGTTGGCCATTCCACGCGCCGACCCGCCAACATGCTACGCCCAAGCCGCTGGCAGCCCAAAGAGTAGAGTTCGCCAGCGTTGATCCACTTCAGTGAATCAGGCAGCGACCTCCGGTGACGCCAGCGGCGTGATGTAGGAGTAACCGGTGGCGGTGTTCTTGGTGATCGAGAGCACCAACTGCATGTGCGGTTCCAGGGCGGTGACCTTGTCGAGCGGAGCACCGACGATGAGTTGAAATCCGAGGCCCTTCCACGCGGCGACCGCACGCCCGGCGAACTCGGCATCGGATTTCACGAAACCCTCGTCGAGAAAGACCGGGGCAAAACGCGGCCGGGTGCGGCTCTCATCGCCGAGCTGAAAGCGCAGGGCGGCGCCGACGACGAAGGCCACGAGTTCCTGCGACTCGCCACCGCTCTTGCCGCCGAGCGAGGAATAGGTGCTCACCTCCACGCCGTCGGGCGTCACGCGCACGGCGGTGATTTCGACATGCTGGCGCACGTCGAGCAGCAGGTCCCGCTGGGAGTTGTTCAGCCCGTCGGGCCGGCGAATCAAAGCCATGAACCGCTGCAGCCGGGTGAAGCGGTCCTCGGTTTCATCATCGGTAAATTGCTCCGTCGCGCCTGAAGAGAGCGCCTTGAGCTCCTTGCGGAACGAGGTCGCGTCACCCGGGTGCAGGCGGCGCAGGGCGATCTGCAGGCGGTCCCGGCCCGCGCCGAACGGCAGGGTCGCGAGAATTTCGTTGATCGGTCGCAGCCGGTCTTCGATCTCCTCGATTGCCGAGTTGAACGCGCCGGTGAGCGGCACGAGGTCCTGGCCGCTCCAGGCGGAGAGTCGGCGCTTCCATTCCTGCCGCCGCTCCGACAAGCCGAGGGTGCGGATCGCGTCGAGAATGTCGGTGTAGCTCGTGACCGATTCGAGCGCGACGCCGATGTTCGGGTCGGGCCAGCGGCTCTGGAAGGACTCGAAGATGCCGATCATGGCCGCGCGATCGCGTGCCGCGCTGTCGCGGTCCTGCGCCGACTGCGCAATCAACCGCTCGCGCAGGCGTTTCAGGCCGGCGGGAAAACTGGAAAGGTCGTTCTGGTCGGTGACCAGAGCAAACTGCTCACTCAGGTGCGCGGCATGTTCGGCCGCGAGCACGAGCGCGTCGCCCTGATCGATCTGGTCCAGCCGCCCGCTCACCGTGTCTTGCGCGTCGACGATGCTGCTCTGCTCCTCGGCCAGCGTTGCGCCGGTCTGGTCGGCCGCGTGCTTCTGCTTTCCGGCAATATCGAGTTGGAGGGCCAGCCGGCCCTCTTCATCGTTCAGGGCGCGCAGGATATCGCTGCCGGCGAGCATCCGTTCTTGCTCGGATTTCTTGCCCGCAATGCGCTCGGCGGCCGCCGCAACGTCGATGGTCGACCAGTCGGTGTCGAGAATGTGCTGGTGAGCGGCCTGGTTATCGCGCAGTCCGACCAAGCTGTCTGCGACAGCGGATGCCCGTCCAGCGACAGCATCGGCCACCCGCCCCTGCGCCGCGAGTTCCGACGCAATATCGTCGAGCCGGGCGCGGCTGGAGAATCCGATGATCGATTTCTGACCCGCGTTTGTGCCGTGGGCGCCCCGGGACCCATTGCGAGTCTGCCCGCTCGAAGTCACCCGTGCACCTGCGCCACCCAGCTCGGATGGGCTGGCCACGCACAGTGCGTCGAGGTTTGCGCTCCGCAGGCGCGCCTGCACCCAGCTGCTGAACGGCGAGTCTTTCACGTCGAGCTTGCCCGAGACGTAACGAGCGTCGCCGACGGCCACGACGTGCGGCTTCAGCTCAACACCCTCAAAGTGGATGCGCAGCGGCAGCTGCAGCGGGTCGATCGCCGCGCTGAGCTGAGCGAGCCGGGTCTCATCGACGAGCAGAACCTTGACGACCGAGGCGAGGGTCACCTCGGCGGCCTGCCGCCACTGCTCTTCACCGGCGGCGAGGTCGATCAGTTCGGCCACGAACGGCAGCTCATCGACCGGAATGTTCGCCGCTTCGGAAATCAGCAGCCGGGCCTGATGCAGTTGCTGGGGCACGAGGCTCTCGCGTCCGGTCAGAAAGGCACGTTCCTGCTTGAGCAAGCGGATGCGCTCCTCCACCGGGTACGACTCGCGTTGCAGCGCAGAGCGGGTCGCTTCCAGTGCGGCCTCGCCGGCGGCGAACCCGGCGGCGAATTCTTCGGCGGCGCGCTGAGCAGCCGCGAAGGATGCGGGCGAATCGAGCTGCCGGGCGAGATTCTGCACCCGATCGTCGAAGCTCGCGCGCTCGCGAGCCACGTCGTCGTGCCGGTGGAGTAGCTGGGTGAGTTCGTTCTGCAGGCGTTCGAGCAGGTCGCCGCCGTTGTTGCGCTGCTGGTGTTGCAAGTCGGCCACCCTGGTTTTCAGAGCGGTCTCCCCGTCACGCGCCTCGCTCAGGGCGACCCGGTTGTCCCGGCGGGCGACCCGGTTGGTGTCGGCGGCGGTCTCGAGGAGGGCCTGCTCGGTCTGCAACTGCCACAGCACGAACGGGGTATCGCCGGCCCGGTGCACGCCGAAGGTGTCGACCAGATCGGCTTTGGCCGTCGCGGCCTCATAGTCGGCGTTGAGCTCGGGCAGGCGTTCGAGCACCTGCGCCTTCTGCGCCTCGGTGACCATGGCGCCGTAGGAACGCTCGAGGTCTTCGAAGTGGTCGACGGCCTTGTCGGCGGCGGCGAAGGTGGCCGGCTCTTCGAGCACCATCGACTTATACAGTCCATCGACCGTTTTCACCTGCTGGCCCGCCTGAATGCGGGCGAGCAGGCGCAACGCTTTGCTGCCCTCACCGTTGGCGCCGATGCCGAGCCGCGTGTACAGCGTCTGGGCGAACGCCGCGTAGGTGTCGAAGACGTCGAGGCCGTCGAAGTGGGCTTTCAGGGCGCGCTTGTCGAACCGATTCTCGGCGATGGCGGCGAGGTCGCGCAGGTCGAGGCATCCGTCTGTCGTAGCCATTTTCATGGTGACGTCGGCGAATTTGTGGGCGCCGCGCGGCACGAAGTAGGCCCGCAGCACGGTGAAGCGGCGCTGGTTGTCGTCGACGAAGGTCATGGCGATGGCGCCCCAGGTGGCTGCGTTTGCGCCGCGCAGCACCTGGTCGGTCAGCTCGTCGGTGCCGGCTTCGCGGTTGGCGTCGGTCTTGCCGCGAAGGTAGGTCATCAGGTTGCGCTGGTCGACGCTGCGGGCCCGGCCGGAGCCGGCGTCGTTCGACGCACCGTTGAACGGGGTGTCCGAGGGCATCATGAGGGCGAGGTAGGCGTCGAGCAGGCTGCTCTTGCCGGTGCCGGAAGCTCCGGAGACGAGCGTGGCCGAGGCACTGAAGTCGACCTCGTGGTGGCCATGAAAGCCGCCCCAATTGACCAGTTGCATCGATTCGGCACGCCACTGCGTGGTGCCCTCGGTGGCGCCGTTGATATAGAACAGCGGGGAATCGTTCATACCAGGGGCTCCATCAGCGGTTCGTTATTTTCGGCGCGCAGCCACTCGAGCAGCTCACGCAGGCGCTCCACCGGCAGCAGCACTTCGATCACTGCGGAGATGCGAAAGCGGTCGGGGTCGCTGGTTTTCAGCAGCACCCGCGCCTTCGCGAGGCTGTCGACGGCGGCCGTCGCCTTGCGCGCGTCGCCGGACAGGTCGGTCGCGTGCTCCGGCCGAAAATGGGCAACGTTGTCGACCAGGTTGTCTCGGTCGACCAGCACAATTTCCAGGCCGTTGGCGCGTTCGCTGCGAAAACGCTGGCGGAGCAGCACGAGCAGAATGGTCTCTTCCCGGCTGTAGGCGACGTCGTGCAGCAGGGTGGGGAAGCGTTCGCCGCCCTCGGCGAGGGCCTGCCTTTTGAAGGCGATCTCGTAGTGCAGGTCAACGTGCAGGTCGAGAAAGACGTCGTTGAGCCGGGATTTGAGCAGGCTCTGCGACTTCAGCAGGGTCTGCCACTCGGCCGGCTGCAGTGCCGACGAAATATAGCGGTGTTTGAGCAGCAGCACGAGCGTCCGGCGCTGCTCCACGCTCAGGCCGCCCTCATCCCCCTCGAACAGCGAGAGGCTGGCCGGGTCGCTGTCTATGCCGGTGTCGTCGTCAGCCAGGTCGTCAGTCATTCTCGGAACCCAAATTCTGGGCGGCCAGTGCCGCCGTGTCGTCGTCGGTCAAAATGAGGCGCGGCACCTCGAAGAAACGCACCGAGCCATCCGGTCGCACCGTTTCAAAGCTCTCCAGCCCCGCCGTGCCCGGGCTGAGCTGGGCGGCGAGCTGCAGCAGGCCGAGGATCTCGACCGGCCGACGCAGGCTCGCGTCGAGCCCGTTGAAGGCGCTGCCAATGGATGCCGCCTCTCCCGTCCCGTATTTCACTCCCATAGCCGCCACCAGGGCGTCGCGCAGTTCTTGGAGCAGTGGCCCGCCCTGCTGCCGCAGGGCGTCGAGGCTCGGCGCCGCGGGCGCGGCGCCCGACACATCGGCCAGCGCGGGCGGAGCGCGGTGAGCGACCGGATCGTAGAACCGTTCGTGCAGGTGCTCAACGTCGAGGGTGCCCGGCATCAGTTCGGCGGTGACAGTGGAGCGCGGCCCGGCGGTCTGCATCCAAGTCGCGAGCTCGCGATTGACGTCGCGCAGCACACGTTCAAGCTCGCGATCTTTCACGACGTCATGGTTGACGATGTGCTCGCGCAGCGTGGTCGTGAGCCCCTTGCGCTGGGTCAGCACGTCGTCGATGCCCTTGCGAATGAGGGTGACCGTGCTCATGAAGCTGCGGCGTTCGGTGCGACTGAGTTCGAGGGCGAACGGATGCAGCAGAATCGTCTCGAGATCCGCTTTCAGCCCCTGCAGCAGAGCGTCGTTGCGCAGCAGGGTGAAGGCGCCCTCGAAGGCGCGACCCTCCGCGGTCGACGACATGAGGGCATCCGTTTTGGCGAGGTAGTCGTCGAGAACCTCGCTGATCGGCCGTTCCTCGCCGCGGAAGTCGTTGACGATCTGGCGATGCATGGCCGCGACGGACTCTTCGACCCGTTTGAAGTCGCTCGGCAGCTGCTGAATAAGGTTGATGAGGTTGGCGTAGCCCTCGTGCATCTGCTCGTTGGAGGCCGGCTCAATGTCGCCGCCGTCGGAGAGCCGGTCACGCTCGCTGCTGAGCTCGTGGATCTGCTGGTCGAGACGCCGCACCCGCTCCTCGCGGTCTGGGTTGGCTTCGGTGGCGCGATGACGCACGGTGTCGACGATCGTGGTGAGGCGGGATTCGCTGATCAGCGCCCGATCTCGGGCGAGACCGTCGACGAGCAGCAGGGCTTCGAGGGCATGGCTGGTGAGCGAGTAGTGTTCCTCCCCCGCGTCGCTGATCTCCCGGTAGAGCCAGAGGTCGTTCATCCACTGCACGCAGAGGGCGCGGCCCGTTTTCTCGGGCGCATCCAGGCCGATGCTGCGGAGGTCGGCGAGGTAGGCATCCACTTGGGTGTGCAGTGCCTCGCAGGAAACGCTGCGATGCTCACGACTAAACGAACTCTTGAACACAGCGAGCACGAACGGCGCCCATTTGCGGTCGAGCAGTCGCAGGGTGGGTTTGTCGAAGGCTTCGCGCACCCGCGCCAATTCGCCTGCAATGTCACTCAATAGCTGGTTCCTTTCCAGCTCTCCACTTTAACCGACTTGCGGGGTGCCCCTGACCTGATCAGCCAAGCAGGCGCGGCCGCTTCCAGTCGGCGCCGTGCACGTGCTGGTCCAGAAAAGCGAACACGGTCTGGTACCAGACCACCGCGTGTTGAGGCTTGAGTACCCAATGGTTCTCGTCGGGAAAGAACAGGAATTTGTGCTGGGTACTGCCGTCGACTCCTGCGTGGTGTTCGGCGAGCTCAGACCACAGCCGCAGGCTTTCGCCAATCGGCACCCGGTAGTCGTGGTCACCGTGAATGATGAGCATCGGCGTGACGATCTCGCGCACCGCCTGGTGCGGCGAATTGTCGATCATGCCTTGCGCCGAGAATATGCTCTGCCAGTATTGCGAGTCGTCGGTCGTTCCGTTGAACTGGTCGAGCGACCACAGGCTCGCGTGGCTGACGATGGCGCGGAACCGATCGGTGTGGCCGGCGATCCAGTTGGCCATATAGCCTCCGAATGATCCGCCCATCGCTGCGGTGCGGGTCTCGTCGATCTCGGGCAGCTCTTCGACTGCATCAACGATCGCGAGCAGGTCGGTGTAGGGCTTGCAACCCCAGGCGTTCCAGCCGCGAGCGATGAAATCGAGTCCGTAGCCGGTCGAGAGCGCGGGGTCGGGCAAGAGCACCGCGTAACCTCGGGCTAGGGCGAGCAGCGGGCTCCACCGCCAGCTCCAGGCGTTCCAACTGTTCAGCGGGCCGCCGTGAATCCATAGTAGAAGCGGGGCCGGATGCTCCTGCCCGGCTCCCGCAGGCAGCAGTAGCCAGGCGCGTACTCGCGCTCCGTCTTCGGCCACGGTCTCAACCTCGGTGATCGTGCCGGGAACCTCGGGGAGCGCGGCCGGTGTGGCGAGCATGCTGACGGTACCGGAGCGGCCGATGCGCACCGGATGCGCCGGCGCGATCCAGGAGGAGCGCAAGGCCACGAGGTCGCCGGTCTGGGCATCGACGCAGACGTTGGTGTAGCTGAAGTCGTCGGTGGTGAGCTGCTCGGGCGCTCCGCCGTCTAGCGGTACGCGAAAGATCGGACCGCGGCCGTCGTGGTCGGCCGTGACGATAAGGGCCTGGTTGGATTCGGTGTCCGCGTCGAAGACCAGGCTGGTCGGCCAGCGGTCCCATTCGGCGGCGAGGCGACGCGGGCGGCGGCCGTCCAGGTCGGCAGCCCAGAGTTCTTGGTCGGCCGGACCCTCCGGGGTACTGACGGCTGTTCGCACGAAGGCGATCTGTCTACCGTCGAGGCTCACAACCGGGAATTCGAAGTCAACCTTCAATTCGTCGAACAGGGTGGTCTGGGTGCCGGTCGCGACGTCGATGGAGGCCAGCACATAGCGACCGGAGCGTTGCTCAGCAACCCGCAGGGCAACGATTAGCGTGGATCCGTCCGGGGTTAGGGCCTGGCCGGCGGTATCCATGGTGCGACCGGGGGCGGCCGTGAGGTCTCGGGGACGCGGGAGGTCGGCTGGATAAGGAGCGGGGGCATCCGCTTCGCTGACCGTGTCGCTGGCGCTGGCGGGAGGTGCGATCGTGTCCTGCAGGTCGGCGAGGTCGAGCGCCAGCAGGTGGGGTTCGGCCGGACCGAGATCGTGGTCCCAGAACCGCACCGGGTAGCTCTCGTGCAGAATAGCCGCGACCTTCTTCTCGGTGCGTTCCTTGCGGGCGGCGCCTTCAGCTTCGAGGTCGGCGGCGCTCGGCAGGAGCTCGGCGGCGATCACGAGGTTGGAGGAGGAGGACGCCACCGCGGCGATGCCGGATACTCCCCCCGCCAGGCGGGTGATCGCGCGAGCCTCGCCGCCGGCAACAGGCAGCAGCCAGAGCTGGGCGGCCACGGCGTCCGTGTCAGCACCCTTGTCAGCAGCCGCGTCGAGGCGGGTGGAAACGAACAAAACGTCTCCGTCGGCCGTAAACGCGGCCCCGGATTCGCCCTTCGCCGACCGGGTCAGGCGGGTCGGAACGCCGGTGCCGTCGGCGGCCACTGACCACAGTGCCCGCTCATAGCTCGTCTGGTCGCGGGTGAGGGTCGCAACAGTGAGGACGACCCGCTGCCCGTCGGGCGAGAGCGCGAGGCCCTCCACCCGCGGCAGCGCCACGTAGTCATCGAGACTGGAAAAGGGCGTGGGGTGAGACTCCATTGTCATGCTTCAACGCTACCCGACCGGAATGACTAGCCGCTGGCGCACGCGTCGCCGGAGACTCAGGTGCGCCATGGTCGTTCGGGCCGGTAAGGTTCGGGGCTGGGGGTGTTGGCTCGGTGATTGTGGGCGGGTCGCCAGGTTTGGGTTGGGTCAAAGAGCAGTGGTCCGAGTATGTGGGGTCGGCCCTTGATCATGCGGATTCTCCATCCGCTGGTGTCGATGGTGTGGTGGTGGAACCAGCAGAGGAGGACGCCGTTGTCGATGTTGGTGAGGCCGTGTTTTTGCCAGGGGATGACGTGGTGGACTTCGCTCCACCGGGCGGGAATGGTGCAGCCGGGGATGATGCAGCCTCCGTCGCGGGCGGCGATGGCGGTGCGTTGCTTGGCGGTGAAGCAGCGAACTGTGTCGCCGAGGTAGAGCACGTCGCCGTTGTCGCCGAACAGTACCTTTCGGGCGCCGCCGGTGCAGATGGCTTCTTTCACCCGGCGGAACGAGACCGGGGCTTCGATACCGTCGATCCAGCCAACGCCACGGCCCTGGTCGAGGTCGCTGGCGTTGATGTGGATCATGACGGTCGGGGCCGCACCGCCCATCGTCGGGGTCTGCGGGTCGCGCGCGGCCGCTTCAAACACGGAGCGAAGGATGTCAGCACGCTTCTCACCGCCGGTGCGGCGGTCCCCGTCGAAGCGGGTATCGCCGCTGAACGGGTCGGCGCCGAACGGGTCGGCACTGAACGGGTCGGCACTGAACGGGTCGGCACTGAACGGGTCGGCGCCGAACGGGTCGGCGCCGAACGGGTCGGCGCCGAAGCGCTCACCCTTCGTGCTCGGGCCGTCGATGTCAACGCCGTCCAGCTCGCTGGGGTCATTGCCGGGTTCGGTGGGTTCAAATCGCGGTGTGCGGGACCGCGCCGATAGGAACGTGTCGAACAACGTGTCCATGATGCCGCGCAGTTCCGGGGTGACGTTGGCGTGCACCGGGTAGAGCCCGTTGCGCAGCAGGCCGAAGGTCAACGTGCTTTTCGCCTCGACGGCGTCGTCGTTGGGCGCGGTGCCGTCGGGGTCGAGCCGGCCCTGCCACTCCAGGGCTTGTGCCCGCAGCATGTCGGGCGCGAAGCGGATTCCCGCGCCCGGCAGCCCCACCGTCTCCGGCGTGATCTCCCCGGTCGCCGACGCCACCAGTGCACGTTCGACGCGGTCGAGGTCGTCCGGCAAGACCCGGCCCTGCAACGCGGTCAGGGTGCCGGCGATGATCTCCGCCGACTCCACCCCAAGCTCCCCACTCACGAGCCCCTCGGCAATGACCGGATACCGGGCCGCGACCGGCAAACCAAGCGGGGTGCGTTCGACCGCCGTCTCGCCCAGTTTCAGGCGACGCTTGGCTTCACGGCCGGAGATGCCGGCAAGTTGGGTGATGAACTCAACCCGGTTACGGCATCCGTTCTTATACGCCAAAGATCCGTTGCCGAGGTCGGTCTCCGCGCGAACTCCAATGTCGGTGGTCGACCGCAGTCTGGCCGCATCGACCTTGCGCCCGAGGCCCTCCAGCGCGGCCATGACCGCGACCGCTTCGCCGTCATCAAGATGACTAAACCGCACCCCGTCAACAACGGAAGCCAACAATGCACCGGCCTGAGCAATCACCGCAACCCGGGAACCCTCAAACTCCGGCATCGAACCGGCTGCTGCGGGCGGGACGGTGAGGGTCATGGCGACGATGCCTCCTTCACCCACAATTATACTCCGAAACGCCCGTGAAAACGAGACAATCTCAGTATTATGGTGCGATTTTCTAAGAGTTGTCTACGATCAGCGAACGGGGCTCAAAGCTCGTTTGAGCAGCCAAGGTCAATTCGCTGCGCACCTTGGGAAGACACTTTCTCGATCAGGGCAGCTCGGCATCCGCATTGACGACGGCGTCAACAGCGACGTCAGCCGCGCGCATCACCGAGCGGCGCGTCGCCCACCAGGTACAGCCGCTGCGTGGCGCGGGTCATCGCAACGTAGAGTGCCCCGGCACCGCGCTCCGAGGCCGCGAGAATCGCAGCTGGGTCAACAACGATAACCGCATCGAACTCCAGCCCCTTCGCGTCCTGCGGGGTGAGCAGCGCAATGTCCCGGCTCAAGCCGAGCGCGCCAACGCCGAGCAGGTCGCCGAATTCGGCGCGCAGGGTGGCTTCCAGGTCGTTGAGACCGGCGTCGACGACGATCACGGCGAGGGTGCCGCCGGCGCCGAGCGCCAGATCACGGCGCACCGCCGACGCGGCATCCACTACCGTCTCGACCGGCCATTCGCTGGACCGCACCGTGCGGGAGGGCGTGATCGACAAGCCGTGCGAGATCGCGACGGTTTCGGCCGCTGTAGCGATCTGGCTCGGCGTGCGATAGTTCACCGTGAGCTCTTCGAGCCGCCAGCGGTCGGCCTCCGGCGAGCCCGCGAGTACCGGCTGCAGCGCCTCCTTCCAGCTAGCGGATGCCGCAGCGCTCGCCGCCTGCGCGATGTCGCCGACGATCGTGAACGACCTGCGCGGACCACGCCGCAACACGAGCCGCCACTGCATCGGGGAGAGTTCCTGCGCTTCGTCGATGACGACGTGGCCGTAGGTCCAGCTGCGGTCTCGCGCGGCACGCTCACTGGTCGTGGCCCGCTCATCGAGTTCGCCGGCACGAGCGGCGAGGTCTTTGGCGTTGACCAGCCCCTTCACCCGCATGTTTTCAATGGCCGTTTCGGCGTTCTCCACGTCACGCTTGCGCTGTTCCTTGAGCGCGCGCTTCTTCGCCTGGTCGACCGCGTTGTACTCGCCGAGCAGTTCGGCCGCCTCATCGAGCAGCGGAATGTCGGCGATCGTGAACTCGGCGTCGCGCGCGCGGGCCAGCAGCTTGCGCTGGGCAAAACGCCAGCGCGGAGTCAGCTCCTCCAGCCACTGCGGCCGCGCATACAGATCTTGCAGCAGCTTCTGCGGGGTCAGCGGCAGCCAGGCGGTGTTCAGCGCTACGCGCACGTCATCGGCCAGGCGCAGATCTTCGCGCAGCATCGGCAGGTCGGTATCGTCCATCGACCGGCCCTGCTGCTGCAGTTGCTCGAGCCACACCCGGGACAGCGCGTTGATGGCCGTCTTCACGAACGTGACCCTGGCCTCGTTGTGGGTCTTGCCGGTGCCGCGAGCGCGCGCGATCGCCTGGGCGACCAGCTCCGGCTGCAGCACGATGCGGTCGCCGTTGACGACGAGCACCTGCGCGGCGGCCGGGGTGCGCTGCCGGGACTGCACGGCCCGGGCAATGAGGTCGGCCATGAACGCCTGGCCTTTGAGAGCGGCAACGGCCGGGGCATCCTCTTCGGTCGCTTCGACGTCGGGAAACAACTGACCGACCGAGGCGAGCACGACCCCGGTCTCGCCGAGCGACGGCAGCACGGCCTCGATGTACTGCAGAAACGAGCGTGACGGGCCGATGATGAGCACACCGCTGTCGCGGAGGCGTTCCCGGTGCGTGTACAGCAGGTAGGCGGCGCGGTGCAGAGCGACGGCGGTTTTGCCGGTGCCAGGGCCGCCCTGCACGACGAGAATTCCGGCCAGCTCCGAGCGGATAATGCGGTCCTGCTCCGCCTGAATGGTCGAGACGATGTCGGACATGTGCCCGGTGCGCTGCGCGGTGAGGGCCGCGAGCAGGGCCCCCTCGCCCTGATGCGTGGTCGCATCCGGGTCGGCAAGCAGGGCGGCATCGAGAATTTCGTCCTCGATGCGAATGATGCTGCGCCCCTTGGACAGCAGGTGACGGCGGGCCCGGGCACCGAGCGGCGTGGCGGCCGTGGCCTGATAGAAGGCGCTGGCCTGCGGCACCCGCCAATCCAGCAGCAGGGGCTTGTGGTCCTCGTCGCGCAGCCCGACCCGTCCGATGTAACGGTAGACCGAGTCGCCGGAGTCGTCCGGCATGGTCTCGAGCCGACCGAAGGCAAGCCGGTCGTCGACCTCGCGTAATTGCACGATGCGATCCTCGTACAGGCGGGCGAAGGTATCGCGCTCGCTGCGGGACTGGTGGTTGCCGCCCACGTCGAGGCGGCGCACCTCGATCAGCTGATGTTCGGCCTCTTCCGCTAATGCATCCAACCGCTCATACAGCGACTGGACATAGTTCTGTTCCCGAACAAGCTCCTGGTCGATCACGCACGCACCCCTTAAACCGAAGTCACTAGTTTAGTCGCGGTCAGTGTGGGCCTTGCTGTGTGTATTGGGACGCTCGGGACGGCCTGGCCGGGCACGTTTCTTTCCCGGTGACCTTGATCGGTGAACGTCATCTCGGGCGTATTGCCGACGGTGACGGGGACCCGGTGTCAGCTTGGTCGATCACAGACCGTCCAGTCCACGGCTGCATTAGTCCCGCGCTCGATGGTTTCGTGGTCTGGCGCGGCAGGGTCGGGAGGACCAATCCAGGTCAGAACTCTAGCCAGTACCTCGACGAAAGCATGGCTCACGCAGTGCGTGAATCGGGACACCCGACCTAGATCATGACGCGGCTGCTGATCACGTCTGCGGCGCTTGTGTGCATCGGCTCCTGACGCGAACGGGCGTGCTCGCGCAGCCGCTGGAAAGCTTCATCCATATTGATGCCGTTTCGTTCAGCGATGACTCCCTTGGCCTGCTCGATGAACACTCTGCTATTGAGGGCACGCTGTAACTGTTCGTTGACCGTTGCATTCTCTCGAGCCGTGCGTTCATGGAGAAGGCTGATCGTCGCGACGTCGGCCAGGGCCTGACCAATTGTCGCGTCTTCAGCACTCAACACGCCTTTTTCCGTTCGAAACAGATTCAGCGCCCCGATGGTGTGGGGACGAAAACGCATCGGAATGGCGTGAACGGATTGGAAGCCCTGGGACAATGCCGCGGCCTGAAAAGTGGGGTAGAGATCACCGTTGGTGGCGATATCGCTGAGCGTGACGACCCTTCCTGACCGATACGCGTCGATGCAGGGACCTGCTCCGGCTTCACGTTGCAAAACTTCAACGATCTGGCTTTCTTCACTCGTGGAGGCGACAACTTGCAGATTGCCGTTGTGGTCCGCTAGGAGGATGCCAGCTGCGGTGGCGTCAAGTAACACCACGCATTGGTCGACCAGGGTGTGCAAGAGATCGAGCACGTCGTATTCGCCGACCAGTGCGTCGGCTAGTTCTACAAATGCTCCGCTTACCAGCGCGGCCCGGGTCATGCTCGTCATGCTCGTCATGCTCGTCATGCTCGTCATGCGGTTTAGTGTCGCTCTTAACTCGCAGCGGGTGGCGCGTCAGAGTCGAATGTCAGTGCTTTGGCAGGTTGCACGATCTGCCTCCTCAGTCCCGGTCAGTTCTGTCGAATGTGGGGGGACGAGCCCGACCGATGGTGCCGCCTACAGCCGTCTCCCAGCGAACACCGGTTACCTCGAAACAACCATCCCGATTACCTCCAAGGAACCATCCCGATTGCAAGGAGTGAACATGCCTTTCATCACCGTCACCGGTCAGAACGATCCGAGCGTTGAATTGCATTACGACGACGTCGGTGCCGGAAAGCCCGTCGTACTTATTCATGGTTGGCCCCTCAGCGGCAGATCCTGGGAGGGTCAGGTCCCCGCCCTGGTCGACGCCGGCTACCGGGTTATTACCTACGACCGTCGCGGGTTCGGCCAGTCGTCACAGCCCTGGAACGGGTACGACTACGACACGTTCGCTGCCGACCTAAAGACCGTTCTCGATACCCTGGACCTACGGGATGTTACGCTCATCGGATTCTCGATGGGCGGCGGCGAGCTCGCCCGCTACGTCAGTACCTACGGCACCGACCGCATCGCGAAACTCGTCTTCGCCAGCGCGGTGCCGCCGTACCTCTGGAAATCTGAGGACAACCCTGACGGCGGTGTCGACGCCGACCTGGCCCAGTGGTTCCACGACGGTTTGACCGGCGATCGGCCGGCATTCCTGAATGAGTTCCTGACGATGTTCTTCACGGCAGGTAAGCCGTCCTTGGTCAACAAGCCGAAGGTCAGTTCCGAACAGATTGCGTACAACCTCGATATTGCCCAGATGGCTTCACCGAAGGGCACGCTCGATTGCACCACCGCCTTCGCGACGACGGACTTTCGCGATGACCTGACGAAAATTACCATCCCGACCCTGGTGATTCACGGCGACTCTGACACCATCGTGCCGTTCGAGGTCAGCGGCAAGCGCACGCACGAGGCCATCTCCGGCAGCGTACTCGTACTGATCGAAGACGCCCCCCACGGTCTCACCGTTTCCCACAAGGACGAATGGAACCGGCACGTACTCGCGTTCCTCGCCAAGTAGCACGCCCGACAGGGCCCCTACCCACGATGCCGGGCCCTGTCGGTGGGTGGCTTGGCTCCTTCGCGTGTAGAGATCTACTCGCAGAAAGTGACGCGGCAGTCAACGGCAGGCTGGAGTGGTCAGGGCTGGAATTTTCCCAGCACGCAGGCCGTGGTCGCTGACATCTGACCACCTGCTTCCTTGAAAATCGGCATCAGGCGCACGGCGCCCTCGCGGGTGTGAATGACCCCGGCAATGTCTAAAATAGCCACAGCCTCAAGGTCCCGGGTAAGGGCCCAAAACGGCTGATGGAAGAGCCGTGTGCCGCCGTTGGGTAATTGGGTATGGGTCTGCGCGGTGTAAGCCGCCACAGCCGCTTGCGTTGACGGAAACAAGAGCAGAAACTGCCCGGCGCTCTGATCGTCGGTGCCGTCAGTGGACATGGTCGCCGGCACGACGTTCCACTCATTCGGGTCGTTCACGACCGACGTCAGGAAGCTACTGATCAGCCTGTATACGAGGGCACGAGGCGTGGTATTCGGCGTGACTCGGGGTGCCTGAAGACCCGTGGCGAACTCGATCATCTTCACGATCTCGTGCGAACTGTCCGAGTTCACAATGCGTCGCCACGCAATGTTGACGGCCTCACCCAAAACCACAAATCTGATGCCGCGTTCCAAATCGAACTGAATGCGCATGCCATCTTGTTCGTCGTGGAGCAGAACTACTGGTCCGTCGTCTTCAGCTGTGACGCGCGTCATGAGTAGATGCGGATGCCGGCGAACCAATTCGCTGGCGATCCACCAGGTCTGCGCCGTCATAAACCGGCTGGCCGCCGCAAAACGCGACTCAGAGGGGGAATTGAAAGTCACCGGAAGGCGATCCGGTGGCGGTGTGCGGATCGGGTAACTAACTCAGGATTCAACATTGAGATGGAGTGCTCCGTCGTTTCAGGGTTCTCACCCGCGCGGTCGCGCGGGAACCAAGCAATCCAGCCATCAGCGCCAGGACGTTTCAAAGTTAGAGCGAAGTGTCAAATACTCATATTACGGATTTTTGAATCCAAACCGCTCCCCCCGAAAGAGTTACGGGCTACCGCGATGGAAGACCTCGAAGCGCCTAATCGGTTGGTCCAGGTAGCCGATCACCTGAGAAGCCTCGCTGTTCCACCTGAGCTCGTCATTGTTGGTGGCGACCGAACTCGGACCGTGGGCGCCCGTCGTGCTGCCAAGCGGACGGCGTCGGCCCTGTGCATCAAGTGCCGCGATGGCCAGAGGAAGTGACACCGAGATGACATGAACATGACGTACTCGGCGTACGTTCGCATGTGCGCGCGGGCGAACCGTCACCGTGCAGCGCGATGGTCAGCTCTCTGCGGTCATGCCGGTGAATCGGCTCCGTACATACTTCTCTCGAACTGTATCGCCGCGCGTTCGCGTCACTCGGGAAGATGACCGCACCATTGCGTTGATGGATGGTCGCCCCGTCGTGTCAGAGGGTACGGATGTTGACGGCGCGTTCGCGGACCTCGCCCTGTCGCTTCGTGAGTACGCCAAAGACTGGGACGACCGGCTGGAGCGCGCTCCGAATCACGCCGACAACTGGGCACTTGTGCAGCTCATCAAACTTTAAACCGACGAGCAGCTCCTCGAATGGCTTGAGCGCGGCGGTGAGTAAGTACCCGACCACGACCCGCGAGGACCACGACGATTTCTGCGTGGCGGAGAAGTGGCAGCTCGTAAGCGGCGCATCAGGACAGCCTGTCAGGCCTCACCGCACCTATGAGTTGGCGCTCTGGGACGGGCAAATCCTCCGAACACGAATCTCCCGGCCCGTCGACCGGTCGACGTACTCTGCCGGGATGTGGACCCACATGCTGCGAACCCGGCTCACCGTTGACGCTGACGCGTTCTGGGCCTGTGTTCGTGACAAGAAGTTGCCGGACCGCGGGGTACCCGAAACCGTGACCCATAGGGAGCCATTACCGCTGTATCTCGTTCGGGCGCTCAGCGAACTCGGCGTTGACGAAAGCGAGAGCCTGGCACTGACCGCGGTGAAAGCAGCGCAGCTGCTCGCCGAGAAGATGGCCCAGCGCTACGGCCACCAAAGCCGTTCATGAGTGATTCGACACCGTCGTAGAACATGTCTCCCGTTGTTGCCTTCTCGCCCGCGAACAGGGCCACTACGCCCCGTCCATCCGTCGGTGGGAACCAGAAGGTCAGCCGACACGCAATACCGACGCAGCGAATCCTCGCAGTCTGGCCATACAGAAACGTCCCGTCAGCCGTTGGCTTACGGAGCGCTGGACACGTCGGTTCCTATCCTCTATCCCGGGCGTTAGTCAGGGGTGACAACACCCTTGGCCGCTGCGACCGGGCACCGGCGGCATCCGCTCTCATGTGTCGAATATTTACGGACCTGTTCGCTAATTCGGGGCGGCAGGAACATGCTGTGGTCATGTCAGTCATCAAGGCCGCACCGCTGGAGCATATCCGGCGCGAGCGCAGCAGCATCAAGTGGACTCGGTTTCCCGCCGACGTACTTCCCTTGTTCGTTGCCGAGATGGATTACCCCCTGGCACCAGAGATCGTCGCGACCCTGGTGGAGCGCGTACAGGCGTCCGACACCGGCTACCTTGACGGCCCTGGGCCGCTTGCTCCGGCCTTCGCCACGTTCGCCCTGGACCGCTGGGGCTGGAACGTGGACCCGAGCCACGTACATCTCGCCACGGACGTCAGCGTCGGCATCGTCGAGGCCCTGCGCCTGGCCGTGCCGGTTGGCGGCCGCGTCGCGATCACCCCGCCGGTCTACCCGCCGTTCTACGAACTGGTGGAGGAGGCCCTCGGTAACGTCGTGGAGACCCCCCTGATCGAGCACGGTGACACCTGGCTGTTCGACTTCGCGGCGCTGGAGCGCAGTTTCGCTTCCGGCGTCGATGCCTTCCTCCTGTGCAACCCGCACAACCCGCACGGCATCGTGTGGGCGCGGGCCACACTCGAGGAGCTCGCCCGGCTCGCGGCCCACTATGACGTCTTCGTGATCTCCGACGAGATCCACGCCCCGCTCACTTACCCCGGCGCCACCTTCACTCCGTTCGCCCCGCTGGCCGTGGCCGCCGGCGCGCGCGCGGTGACCGTGACCTCGGCGAGCAAGGGCTGGAACATTGCCGGGCTCAAGTGCGCCATCATGGTCGCGGCCGATGATGCGACCAACGCGCTGCTGAACCTTCTGCCCGAGGAAGTTGCCTGTCGCACCAGCATTCTCGGCCTGCACGCGAATATCGCCGCGTTCGGTTGTACCGACTGGCTCGACACTGCCATCGACCAAATTGTCAGCAACGATGCTCTCCTGGATTCCCTACTCCGCGAACACCTGCCCGCCGTGATCTATCACCGGCCGCGCGCCAGCTATCTTGCCTGGATGGATCTTCGCCACGTCGGTCTCGGGGACAATCCGTACCAGCGCATTCTCGACGATGCCCGCGTCGCCCTCAACAGCGGTGAGTCCTTCGGCCTCGGCGGTCAGGGCTTCGCCCGCCTCAACCTGGCCTGCTCCCCCGACACTCTGCGCGAGGCCGTCGTCCGCATCGCGGCGCTCGTCGCCCGGGTGTCGGCCGAGGCTGCGGCCTGATGACCACCTCTACCCAAACGGATGCTCCGCTCCCGACCCACACCGACGCAACAGGAAGTTTCATGGTCACGCCAGCACCAGTATCCGCTTCACTCACGTCGTCACCGCTGAACTCTGACGCTCGTGAGGTCGTGGACCCGATTACCAACTGGGACGGCTTCAGCTTCGACACCCGCCAGGTGCACGTCGGCGAATACGCCGACGAAAACCGCGGCGCACGCATTCCGCCGCTCACCCTGAGCGCCGGCTACGTCTTCGACTCCTTCGACGACGGCGCCGCCCGGTTCAACGGTGGCTCCCGCGAACCCATTTACTCCCGGCAGGGCAACCCGACCAACGCGGTCGCCGAGCAGCGCCTCGCCTCGCTCGAGGGCGGCACCGCCTGTGTCGCCGTGTCGAGCGGGCAGGCCGCGATCAGCGCCGCCCTGTTCGCCCTGGCCGAAGCGGGCGAACACATCGTCTCGACCGCGAGCATTTACGGCGGTACCCGCATTCTGCTCGGCCGCAGCTTTCGCCGCATGGGCATCGAGGTCGACTACGTCTGGGACACCGACTCCGACGAAGCCTGGGACGCGGTCATTCGCCCGGAGACCAAGGCGATTTTCACCGAAACGATCCCCAACCCGCGCAACGACGTCGTGGATATCGCCCGCATTGCCGCCGTCGCCCGCCGCCACGGCATCCCCCTCGTCGTCGACAACACCGTGGCCACGCCGTACCTGATTCGCCCGTTCGAGCACGGCGCCGACATTGTCGTGCACTCGACCACCAAGTTTCTCAGCGGCCACGGCGCCGGTGTGTCCGGCGCGATCGTCGACGGCGGCACCTTCGACTGGGCGGCGAGTTCCCGCCGCTACCCGCTGCTGACCGACTCGTTGCGCCCCGGCCTGCCGTCGCTGCTCGACCGGTTCGGCCCGGCCGCTTTTGCCCAGTATGTGCGCGAGGCCGTCGTCAACGACGTCGGCCCGTCGCTCTCCCCGTTCAACGGGTTTCTGCTGCACCAGGGCATCGAAACCCTGTCGCTGCGCATGGAACGCCACGTCGACAACTCCCGTGCCATCGCGCACTGGCTCGAAGAGCAGCCGGAGGTCGAGGTCGTCGACTACGCCGGCCTGCCGAGCAGCCCGCTGCACGACATTGCGCAGCAGTACTACAACGGGCGCACCGGCTCGGTCTTCGCCGTCACGGTCAAGGGCGGCACCGAGGGTGCCCGCGCCTTCACGAACGGCCTGCGGGTGTTCAGCCGCATGACCGGTATCGGCGACACCCGCTCGATGGTGCTGCATCCGCTGACCACCACCCACGCCTCCTTTGCCCCCGACCTCAACGCCCGCCTCGGCATCACCGCCGGAATGCTGCGCCTGTCGGTGGGCATCGAAGCGCTCGACGACCTTCTGCTCGATCTCCGCGGGGGGCTCGACCGAGTCGCCGGCATCCTCTAAACGCTAGGTAATCTGAACCAATGAACCTCAACGCAACAATTTTTTCTGCGCCCATTTTCTCCCGCAACACGGGCTTCCGCAGCACGGCTGCCCGCACCTCAGTTGCATTGGGCGCGCTCGTTCTGCTCGCTGCACTGAGCGGATGCGCTCCCGCTGATTCCGGCTCGTCGGCCTCACCTGCCGCGACCGCTGAAGCTTCCTCGGCCGACTGCGCCGGCGTCGCCGTCGTCGTGGACTTCGGTCTGCTTGACGCCGCCACGATCACCGAGTGCGTCGACGCGACCAAGGCCATCCCTGCGAGCGAGACCCTCGCAACGACGGGCACCACGACCGAGGGCAGCGTCGAATACGGCGACGCCATCGTCTGCCGCGTCAACGACCGCCCGGCCGCCGACGAAACCGTCGTGGTCGAGGGCCAGGAATCCTTCACCGAGAGCTGCGCCTCGATGCCACCGGCTTACGCCTACTGGGCGCTCTGGGTGAAGGCCACTCCCGACGCCGAATGGGAGTACGCCCAGGAGGGCATCGGCACGCTCGAGGTCGAACCCGGCCAGTCAGTGGGACTCGTCTACACGACCGGCACTGAAACGCCGACGCCCGGCAGCTAGTGTTTCGCCTGCGCCTGGCCCCGCTTCTCGCGGCAATCGTGCTCGCGGTGGGCTTCGTGCTGTTGCGGGTCGTCTACCGCGTGGTCTTCGGCGGGGCAGGCGCCGGCACCGGCCCGGTACTCCTGGAGCTTCCCCGGCTCCGACTCGACGGGCCGTTCAGCCACATCACGCTGCTGGGCCCGATCACCTTGGTCGGTCTCGGCAATGCCGCGCTCAGCGCACTGCCGGTTGCCGCCATCATCGTGTTCTTCGGCCTGCTGAACGCGGTCATCAACGTGCAATCCCTGTTTGCGCGCGGTGCCGGTCGCGGCCCGCTGCGCGCCATCTCTCGTTCGCTCGTCATCGCCTGGGCGACCTTTCCGGCACTGCTGGAATCCGTGCGCCGCGTGCGGGTTGCCCGCTCCCTACGCGGCGAGCGGTCGATCGCGTCGCTGCTCGTGCCCATCTTCGAGCAGACAATCGAGCGCGCGCTCGCGCTGGCCGCGTCGATGGAAACCCGCGGATTTGCGGCGACCCGCGTCGTAACCGGCGTGTGCGAGGCACCGGTGGTGCTCCGGGATGTCAGATTGAACTTCGGTGCTGCGCCTGACAAGACGGGCTGGCACCTCGACGAGCTCAACGTTACCCTCAAGCCCGGCACTCTCACCGTTATCGTCGGCGCGACCGGGTCAGGCAAAACCAGCCTGCTGCACAGCATGAGCGGGCTGTTCCAGCACTTCTACGACGGCGTTCAGACCGGCACCGTCAACATTGGCGGTGCCGATCGGGCCTCGACTCCCCCGCGTGACACGGCCGGTTTCGTCGGGCTTGTCGCGCAGAACGTGCGCCTCGGCTTTGCGGCCGAAACCGTGCACGACGAAATCGGATTCGCCCTGGCCGTGCGCAACGTCACCCCGTCCATCGTGCACGCCCGGATTCTCCAGGTCGCCGCTCGGCTGAAAATCGAACATTTGGTCGACCGACCGATCGAGCGGCTCTCAGCGGGCGAGGCCAGCCTCGTCGCAATCGCGGCGGCCATCGTGAATCACCCCATCCTGTTGCTCGTCGACGAGCCGCTTGCCGACCTCGACGCTGCCGCCCGGGATCGGGTCTGCACCGTGCTTGGCCAGCTCGCCCACGAAGCCGACGTCTGCGTCGTCATCGCCGAACACAACACGAAGGAGTTCGCTTCGATAGCGGATGTCTGGCTCCAGATTCGAGGCAGCCAGCTGCACGAGGTCTCCGCCGGTGAGATGCAGGCGCTGTCGACCGCCGAGACTCCCACGCCGACGCCGGTCGCGTCGCGAGATTTCGGAACCGTGCCTGCTGTGCTGTTGGCAAGCATCCGCCGGCTGAGCGTTCGACACCGAACGAGTCTGGTCGTCGACGACGTGTCCTTCAAGGTGCAGGCCGGCGAGCTGATCGCGCTTCGGGGTAGCAACGGCGCCGGTAAAAGTAGCCTGTTGCGGGCGATGGCGTTGCCGACGGCTGCCGACACCGTCACCGTTGCCGGCCATGACGTGCACGCCCTCAAGCGGCGAACCCGTCGGCAGGCCGTGGCGCTGGTGCCCGAGAACTTCGATGACCTATTGTTTGCGATCACCGTGACCGAGGAGTGTCGGCGGGCTAACCGCACTCTGGCTGGCGCCGATACGGCACAGACATTTGCGCAGCTGCTGGGTTTCGATGGCGTCGCGGATGCCGCGCACCTGATGCAGCGCCACCCACGCGACCTCTCTTCCGGCGAACGCCTCTGCCTCGTGATGGCCATTCAACTCGCGGCCCGGCCCGACCTGCTGCTCATCGACGAACCCACTCGCGGCCTCGACCTCACGTCGCGTGCCCTGGTGAGCGACGCTTTGCTCAAGGCCGCGAGCTACAGCGCTGCGGTTATTTTCGCTACCCACGACGACGACTTCGCGCGGGGTCTCGCCACCCGAATCCTGCGCATGGAAGCCGGCCGGCTCGAAGCCCCTATCGAGGTGCACTCGTGACGGTCATTGTGAGCGCGCGCCAGCGCATCCGCTGGACGTCGTGGATTCTGGGCAGCGGCAGCGTTCTCGCCGCCGCAGCCTTCGCCTGGCCGTTCTTCGTCGCGGCGGTGCCGGCCGACGCGCAGGTCGCCGTGCCGATCGTGGCGTTCGCGCTCATTCCGGCGCTCATCGTGGCCCTCGCGCTCACCCTCGACCGGGAGATGTACACGGCGAAAACAGTGGCGCTGCTCGGTGTGCTCGCGGCGGTCGGTGCCGCGGTGCGAATCGCCGGTGCCGGCATGGGCGGGGTTGAGGCGGTGTTCGTGCTGCTGATTCTGGCCGGACGGGTCTACGGCGCGCGGTTCGGTTTTCTGCTCGGACTGCTCACCATCGCGGTGTCCTCCCTGCTCTGGGGCGGCTTCGGGCCCTGGACCCCGTTCCAGATGTTCGCCTGCGGCTGGGTCGGCGCCGGCGCGGGGCTGCTGCCGCACTGGGCGAAAGCGACCCCGACCGCACCCAGGACCCAACCGGCGTCGACCGCACAAGCGCCAAGCCAACCCGCGCATGGCGAGCCCGCGCCAGGCGCACCCGCGCAGCGCTGGCAGCGCTGGCAGCGCCCCAGGCTGAACGCGCAATCGCGGCTCACGACCGGGACGCGCTGGCGTCGGAGCCTCGAAATCGTGCTGCTGGCCGTCTACGGCGTCGTCTCGTCGTACCTGTTCGGCCTCATGATGAACCTCTGGTTCTGGCCGTTCGCCGTCGGTAGCGGTACCGGCATCTCCTACACGGCCGGGGCCGACGCCGGGCAGAATCTCGCCTCGTTCGCGTTGTACTCCCTGGTCACGTCAACCCTCACCTGGGACACCGTGCGGGCCATCACCACTGTGGTCGGCATCTCCCTGGTGGGCCCGGCCGTTCTCGCCGCCCTGCGCCGCGCACGCCTGGGCCCCCGCTGACTCGTTCTCTGGCTCGAAGGCATCCGTTTCGCGCTGCGCGGGACGTGCGCCAGTGCGCGGGAGGCGCGACTCCCGCGCGGAGCCCCCTCCGACCCCGACGAACTACACCGAGAAGTACTTCGCTTCCGGGTGGTGGAACACGAACGCGTCGGTCGACTGCTCGGGGTGCAGCTGCAGCTCCTCCGACAAGACCACGCCCATCCGCTCGGGTTTCAGCAGCTCGACCACCTTGCGGCGATCCTCCATCTCGGGGCAGGCCGGGTAGCCGAGCGAGAACCGGGCACCGCGATACTCGAGCTTGAACATGCCGGCGATATCGGTGGGGTCTTCGCCGCCCACACCGAATTCCGAGCGGATGCGCGAGTGCCAGTATTCGGCCAGCGCCTCGGTCAGCTGCATGGTGAGCCCGTTGAGTTCCATGTAATCGCGGTACTGATTCGCGGCGAACATTTGGGCCGTCACTGAGTCCACGTTCGAGCCGGCGGTGACCAGCTGGAGGGCGACGACATCCGTTTGGCCAGACGCGCGACCGCGCACGAAGTCGGCCAGGCACAGGTGTTTGTCACGGCGCTGCCGGGGAAAGTTGAAGCGCAGGCGATCAGAGCCGAGCACGCCGTCGGAACCGCCGTCGGGCGCGAGCAGTCCAGCCTGGCCGACCAGGCCGGTCGGGTCGTCACCGTGGTGCAGCACGACCAGGTCGTCGCCGTCGGCAACCACCGGAAAGTAGCCGTAGGCGACGGAGGCATCGAGCATGCCCTCGCCCAGGATGCGGTCGAGCCAGTAACGCAGGCGCGGCCGACCGACGGTATCGACCAGTTCCTGATAGCTCGCGCCGTCTTCAGCCCGGCTGGGCTTGAGCCCCCACTGCCCCATGAACGTGGCGCGTTCGTCGAGGAAGGCCGAAAAGTCGGCTAGGGCCACGCCCTTGACGATGCGGGTGCCCCAGAACGGCGGCACCGGGATCGGGTTGTCGCTCGCGACCTCGGACCGAGCGGGCATCTCCTCGGGTTCGGTCAAGGTGAGCAGACTCTTCTTGTGGATGCGTTTCTTGAGCGGCGGCAGGCCGACCGATTTGGGGTCGGCACCGCGGGCGATGGCCACGAGGGGTTCCATCAGGGCGAGGCCCTCAAACGCGTCGCGGGCGTAGCGCACCTGCCCGGCGAAGACGCTGTCAAGGTCGTCCTCCACGTAGGAGCGGGTGAGTGCGGCGCCACCGAGCAGGATCGGCCACTTGTCAGCGAGGCCGCGCGATTCGAGTTCGAGCAGGTTCTCTTTCATCACCACCGTGGATTTCACGAGCAGCCCGCTCATGCCAATCACGTCGGCGTTGTGTTCTTCAGCCACCCGAATGAACTCAGCAATCGGCTGTTTAATGCCGATATTGATCACGTCGTAGCCGTTGTTGGTGAGGATGATGTCGACGAGGTTCTTGCCGATGTCGTGCACGTCGCCGCGAACTGTGCCGAGCACGATCGTGCCCTTGCCGGCCGCTTCGGATTTCTCCATGTGCGGCTCCAGCAGCGCGACGGCGGCTTTCATGACCTCGGCGGACTGCAGTACGAACGGCAGCTGCATCTCGCCGCTGCCGAAGCGGGCGCCGACGACCTGCATGCCCACGAGCAGGTGCACGTTGACGATATCGAGCGCGCTCAACCCCCCGGCTCGGGCAAGGTCGAGGTCAGCCTCGAGGCCCTTGGCCTCGCCGTCGATAATGCGGCGCTCCAGCCGTTCGCCCACCGGCAGGGCCGCCAGTTCGGCGGCACGTTCGTCCTTCAATGCGGCGGAGTCGACGCCGGCGAACAGGTCGAGCAGGGCCACCAGCGGGTCGTAGGTGAGGGTGCCTTCGGCGTCGTATTCGCGGCGGTCCCAGACCAGGTCCATGGCCACCTTTCGGCGGTCATCGGGCACCGAGGCGAGCGGCACGATCTTGGCGGAGTTAACGATGGCGGAGTCGAGGCCGGCCTCGGTGGCTTCGTGCAAAAACACCGAGTTGAGCACCGACCGGGCGGCCGGGTTGAGTCCGAACGACACGTTCGACACTCCGAGCGTCGTGTGGATGCCGGGGTATTTCGCCTTGATCTGGCGGATCGCCTCGATGGTTTCGATGCCGTCGCGGCGGGTTTCCTCCTGGCCGGTCGCGATCGGAAAGGTGAGGGCGTCGACGATGATGTCCTCGACCCGCATACCCCACACGTTCACGAGGGTCTCGACCAGCCGGGTGGCGATGCGCACCTTGTGTTCGGCGGTGCGGGCCTGCCCTTCTTCATCGATGGTGAGGGCGATCACGGCGGCGCCGTGCTCTTTCACGAGCGGCATGATGCGACCGAACCGGGAGGTAGGCCCTTCGCCGTCTTCGAAGTTGACCGAGTTCACCACCGGGCGGCCGCCGATGAGTTCCATGCCGGCCTGCAGCACGGCCGGTTCGGTCGAGTCCACCACGAGCGGCAGGGTCGAGGCGCTGGCCAGACGGGAGACGACCTGTTTCATGTCGGCGACGCCGTCGCGGCCGACGTAGTCGATGCACACGTCGAGCAGGTGGGCGCCGTCCCGCACCTGGCTGCGGGCGATGTCGACGCAGTCGTCCCAGTTCTCGGCGAGCATCGCATCGCGGAACGCGCGCGAGCCGTTGGCGTTAGTGCGCTCGCCGATGGCGAGGAAGGCGCTGTCCTGGTCGAAGCTCACGTGCTGGTACAAGCTCGCGACGCCGGCATCCGCTTCGAGCGTTCGCGGTTTAACGGTGACACCACGCAACCGTTCTACCACGGCGGTCATGTGTGCAGGAGTCGTACCGCAGCATCCACCCACCAGCCCCAGCCCGAATTCCTTCACGAACTGTTCGTGTGCCGTGGCGAGCTGGTCAGGGGTGAGCGGGTAGCTCGCGCCGGTCTTGGTCAGCTGCGGCAGGCCGGCGTTCGGCATACAGATAACGGGAACGCGGGAGAATTTGGAGAGGTGGCGCAGGTGCTCGCTCATCTCGGTCGGTCCGGTCGCGCAGTTCAGGCCGATCGCGTCGATGCCGAGGGGTTCGAGCGCCGTCAGGGCTGCGCCGATCTCGCTGCCCATCAGCATGGTCCCGGTGGTCTCCACCGTCACCTCCACGAAAATCGGCAAGCGGATGCCGGTCTCAGCGATGGCCTGCTTGCATCCGTTCACCGCGCTCTTGGTCTGCAGCAGATCCTGCGAGGTTTCGATCAAAAACGCGTCGGCGCCACCGCGGATCAACCCGAGCGCCTGCTCGGCGAAGGTGGCCTTGAGGTTGGCGTAGGTGGTGTGGCCGAGGCTGGGCAGTTTGGTGCCCGGGCCCATCGAGCCGAGCACCCAGCGCACGCGGCCGTCGCGGGCTTCGAACTTCTCGGCACTGGTGCGGGCGATCTCGGCGCCGAGCCTGGCGAGTTCCTCGATGCGGTCTTCGATGCCGTAGTCGGAGAGGTTGGACCAGTTCGCGCCGAAGGTGTTGGTCTCGATGGCGTCGATGCCGGTTTCGAGGTAGACGTCGTGGATGGCCGCGATGATATCGGGGCGGCTCACGTTGAGGATCTCGTTGCAGCCCTCGAGCTGCTGGTAGTCGTCGAGGGTGGGGTTGTGCTCCTGCAGCATGGTGCCCATGGCGCCGTCCGCGATGACGACGGAGTTGGTCACGGCATCCAGCAGTGCCTGGGATCGAGCCGGGCGTGCCGCAGCGATGGGGGTGTCAGCGACAGTAGTTCGCACAGTGCTCATGCGCCCAGCTTAACTGCGGGCATCGGCACTCCGACGAGGAGGCGTAACGAATCTTAGTGTGCGGGCCCGGGCCCGATGAGTCTGCCCGATTCTAGGACTCAACATCCACGTGGAGCCAGGGCCCGCTCGATGAATGGTGGTCGTACCGTGTGCAGAACCGGTACTGGAGCCCCCGCGTTGCCACCATTATCGAGCGATGCCCTGGCCGATCCTCCCCCGAGGACCCACGTTAGACATGTCTATCGTAACCCGATATGGGCACCGGTGCATACTTGCGGTGACCGATCCCGCTGCGGGGTAGGCTGATGGGCTAGTAGGGGGCATCGTATGAGCTACGAAGCACGGCAGAAACGGGCACACACGATGGTGTCCGACCTCGGTCTGCCCCGCCCACTGACGGCTGAATTGCTGCACCGGCACATGGAATCGGTGCGTGGAAAAAAGATCGTGGTGCAGAGCGCGACCCCCCGCATGCTGGAGTCGGGGCTCTGCGGGCTGTGGATCGCCGTGGCCGGGGAGAGTTTTGAGCGCATCCACCATGCACCGACCACCTCCCCGGTGCACCGCCAGCAATTCCTCAACCACGAGTCCGGTCATATGATTCTCGATCACGAGAAAGAACTCATTCCTGCGGAACGAATTGCGCTGCTGGCACCCCTGATTCCGATCGACGCGATCGCCTACGCCCTGTCGCGGAGCCAGTTCACCGATGAGCAGGAGGCCCTGGCCGAAGCCATCGGAGATCGACTGGCCCTCATTATGCTGCAGGACGCACCCGAAGCTGCCCAGGGCACCCCAACCGGATTCGGACGAGTTCTCTAGTGCAAACAATTCTCTTCACACTGTCGGCCGTCTTTTGGATCGCCGCCGCGGTCTGCGTCCCATCGGCCATTCGCGGACGACGTCGGCCGCTACTGCTGTTTCTGGCGGTCTTTGCACTGACGATGACGCTGATGCCGCAGCCGGTGTACCGGCCGGTTGACGCGCTTCTCGGCGGCGGCAACGTGACTTATTTCATCTTCCACGCCCTCACCATCGTGGCCATCGCACTGCTCGATGTCATCGTGCAGGAGGCTATGTCTCCGCGTGGACTGACGCGGGCTCGTCAGCGAGCGACTGTGCTGATCACCACGGCGATCGTGCTCGTTCAGGCCGTTCTGTTTTTTGGACGCGACTGGCGGGTCACCGACGACATTGCAGCATCCTTCATACCGCGCTGGGATTTCACTGCCTACGCGGCCACGACCTGGATCGCGATGGGCATCTTTGCGGTGTCGTTCGGTATCGCGTGCATTCGGGACTTGCGACGGCAGCGACGTCTGGTGACCCGGATCTCACTGAGTCTCGTGCTCCTTGCGTGCCTGGGAGTACTCGCGTACGCCCTCATCAGCCTGACCAGCGCCATCCTGGCCGTGCTGTACGCAGACTACCTTCTGGTCGGTTGGGGCCGAATCGCGTACACTCTGAGCCTGCTCCTCTCGCCGATAAGCCTCGTCATCGGCCTGGGACTGACCGCCACCGTCGACGGGTTGACCTCGAGCGGGAGAAACTTCCACGATCGTGTGCTTTTATGGCGCATCACACCGTTGTGGCAACGCCTCCTGGCCGACACTCCCGAGCTCAGCATCGAACGAGAGCTGTCACCGCTTCAGCTACTCATCGTGCGTGTGCCAGGTGCGCACCTGTACCGGCGGCACGTCGAGATTCGGGACAGCTTGCTACTTCACCCCGAGCAGGCCGTCAGTCCGGCCGAACAGGGCCTGATCGACCTGGCCGAGGTGCGCACGCAGGCCCGAACCACCGCTCTGGCCGGGGTGACCAGATGACCGTCGCGCGGGGCGCCGACGAGGTGAGCCCCCAGGTGGAATTGGCGCGCAAACTCAACTTGCTGCTTGACGTCGTCGTCGCTGAAGGAAACACTCCGTACACCTATCGCCAAATCGAAGCGGGGCTCAAGGAACGCGGCCTGACCCTCTCCCGAGCCCGCTGGGCATACATGATCACCGGCGAAGGACCGCTCGTCACCGATCCGGCATTGCTCACCGGAATCGCCGAGTTCTTCCGCATCCCTCCGGAGTACATGCTCGGCGGGGGTGGCGACCTGCCCGAACGGGTCGACGCTCAACTCGCCTTCGTGAAGAGCCTGCGCGTTGCGCGCGTGGTGAGCTTCGCTGCCCGGATGCTCGGCGATGTCTCCCCCGAAACCCTCCGGTCGATCACCGAGCTGCTCGAAAGCGACACTCCCGATCCACCTCCGGATTCAATAGATCACGCATAGTGGTCCCATCCTCAACCGCAAGGAGCTTTTCGTGCCCATCACTGCTTTTCTCGACATCCATGTGAAAACCGAGTCTCTCGCTGACGCTCCTGACATCCTGCACGAAACTCTCATCGTTACCAGAGCCTTCAATGGATGTCTTGGCGTGGATGTCCTCGTCGATACCGAAGACCCCACCCACTTCGTACTCGTGGAGAAGTGGGCGTCACTGGAACACGACGCCGCCTACCGCACCTTTCGAGCCGGGCCAGGAAAATCACCCCTCGGAGCAGTCCTGGCCGGCCCGCCCCTGCTAACCAAGTTCGAAATCGCCACGGACATCTAAGGCACTATCCGAGGTGCGCGACCGCTTCTGCCGTGCCGCCAGACATCGTCAGCGCCCGGTTCCACCGGCGATGGCGTAGGACCACAGCTCGCTGCTCACACCGACCGGGCGCGCGGCCGGCTCGCCGTCTTTCGGCGTCTCGCTGCGGTGTCCGTGCGCGAAGGACGGCGAGGTGAGCCAGGCCTGAAAGGATTCCTCGTCGGCCCAGCGGGTCACGACAAGCCAGGTCAGGCGGTCGTCGGTCGGCTTGAGCAGTTCGAAGCCCTCAAAACCGGGGCGGTCGTCGACGGCACCGGCGCGGGCGGCGAAGCGCTGGGCGAGCTCGTCGCCGCCATCGCTCGGCACGGTGATGGCGTTGATTTTGATGATCGTCATGGGGCTGCTTCCTGTTTGACCGGTCGTGGGTGTGTGTCCCATGCTGCCACTGTCTGCTGCGTGCCCGCGCCGCGAACCGCTCGCCATTCAGGCTCGATGCTTATGCTGGATGGACCATGCGACTTCTTTTGATCCGTCACGGCCAGACTCCCGGCAACGTTCTCGGGCGGCTCGACACCGCGCATCCCGGTCCGGGACTGACCGATCTCGGTCTGCGCCAGGCCGCTGCGATTCCCGATGCCCTGCGCTCCGACCCGATCGACGCCATCTTCGTATCAACGCTCCTGCGCACCCAGCTAACGGCGCATCCGCTCGCCGCCGACCGCGGTCTAGAGCTGCAGGTCGCCGGGGGTTTGCACGAGATCGAAGCCGGGTCGCTCGAGGGTCTGCGTGATCGGGCATCCGTTCGTGCCTATCTGGAGACCGCGGTGGCCTGGGGTTCCGGCGATCTTGAAAAGCGGATGCCGGGTGCTCACGACGGCCACGATTTCCTGCGTCGGTTCGACGTAGACATTGCTGCGGCGGCAGGGCGCTCGGAAGTGGCGGCGGTGTTCAGCCACGGCGCGGCGATTCGGGTGTGGACGGCCGCGCGTGCCCAGAACGTGCCGCCCACTTTCGCCAGTGAGAACGAGCTCGATAACACCGGTGTGGTCGAGCTCACCGGCTCGCCAGAGGACGGTTGGACCCTGCTGTCTTGGGCCGGCCTCCCGGTCGGCGGCATGGCGCTGGCCGACCTCGGCGCGGCCGACCCACTGGGCGAACCGCTCGCCGAGGTGTGATTTGGCGGCATCCGTTCGCCGACCCGTGAGTCTCAACCTGATTTCAACGGCCTGTAACTCACGTCTCGTCGACGTTGGGACGTTGCTGCGCCCGGGGAACTCTCGGCCGCACGAGAGCGTGGCTGTCCCGCAGCAGCTCTTCGACGAGCTCGCGGGGCACATGGCCATCGAGCACAATCGTGATCCAGTGCTTCTTATTGAGGTGATACCCCGGCGTGATCCACGCGGGAAACTCCTCACGCAGCGCGCGGCTTTCCTCCGGATCACACTTTAGTGAGACCGTCAGCGGGTCGCCGGCCAGGGCAGCAAGGGCAAAAATCTTGCCGTTGCCGCTGGTTTTGAACACGCTCGTCTCCTCGCCGAAGGGAAAGGTCTCAACAGCCTGAGGCAGGCTCAGACACAGGTCGACGAGCGCGTCCGGGGTCATCAGGCCAATCTAGGCCGCGACAAGATTCATCGCATCGGCGGTCAGCTCGACCGACCGCAGGCGTTCCTCGATCCGCGGCGACTGGTGGGCCAGAATGAGCTCATCGGCCCCGGTTCCCTCGGCGAATTCCTCGAGGTAGGCGCGCACCTCGTCCGCCGTTCCGACGGCCGAGTAGCGCATCATGTTGGCGATGTTCCGGCCCTCCGGGGTGGTCAGGAAGACGTCGATCTGGTCGTCGCTGTACTCGGGCGTGGCCGGTCCGCGGGAGAGCATGCCGCGCACCCGGATGCGACGGGTCGTGTCAAACTGCGCCACAGCATCCGCTTTCTCATCGGCCGCGATCACGTTGGCGGCAACGATGAGGTGCGGGGCGGCGAGCTGCTCCGAGGGCCTGAAGTCGCGGCGGTAGAGCGCGATGGCTTCGTGCAGCGCGTCCGGCGCGAAGTGCGAGGCGAAGGCGTAGGGCAGGCCAAGTGCGGCGGCGAGACCGGCGCCGAACAGCGAGGAGCCGAGAATGTACAGCGGAACGTTGGTGCCGGCCCCGGGAACCGCCTGCACACCGGGCACGATCGACTGGCCGCGCAGGTAAGCCTGCAGTTCCATGACGTCCTGGGGAAACTGGTCGGAGGCACGCGGATCGCGTCGCATCGCCCGAGCGGTGGTCTGGTCGCTGCCGGGCGCCCGGCCCAACCCCAGGTCAATGCGATCGGGGTAGAGCTCGGCGAGGGTGCCGTACTGCTCGGCGATCACGAGCGGCGAGTGGTTGGGCAGCATGACGCCGCCGGACCCGAGACGAATTGTGCTGGTCTGGCCGGCGACGTGGCCGATCAGAATGCTCGTGGCCGACGATCCGATGGTCGGCATATTGTGGTGCTCTGCATACCAAACGCGCTCATACCCATGTTTCTCGGCGGTCTGGGCGAGAGCGACACTCGCCGCGAAGCCTTCACGGGCAGTCTGCCCGGGGGCAATCGGAGCGAGGTCAAGAATGGACAGCGGAATAGTCATACTGGGGGCAACGCTGGCGCGCGCAAATCGTTACCCGCTACCCGAAATGGGCAAGAGGCATTTCCATCAGGTAACGAACTGAAACATTTTCGCCTTCTTGCAGACAATCCGTACCCGGGCGACCTAGCCTCGTACGCATAGACCAGCTCCGCCAGCATCGCCGGAGAGTGACATCGGGTTTCGATCCCGATCGCGTGCCAACAATTCGCGCACGATCAATTCGAGGCAAACGCCTGCTCCGGTAGGTGCATTCGCCCGGCAGCTCCGACGAGATGCCCCGCTGAAGTGGAACCACAACCATGACCGACGACCAACTCCTGCTTGAAATCGACTACACCGGCTACGACAGCTCCTGCCGCGACCCGCACATCACCCCGGCCGCGGACCTCGTGGAGTGCCGCCGCCTGCGCGGCCACGGCGGCGAGCCGCACGGCACCCGGGCCGGCGTCCGCGCCATCCGCTGGAGTGTGGAGCCCACTCCCCTGGCCGCGTAACGGCGGCGCTGGAGGGCTCCGCCTGGGCCTGCGCGTCCGGGGCGCTCCTGCGCCTGCGCGGCCACTATGCCGGCGGTTGCGGTTGCGGTGCGGCTGCGCCTGCGCGTCCACTTTGCCGGCGGTTGCGGATGCGTTGCGGTTCCCATTGCGGCTGCGTTGCGCCGGTGCCCCTACAGTCCTCTGCGCCGGCCGTAGGGTTGCGCCGGCGCGCACTGTTCCTGGTCCTGGTCTGTCAACCAGCGGGGACCGCGTTCGCAACATCGGCACGGCATGGCTGCACACGCTGCTTGTGGATCGGGACGCCATTCCAATCGGCCGAATCTGCCCTGCAGAAAATGGTGACAGAGTTTCGATAGTTATTTTTATTTGTCGCTCGCGTCACCGCAACGCCTCCGATGGCACGAACCTTTCAATCGAACGTGATTCAGGGCCTTCCGGCGCGGGGAAGCTCCGCCAACTCGCTGTGGCACCGAAGTTCGTGTAGAAATTTACCTGAGTTTCTCTCGCTTTTGTGTTCGATTTGAGGTAGAATCATGGGAAGGAGGCAATGGCGCCCATGTTCATGGACAACCCGAGCGAGGTCAGTTCGAACCCCACTATTGTGGCGGTGGAGCAGGCGCGGGATGCGTTGTTGGCGGCGTTGGGTGGGCTGTCCTTCGGGCTGCTCGGTGATGAAGAATCCTTGAGCATGTTGCTCGCGCTGGAAAGTGTGGGTCGGGTTGTTGATGGGGCCCGGGTGCTGTCGACGACGGATGTGCTCCGTCGTTCCGAGTACCTTGATAAGTCCGTGGCGAAGAAGGCCACCGCGAAAACGGCTCAGCAGACCGAGATTGAAGCGGTTGGCGCGGTGTCTCTGGCGCGCCGGCTGGGCTGCCGTAGCGGCCTCCTGTTGGTTTCGACCCTGGCCCGGATCTCGCGCAGTGAGGTGCGGCAGCGTGCGTCGCTGGGTAAGGCTGCGGGTGAGCGGATGCTGCTGGGTCTGCCCCTGACGCCCACCTATCCCGTTGTCGGGGAAGCTCTGCAGGGCGGGGAGCTCGGCGTCGAGCAGGCCCGCGTGATCGTGTCCGTCCTCGACGGCCTACGCCCCTCGGTTCTGGTCGATGACCTCGACCGGGTCGAACGCTCTCTCGTGGCGAGTGGGTCCGGTGCGATCACGCCAGAGACCGAGGGGCTTCCCGGTGCGGGGATTGCGTTCGCGCCGGAGTTGCTGCGCCAGCAGGGCATTGCGTGGCAGGCGCGCCTCGCGCCCGACGGGTCCGCGCCTGGTGAGGCTGCGGCGGAGCGGCACAGCTGGCTCTCCTTTGGTGGGCTGGCGAACGGGGGCTACAGCCTCTCCGGCTGGATGACCACCCTCGACCGCGCCATCATCAGCACCGTTTTCGACGCCTACCTCTCCTCCGCCGCCGCCAACCCCGTTCCCGGCGCTGCCCCGCGTCCCACGGTCGCGTTCCACGCGAGCGAACCGTCCGCTGAAGACGGCACGGACAGCACCAGCGTCGATGGCAGCGACATCAGCGACGGCAGCGACGGCCTCGCAGCTGCCGCCGACGCTGACGGCGGCGACCAGGCCGAGAACCACGCACCGGCAGAGCACTGCGAAGCCGACAAGCAGACCGACCAGCAGACCGACAGCCAGCACGGCCAGCACGCAGGCCGCGACGAGCGGACTGGAGCAAGCAGCGGCCAGGTGCTCAGTCCTTGCCCGCAGGAACCCGGCGACATCCGCTCGATCGGTGAGAAGCAGGCCGGGATCCTCCGCGCGGTGTTCGAAGCGGCCGCTCGACAGCCGGGAACCCCGACGATGGGCGGCGCGGCACCAACGGTGCTGGTGCACATCCACATCGACGACCTCCTCGCCGGGCGCGGCGCCGGCTGGATCGACGGCATCGACGGCCCCCTCAGTGTCAAACAAGTCGACGAACTCGTCTGCGCCGGCGGCTATCAGCCCGCGTTGTTCGGCCACCAGGGTCAGGTATTGCACCTCGGCACCACCAACCGATTCTTCACCAACAGCCAACGCCGAGCATTAGCGGCCCGTGATGGTGGCTGTGTCATCCCCGGCTGCACCGTGCCACCGCACCTCACGCAGGCTCACCACGTTATTCCCTGGAGTAAGGGCGGCCTCACGGACATCGACAACGCCGTTCTCATCTGCAACGCCGGCCATGCCAGCATCGAAACATCCGGCTGGGACATCGACATGCGACACGGACGCCCCTGGGTGCGCGGCCCCCTCATCTTCGACCCCACCCAAACCTGGCGCCCCGCCGGCCAAAACCGCGCCGCCACCCCCGCCGAGAAACCACACTGGGAGAAGTAAGCGCCACCGCGCTGGGCGCAACGCCCCGGTCGCGGTGTCCGCTTTCTGCAAAGGTCAGTGGCGGAGCGAGAGGCCGTGCCCGATGCGACGAAACAGCAAGGCCGCGATGATCGCACCGCCCAAGACGACCCCTGCACCCCACCAGTAAGCCACGGAATAGCCGTCAACAGCAGCCTGGGCGGCAAACGCGGCCGTTGCGGGCAGGTGATCGGCGACGTAGTGGGTGGCCGCCGTGGCGGCGAGGGTATTGAGCAACGCCGTTCCGAGGGAACCGCCGATCTGCTAGCTGGTGTTGACCATCGCCGAGGCGACCACGGCGATGACGACGTTGATGTAGAGGTTCCAGCGCCAGGCATCCTGCTGACTGCCATCGGCCTGGGCAGCCAGCATCTTCAGGGTTGACGGCGTAGTGTCGACGGGTGCGACGTACTGACCAGACCCAGGAGCTCGGGACCGACGAGTGGCGGGGCCTCGAGCAGGTTCACGAGGAACGCGCCGACGCCTTCACTCGCGGCCGCCGAGAGCGCGCGGCAACCGGCCAGACGCATCCGGTCGACGATTTTCTGTTCACCTACTATCCATTTCGCCCGGGCCTGCTGCGCCGCTGGCATCCCGGCGCCGGCGTGCTGCTCCAGGGCGCGGCCGATCTGCCCCGCGCAACGTGGAAGTGGTACCGCAGCACGGGCAGCGCCAGCCAAGTGGATGCCGCCGCCTTCTCCGCGAAAAATGAGCGCGTCATCCGCTTCATCGGAACACTCCTCTCCGCGACCCGGCAGCGGCCAGCCCACTTCGGCTGTTTCGGAATGCACGAGTGGGCGATGGTCTACCGTCAGGGTGAGCACCGGCATGTCGCGCCGCTGCGCCTCGGCCAGAGCGACACCGACGCCGTCGTCGACGGCAACCGCGTGGCCTGCAGCCACTTCGATGCGTTTCGGTTCTTCACCCCGGCCGCCCTGCCGCTCAATCAGCTGCAACCGTCGCGGGAGAATCAGCCGACGTTGGAGCAGCCGGGCTGCCTGCACGCCGGCATGGACATCTACAAGTGGGTGATCAAGCTCGGCCCCCTGGTTCCCGGCGAGGTCCTGCTGGACGCCTTCGAGCTTGCGCGCGACATCCGCCAGCTCGACATGGAGGCCTCCCCCTACGACCTCGCCGACTGGGGCTATACGCCGGTCGAGGTCGAGACCGCCGCGGGCAAGGCCGAGTACGTGCGTCGGCAGCGCGGCTTCACCGAGCGCAGCAACCTGCTGCGCGACCGCGTGGTCGACCTACTCGGCTGACGCAGCAGCTGCTCCTCGGATGAGATCGGACTATCGCGCCTGATCGGGCATCGGCGGACGACACCGCAGCAGCGTCAGCTCACCGGTTATGGTGAGCTCACCGATATTGTGTGGCGTGAGAATCGTGAGCCCCTGCTCGAGAACAACGTGGGACCCGTTCGCCGCGGTGAGATGACCGCTCCGGGAGAGGATCACGAGAATGCTGAAGTCTGCCTCCAGCACGGTCTCCCCCGCTACCGACCTGTGTTCCGCACGAAAGTAGGATCCGGCCTGCGGCACCAGGGTGTGCCCGCCGGTGCCAGCGTGCACGAGGAGCGTTTCGAGCTCCGCCACTGACCACCCGTGACGGTCGGTCGCCTCCAAAGCTTTCTCGACACCAATCCCGAGGTGGCCGTGCCGCGGCCCATCGATCGCAAAGCCTTTCCATTCGAGCAGCACGGACATGTCTTCGGGCTCCTGCACCTCAACGATAAAGACACCGGCACCGAACTGTGCATGGTGGTCACGGCCCAACCAACCGACCGGGTCACCGAGAACAGCGTCGCGGAGTCGTTCCCCGGTCGGAAGCTCGGTCAGCCCAATGTCCTTCTCACCGAAAATCATTGTGGTCGATGCAACCCAATCTTCGGGAACATGATCAATGCTTCCCTCCTCGTGCCGGAAGGCGCGAATTTTGGGCCCACCGGCGTAGAACCGGTTCGCTGGCTGGTTGCTCGGCAGGAGCACCGGTCGCTCAGGTGCCGCCGTCATCGCGCGGTCGGGTTGGGGGTCACGATGGATTTCAGAACACCCGGTTGTGTCGTCGAACGGAGGGCAGCGTCAACCTGGTCGAGGTCGAAATGGCCGGTGACGAGGGAATCCAGATCAACGAGGCCTCGACTCACCAATTCGATGGCCGTCGGCCAGGTGTTGGCGTACCGAAAGATGCCCGTGCCGATGAGTTTACGGTGCTGGATGACGTAAATCGGCAGGGCAATCTCCCCCGCGCCCATTCCCACGAGCACGACGACTCCCCCGCGCGAACGGCTCGCAGGCCCGATTGCACGGCGCTCGCTGCACCCGAGGCATCCACAAACACGTCCACCGCGAGTCCCAGCGTCGCGATGTCTTCAACGAGCGGGTCGATTGCCCGGGTCGCACCAAAGATCAGCGCTTGCGCTCGGCGTGCGGGGCTCACATCCGAGATGATGATCTCGCTGGCCCCATAGGCACGAGCGACCTGCGCGGTGATGATGCCGATCGGACCAGCACCGGTGATGAGAACACGGGTACCGATGGTCATGCCGCCCTTTTGGGCGGTGGCGATCGCTACCGACAGGGGCTCAAGAATGGACACCCGTTCACCCACCCGTTCCGGGTTGATGGCTCGCCCAACGGCAACGATTCGACCGCCCGATTCGTGTCCGAGGACGAGGGGCTCATCAACGATCCAGTCACCAAGACGACCATCGTGCCAGAAATGAACGTCGGATCCGCAGACGCCGACCGCGCCACCGAACGGATGCCCCCCCGCTGCGATCGCGCGTCTGCACGGCCATCTGGAGAAAATGCGACTGTCCGCAGCCGACCTCTCGGCGTTTGTCGAAGCTGATCTCCAGTTTCATCTGGAACTGGCGCAGAGCACCGACAACACGGTACTTCTGGATCTGCTGCAGAGCATCCGCTCGCTCCTGCGTGTCTGGTCGGACCGGTCTGTTCAAGACGACGAGCACGCAAGATTGGCCATTGTGGAACACACCGCCGTCTATGAGGCTATCGCCGCGGGTGATTCCGAAGCGGCCGCCACCGCAATGGTGACGCATATGCGTACCGCAGGTGCTCGCCTGGCTGGACCGACCGAACCTCCTGCCACTGGGCCACTTGGGAGTTGAGCCACCGCAGGTGCTGCCGCTTCCGGCACTGCCTCTCTTTCAGAGTGCGGCTGCCAGCGTCTTCTCAGGTTTTGCCGCGACGACGAGTGGATGCCGCTCGTCGCGGCGATCTGCGCTCGCAACATGAGCGTGCCGTACGGTTCACGACCCCCGTTATGGGGGAGTCGACCAAACCCGGATCGCCGGGGCTCCGGACCATCTGTGCGGCCCGAAAACAACTCGAGGCTGGAACAGAACAACGATTAGGAGCTCTCATGAATACGATCACGAAGCACACGAACGTTCGCAAGATCACGGCGCTGGGAATCACCGGCGCTGCGGCATCCGCTCTCATCATCGGTGGTTTCGTCGCTCCCGCGCAGGCCTTCACCGGCGACAGCACGAGCACCACGACGAGCACGAGCACCGACAACTCCTCCGAACAGAACCGCCTGGACATCATCGGTGACCTGTTCAACTTCTCCGGCAACGAGGCGACCGGCAACGGTGTGCTCGGCAACGACACCTCCGTCGGCAACGGTGGCACCTTGAACGGTGGCGTCGTCAACGGCCCCCTCATTGACGACTCGCTCACGAACGACATCGGCGATGTCGCCTCGGGCAACGAGGTCGGCAATGACGCATCCGTCGGGAACGGCACCGACGTGGTCGCACCGATCGAGGCTCCGGTCGACGCCGGTAACGGCACCGACATTGATGGCGTTGATGGCGGCGACATCGACAGTGGTGACATCGGCGGCTCGGTCGACTCGATCGTCAACGACGTTCTCGGCGATCTCGGACTCGGCCTCGGTCGCTAGCCAAACCGCTTAGCAGCCAGGGCGTCTCCCCTTCGGGAGGCGCCCTTCCTGGCTTTCAGTCGCGCGGGTACGACTCGATGATCTCGCGCATGCGCGGCAGCCCGAACTGGTCGGCGATGGCGACGCCACTGTGTGTGCCGAGGCGAGGGTCTGCATCCGCTTCGAGGAGCAACTTCAGAATCGCCTCATTGTTGCGAAAGACCGCGCACGAGATGGCGGTTTGGCCCATCGCATTAATTGCGGATGCGTCCGCCCCGCGGCGCAGCAGGTCCGCGACGGTCTCGGGGTGCTGCTGATAGGCCGCGACGATCAACAGCGTGTCTCCGCGCGGGTTGACCATATTGATGGGTACCCCGGCGTCGAGCATTTCACCCAGCGGACCGGTCAAGCCGTCGCGGGCGAGGTCGAAAACGCCCTCGATGACCTGCGGGCTGGGCCCGGATGTGTTCTCGTTCACTGACTGCTCCCGCTCGCTAAAATGTGTCTCCAGCATAACCGGGGCCTGCCACCACCACCCGGCGAGCGCCGAGCCGTCGAGCCACCTGGCAGGCGACTCGCGCGTTGGCACCCGTTGCGATGCCGTCATCCACGATGATCACCACCCGACCCTGGAGCGCGACCCGCTCCCGACCGCCACGAAACAGGGTTTCCCTGGCGTGGCAGGGCGTTCCGCAGCACGCGACCCCGGGCGTGGACGGCCTGTTTGTCGCCCAGAATAGTCTTCGCGCACCACTGCGAATAGGGCAGTTCGAGCGAATCCGGGGAACCGGCGCGCCGGCATCGACGAAACGGTTAGTCGCTTTGTCGGACGATGAAACCGGACATGCCGGGCACTGTAAAGGCGACATAACCCCGTTCGGGCGTGTAAATGTGCCCACTTCGGATCAGGTCTCGACGGTTGACGGAAAGATCGGTGGTGCGCTTTTTTTGAAGCCTGGTGACGAGTTCGGCCATGGACGAGGGGGCATCGTCATCGACTGCCATCGCCGACATAAAGGCACGCTGGGTGGGGGTCGCTCGTTCCCATCTCGATTGGTAAAGCCCTTGTTCAACCTCAATTCGTGCCGCCTCAATGCCGATTCGGGCATCGTCCAGGTTGATAATGTCTGTTGCCCGAACGGACCACACATGACTTCCGCACGCTTGGATGAAATAGGGGTACCCACCGGTGGCCGTCACTGCGGAGTCCAGGGCATCGACATCCCACGCGACTCCGTGAGCGCGTGCGGGGCCAGTGAGCGCGTCCATGGTTGCGGCCGTGTCCAGCAGTCCGATCTGTCGGTAATCGTAGAGCCGCTCCGCGTAGCTCGTCGCATCGGCGAGCACCGCGGGGAGGGAAGGTAGTCCGGCTCCGACAAAGACGACCGGGACGGGAAACACATCCTGCCCGAGGTTGTGCAGGGCAACATTCAACGCGGCGAGGTCCTCGGTCGATGCCTCTTGAAGTTCATCGACTGCCAAAAGGAGAACCGAGTTTGCTTCACGGGCGGCCAGTCCGAGAGTTTCCAACAGCTCCTGCAGGTCAACGGCCAGATCTCCGCTGTCGGCAACACCGCGCTCGGGTTCGATGTCGAATGCGAAGGAGTAGGTGCCAGACGGGTCAACCCGCACTTGGAACGAACGCAGAACACGTGCAGCTCTCGACCACAGCGCCCGAGCACGGTCTGAAGTCGAGAGGAGACGGCGCAGAGCCAAGTACAGTTCCTTGGCCAATGCGGCGGCCAAGGGTTGACTACTCGAGGCTTCAACCTTGACGAAGATGAGCTTGAGATCGGCGGCATCACGCCCCAGCTGATTGAGCAAAACGGTCTTACCCACTCCGCGGAGCCCGGAGAGAATCCAAGGTCGTTCCCCCTCGCCGGATTCTCGCGCCTGGTAGAGCCGGGTTCGGAATTCGCTCAGGAGGGCGGCCCGACCAGCAAGTACCGGCGGAACTCTTCCAGCACCAGGCCTAAAAGGATTCGCAGAAAGGTCCATAACTAAAACAATATATCTCTGAGTAAACGTTTTGTTTACTCATCCATATTATTTATTAGAATATGCGTGACGCGCGGGTACGAGTCTGAATCGATGGGACGCCCGCGAGAACTCACTAGTCCGGGCGACTCTGGGGAACCGGGGCCGCGGCATCCGTGGTGAAATGGGGGAATGTCGCACCGAACCGCCCCCGAGCACCTTTTCGTTCTGTCGCCGGACGGCGTGCAGCTCGCCACCTACGAGCTCGGCGACCCGGAGCACCCGACCGTGTTCGTCGTGCACGGCTTCGCCTCGAGTGCGATCGCCAACTGGCACGCCACGGGATGGACCCGTGACCTGACCCGGGCTGGCTTTCACGTGATCGGCATCGACCAGCGCGGCCACGGCGCCAGCGACAAGCCGCACTCCCCCGACGCGTACACGATGGAGCTGCTCGTCGCCGACGTCGAAGCCGTACTCGACGCGTACCTGCTCACCGAGGTGCGCTACGTCGGCTACTCCCTCGGTGCACGGGTCGGCTGGCAGGCCGCCCGCGATCTCGGCGGCCGCATCACGCACGCCGTTCTTGGCGGCATCCCCGACGGTGACCCGCTCAAACGCTTTCAAATAGCGGATGCCCGCGCCCACCTCGAACACGGAGCCGACGTCACCGACCGGCTCACCGGCGCCTACCTCACGATGGCGAAGGCGTTGCCGGGCAACGATCTCGCGGCCCTCGTCGCCCTCGTCGAGGGTATGCGCGGCGGCCCGCAGCCCGGCGCTGCGAACGCCCCAGAGCAGCCACTGCTGTTCGCGACCGGAAGCGAAGACAGCATTCTGGATGCGTCGCGCGCGCTGGCCGAGGTGACGCCGAACGGTGGCTTCTTTGAGATTCCGGGCCGCAATCACTTCAACGCGCCAACGTCACGCGCCTTCCGCGAGGCGGCAATCGCGTTCCTGAAGGCTTAGGCCCTAGCCGAACGAGACGGTTCCATCGTCGTCGACGTGCCAGCCGGGGTTGTGCGCGATCTCCCAGATGACGCCGTTCGGGTCGGCGACGTGGCCGTGGAAGATGCCGCCGAACGCGCCGTCCTGAGCGGGCTTGAGTACGGTACCGCCAGCGGCCGCCATCGCCGCAACCGTTGTGGTGACTTCGTCCCGGCTGTCAAGGTTGTGCGAGAGGGTGACGCCGGTCGCGCCGGTGGTCGTGTGTTCGCGGTGCAGGTCTGCGTCGAATTTCTCGGCATCGAAGAGCCCAAGCATCAGGCCGGGTCCGACCTGGAAGAACACGATCTCACCGGGAACGTCCACGAGCGGCGTCCAGCCGAGGCCGTCGCGATAAAACGTGCGTACGGCCTCGAGGTCGCTCGTGGCCAGGGTAATGAAGTTCACGCGTTGTTCCATGGGTCCAGTCTCACAGAGGCGCCCGTGCTGTGAACTAGCCCCGGGGTGACCGCCGTCGACCGTTTCCAGACCGGTCCGATACCGACCCTATTGGCCGCGGTCCGGATGGCCCAGACGAGCAGACGTCGGCGGAAGAAAGCGGATGCTGCGGCCCCGGGCATCCGCTCTAAGGGTCGTCGACGAGCCTTTACACCGGGGGCCCTGTCTTCGACTACCGTTGGTACTATGACCGCACCAGACACCACAGCGCAGAACGAGGCAGAAACTGCCACTGCAACCAAGACATTTGCCGATCTCGGGCTCAATGACGCCATGCTCAAGGCGCTCAAAGCCGTCGGCTACGAAACCCCCTCGGCCATTCAGGCCGCCACTATTCCCCCGTTGCTGAAGGGTCTGGACGTTGTCGGACTCGCCCAGACCGGTACCGGCAAGACGGCCGCGTTCGCGCTGCCGATTCTGAACCGGCTCGACCTGTCCCAGAAGAACCCGCAGGCCCTCGTGCTTGCGCCCACGCGTGAGCTCGCGCTGCAGGTCTGTGAGGCGTTCGAGAAGTACGCCGCCCACATGCGCGGCGTGCACGTGCTGCCGGTCTACGGCGGACAGGGCTACGGCCAGCAGCTGTCGGCCCTGCGCCGTGGGGTGCACATCGTCGTCGGTACTCCCGGTCGAATCATGGACCACCTCGCCAAGGGCACCCTCGACCTCTCAGAGCTGAAGTTTTTGGTGCTCGATGAGGCCGACGAGATGCTCAACATGGGCTTCGTCGAGGACATCGAGACGATTCTCGCCGATACCCCAGACGACAAGCAGGTCGCACTGTTCTCGGCCACGATGCCGGCTCAGATTCGCCGCATCTCCAAGAAGTACCTGCACGATCCCGAAGAGATCACGGTCAAGAGCAAGACCACGACCAGCGCGAACACCACCCAGCGCTACCTGATGGTGTCGTACCCACAGAAGCTCGATGCGCTCACCCGCATTCTCGAGGTTGAGAACTTCGAGGGCATGATCATCTTCGCCCGCACCAAGAACGAGACCGAGTTGCTGGCCGAGAAGCTGCGTGCGCGCGGTTATTCCGCCATGGCGATCAACGGTGACGTGCAACAGGTGCAGCGCGAACGCACCATCAACCAGCTCAAGAGCGGCAAGCTCGACATTCTCGTCGCAACGGATGTCGCCGCTCGCGGCCTCGACGTCGAGCGCATCAGCCACGTGGTCAACTACGACATTCCCATCGACACCGAGTCGTATGTGCACCGCATCGGCCGTACCGGCCGTGCGGGCCGCTCGGGCGCAGCGATCAGCTTCGTCACGCCGCGCGAGCGCCGCCTGCTCACCGCGATCGAGAAGGCCACCCGCCAGCCACTGACCCAGATGCAGCTGCCGAGCGTTGAGGACGTCAACGTGACGCGCCTGACGCGCTTCGACGACGCCATCACCGCGGCGCTCGACGAAACCGACCGCATCAGCAAGTTCCGCGACATCATCGCGCACTACGTGTCGCACCACGACGTGCCCGAGGTCGACGTGGCTGCGGCCCTCGCCGTGGTCGGACAGGGCGAGACGCCCCTGCTGCTCTCAGCCGAGGATGTTCGCGCCCAGCAGCGCCTCGAACGCGACGAGCGGGTCGAACGCTCCGAGCAGCGCGGCGATCGTCCGGAGCGCGGCGGCCGTTCGGACCGCCCCGACCGCTCAGACCGTTTTGGTCGCGACGACCGTGGCAGCCGGGACGATCGGGGCAGCTACGGCGCCCGCGACGATCGTCCGGTTCGCAGCGAACGCCCGATTCGCTCCAGCGGCAAGCCGATGGCCCAGTACCGCATCGAGGTCGGCAAGCGTCACAAGGTGGAGCCGCGTCAGATCGTCGGCGCCCTCGCCAACGAGGGTGGCCTGAGCCGCGACGACTTCGGCCACATTAAGATTCTGCCGGAGTTCTCCCTGGTCGAGCTTCCCGCTGACCTCGCGGGCGACGTGTTCTCCAAGCTGGAGAACACCCGCATCAGCGGCAAGCTGATCGAGCTGCGTGCCGACAAGGGCGGAGCCTCACGCTCCGCCGAGCAGGGCGACCGCCCGCCGCGCGCTCCGCGCCGCGAGTACTAGAGTCTGAACTCGAAAGCCCCCTCACCGTTCGCGGCGAGGGGGCTTTCGCGCTTTCAGGCCCGCGATACGTCGATGAGCACCTTTCCGGTGACCCCGCTTTCGACGAGGGCGTGGGCATCAGCGGTGTGGGCCAGTTCGAAGCGGTGCAGCGGCAGTCCCGCATCCGATCCGACGGGCAAAGCGCCGTCAACGAGGGCTTCGTTGATGGCGGCAGCGGCCTGCTGCACGACCTCGATGCCCACGGTGTAGAGCAGTACGAACTGGTAGCGCACGTTGAGACTGAAGTGTTTACGCACGTCGAGGGTCATCTGGTCGCCGCCGTTGTTGGCGTAGACGGCGATCGATCCGCGGTTACGGATGACCGCCAGGTCGAGTTCGGAGTTCTGGGCCGGGGCTACCTCGACGATGAGGTCGACGCCGTCGGGTGCGATGGCTCGGATTTCAGCGGCGACATCGGGGGCGGTGTAGGTAAGCACATGGTGTGCGCCGGCTGCCGCCGCGAGCGCTGCCTTGGGCGGCCCGCTCACCGTCGTGATCACGGTCGCTCCTGCCCAGCGAGCGAGCTGGATGGCGGCATGGCCGACGGCGCCTGCACCACCCGCGACGAGCACGATCCTGCCGTCGAGCGCGCCGGGATGCAGCCGCCGCGGTCCATCCTCGGCGACAGTGAGCGCCCGGTAAGCGGTGATCGCTGGCACACCAAGGCACGCGCCCTGGTCAAAACTCGCCGAGGAGGGCAGCAGAAAGACGCGTTCGGCCGGGAGCACGGCGTATTCCTGGGCGGTTCCGCCGGCGCCCCGCTGGTAGGCGGCGAGGGCGAGCCAGACGCGATCGCCGACGGCCACATTCGAGACACCGGAGCCGACCGCGTCGACGAGCCCGGAACCGTCCTGGTTCGGGACCACGTCAGGGAACGCGAGGGATTCCCCCGGGCGCGCGCCACGGCGCGACTTCCAGTCGGTCGGATTCACCCCGCCCACCGCGATTCGCACGCGCACTTCACCGGCTCCGGGCTCACTCACCGGCCGATCAACCAAGTGGAGCACGGACGGGTCACCGGTTTCGCTATACACAATCGTCTTCATGTGAAACCCAACGCTTGAGGCGCAGGAATGTTTCCCTAAAGCGCGGTTCGTTCGATCGTGGCTTCCAGGTTGGTGCGAATAGTGCTCATGGTCTCACTGAATGCCTGGTCGATATCAATGTCGAGCTTGCCGGCCAGCACGAAGGTCCACCAGAGCGATTCCGCCAGCTTGTGCTTCAGTTCGGCGGTCGCGTCGCCGTCGATCGGCCAGGTTCCGTCGTGGGCGAGCAGCAGGCGGCCGATGTAGCCGACATCGTTGGTGTATCCGATCGCCATTTCGTTCAGCGACCAAGTCTTGCCGTTGAATCGCTGTTCGAGAATTTCGTACAGGGCGCGCACGCTCAGGGCCTCGGTGCTCGCGGCGCTCAGGCCGGTGTCGGGGGTGTTCGTCGGGCTGTGCGTCGGGCTGTTCGTCATCGTGCGGCTTTCTGGTGGGCTGTCCAACGTTACGCGACGCTGCTGCGCGAGTACCGACATCCGTCAGCATCGGCCAACCAGGATGCGCCCTCTAGCTGCCAACGACCGACGTGCTGCAAGTCAGCGCGAACGGGCGCGGCGGCGCTCGCGCCAGGTCATGGCGGCGAGCGCCGCTGCCTCATGCTCGCGCTGCTGCCGGGCTGCCTCGCTGCGGACGGCGCGGCGCTCCCGCCAGAGCGACAGCTGTTCGGCCACATCGCGGGTGGGCGTGACCACCGGCGGCCCGCCCTGCAACTGCCGCCGTGCGGCCACGACGCGACTGTTGAAATCGTTGAGAATCTCGGTCACCGCGGCCTCGGACTGTGCGCCATCCAGCCGGGCGTCGAGCTCGGTGTTCTCGGCGCGCAGGGTGAGGGCGGGCGGCCCGAGCCCGGTGATCTTCTCGCTCTCGATCTTCTGGCGGATCCACCAGTCCGGGTCGTAGCCGCGGTCGAGGTTGGTGAGCGGCTTGCCGGCCCCGGGCAGGTTGTCGAACTCTCCGCGGCGAATGGCCTGTTGAATGGCCATTTCAACGTACTGGGCGCGGGCTTCCATCATGGATTGCCCTGTCGTGTTCTGCTCGGGCTGGTTCTCCGACGACGCAGGCCTGTCTGCCGGCTCGGGCGGCAGCATCCGCTCAATTTGGTATCTGGCCACATTCAACCGTGCGTCGCTGCGGTCTTTCTTCCCCGTCATGAGGTCGCCGGGGCGGCCAGCGAACGGCGCATGCTGAAGTTGGTCAGGCGCACGCCGGCGAGCACGGGGTATCGCTGCTCCAGAACGACAAAGCCAAACCGTTCGAAGATGGGCCTCGCGATGAGACTGGCGTTGGTCGACAGCTCGGCGAGACCCAGCTCACCGGCCCGTTCGAGTGCGCTGGCCAGCAGCGCCGAAGCGACGCCACGCCGACCGAAATCGGGATGAACGAAGAGCATGTCAATGTAACCCTGGTCGTCGAGATCAGTGAATCCAATGACGTGGTCGTCGCTGGTCGCAACCACCGTCGAGGTCCGTGCTCGTTTGGCGGTCCAGGCGAAGATATCCATGTCGTGCGAAGCCCACGCGGCGATTTGTTCGGGCGTGTATTCGCTGCTGGCGGTGACTCGAATGGCACGCAGGAACACGTCGCGGGTCGCCTCTCCGTCGAGCACCGTGAACGGGCGAATGAACATGGCACCGAGACTACCAAAAGGGTGCAGCCTGCTGCTCAGACCATCCTGAGGTAGCCCTGCGCGAGCTGGCGCTCGGTCCCCGCGGAGGTTTTCGCTTGGTGCCCCCAGGCAGATTCCGCCCCATTCGCTCGCAGTCTCCGCAGTTGCGGCGGGCGAATCGAGACGGGCGGCTCAGAGCCAGCGCGGGGCGGGGCGAACCTTGGGTCTGCCAGCGCTCGCGGCCGGGAACGCGTGGCGCTGCCGTTTGCTGCACACGACGGCGGCCTGCCAGCCGCGCGAGCCGCAAACCGCAGCGCCGAGCATGCAACGGCGCTGTAGCGGATGCCGCGTCCCGCGCTGGCCGTGTCTGCCGCCTACTCCGGGCTCAACAGCCACGGGGACGCAACGAGAACGACGCCCGAATCGAGCAGCACCCGATAGTTCTTCGGCCCGCCCGACTCCGGTTCCAGCAGTCGTTTCGCACCGGGAAACCGCACGGAATACAGGTTCCCATCGGCATCCGCTCTGAAATGGTATCGAGTACGGGCGACTTTCATGACCGTTCCGATATGCACTCCGTCGCGGTAGCAATTCGGTCCCCCACCACGATGGTCGGGTCCACGGGTGGTGGTTCCACCCTGGCGATCGGTGGGGCACTGACCCGACGCACTGAGGCCATCGGGATAGTCCAGAAGAGGCTATCGCTCGTGTTGAAAACGGTTCAACGAGTTCGAGCCACCGAAATGATCAGACCGCTGGTGCGCTCATCCTAGGAAATAACGAGGTCCCCCACCGCGAGCGGCCCGCTGGTCACGTCCGCCCGGATCGGCGCCAGGGCTCGTGCGACGGCCAGCTGGGCGGCCTCCTTCGCGTCGTGCGCGGGATTGCGCGCCGTGCGCTCCCCCGAGTGCCCGAGTGAAAGAGCCATGCGTTTCCAAACGGCGTTGTGTCCCTGAATCGGCCCGACCAGCGCGTGGGCGATCTCGTGCAGCAGGGCCTGGGTGACCTCATCTTTCTCGGCAGAGCGAGCGAAGGTTTCGCCCAGCCGGATTGTGCGAGTGAGGTGGTTACAGAGCGCGAGGCGCCGGGTGGCCCGGTCGAACGTGAACGTCCAGCCCGTGTCCCGAAGGCCGTGGGTCGCCATCAGGGCGAGTGCGGTCTCCCGCGCAGTGGTCAGATTCATGCGACATCCGCTGCGTGGGGTACGGCATCATCGGGCAACGGCATCCGTCCTTTCTCTCAGCGGAACTTGTCCTCTTTAACCCCGATCGTGGAGGATTTGTGGTGCGTCGCGCCGAGGTGCCAACAAACGCCCCTTGGCCCATTCCCGTTCCACGTGAGGTGCCAACAAACGCCCCTTCAGAGCTCGCCAAGGGGCTTTTCTTGGCCCCTCACATGTGCAGCGCGGCTGCCATGGGGCCATTGTTGGCACCTCTCGGGCGAGGTGCCAACAAACGCTCCATGGCATTGCCGACCTGACAAATCCTGCCGAGGAATCAAGCGCACCAACGCGGCCCTGACCTGGCGGAGCCGCAAAGCGAGCCGACTGATACGTTGCAGGCATGAGTCAAACGACCGCGCCGAACTCTGCGACGCTCCCCCACGGTTGGCTGCGACTCGACCGGGCAGGCTGGTGGGGCACCTTCGCTACCACCCCATGGACCGGCGTTCTCGCGGTCATCGCGCCGCTTCAGCTCGGGAACGCGATCGCTCAAATCCTCGACATTTCGCCCTGGTGGGGATTTCTGATTGCCGTCGGGGCGTTCCTGCCCGTGTTCTTCGTGCTGTATCTCGTGCAGCGACTGCGCTACCCGCAGCCCTGGGTGAACTTCGACACCGACGAGCTGCGTTCGGGTCGCCGCGTCGTGCCGCTGGCCGACATCACTTGGGCCCGCCTCGATCTGTTCGACCTCAAGCGCTCGCACACCCGCATGCTCACACTCCGGTTCGGCGCCGCCGGCGGCCCGCGGGCATCCGTTCGTCTGCGCGGTCGCAAGGGGCAGCCCCCCTCCGCCGCGGTCACCGCGGTCGTCGCCGATATTGTGCGGCGATCGTCGATAGTCGTGCCGCAGTCGCCCAATGACCCCACCGGGCGCTTCGCCCGCTACAACTTTCCCGGGTCGCTCAACCGGGAGGACGCCCTCGAGGTCGTGCTGAACCCGCCAACAATGGACGATCCGGCGCCGGTGCAACTCATGTGACTGCGCTATCGCACTGGTGTGCAGGCGGTTGCGGAACGCTGAGTGATAGGGCGGGGCCAGATCGTATAGGACACAGCCCAGAACAACTCAACGCCGCAGATCAGCAGCAGGATTCGATACCGGCCTTGCAACTCTGATGTCTGCGTGGCGTTGCCGACCAACCAAACCAAGCCCACCAGTACGAGGGCAGAAATCGCCGCAGCGAGAAGGGTGCGTGCCATGTCCTTCCAACACGCCAGGGTGTAATCCGCCCCTGAAAGCCGAATAGGCGCCGGACCATCGGCAAACCGATGGGCAAAGTGGATGTCAGCCCAGCGGATCATCTGATGGCCGTACGCGACCGAGAAGCCGACATAGACTGCGGCCAGTCCATGAGCCCACTCCGCCTCGGCCCCCGACCGAAGATGCACGGCGGTCGTGATCAGGAGCACGAGGTCGATGACGGGAGCCATCGAGGGCAGGGCGAGACCGAAGCGGGGTGATTTGAGAATGTAGTGGGCGAACAATCCGAGCACGATGACAGCCCAGAACCCAATTTCACAGACGACGATAATTCCCAGGATCACGACCTACTCCGTTCCAGGACTTCGCTAGTTTGTTCTGCGTTGATCCTTCCTCCATGGTTGCGGCGGCCCCGGGGTCTTCGTCGTCTCCACTTTTAGTTGCAGGCGAAGCAGACCACGGGTGGAGGCCGGGCTGGAAGCACGACCGTACGCTGGGGAGAATGATCCCCCGGCCCCCTCCCACCGAAACCAACGCAATCGACTCCGCACAGGCTCCGCGACTGCGGCCCTGGTCGCGCATCTGGCGGTACCTCGCGACCGCCCTGGCTTCCTTTGTCATCCTGGTTCTGGTGTTCGCCGACTATTCGGGGGCATTCTCCGACGCCCAGGTGTCGGAAGATCTGCTCGGCGGTCTGATCCTTCTGGACTTCGTCCTCGGCGCGGTCGCGCTGTGCCTGCTCCCGCTGCGTCACCGGCACCCGGTATTGATCGCCGCCGTGACCGCTGCACTGTCGGCCGTGTCGGCGTCCTCGTTCGCGGCAGCCATCTGGGCTGCCATTTCGATGAGCACCCGGCGCCGCTGGAAAGGCGTCATTGTCGTCGGCGTAATCTGGGGCCTGGCCACCGTCTTCTACGAGATGATCGTGCGGGCCAGCCTGGCCGATCTCATTCTCTATCCGACACCGTGGGCATCCGGTGGTCTGGCGATCGCCATCTACGCCATTTGCGTGGCCACCGGGTTCTACATCGGAGCGCGCCGCGACCTGCTGGCCACCCTCCGCGAGCGTGCCCTAAACGCCGAACGAGAGCAGACACTTCGCGCCGCGTCAGCCCGCGGCGCTGAGCGCACTCGCATCGCCCGCGAAATGCACGACGTACTCGCCCACCGCATTTCCCTCGTCGCCCTGCACGCTGGCGCATTGACGTATCGAACGGACCTCACGAGGGAGGAGACGGCGCAGGCAGCCGGCATCATCCAGGACAACGCCCACCTCGCCCTGACCGAGCTGCGGCAGGTGCTCGGCGTGTTGCGCGGCGGGCAGGCCACTACTGGGGCGGGGCAACCCGAACCGGCCCAGCCGACGCTGGCTGACCTTCCTGCACTGCTGGCCGAGGCGCGCGAGGCTGGCACAAGGGTGACACTAGATGAAACGGATGCCCCCGGTTCGGCCGGGTCAGACCAGGTAACGCCGGGGCCGTCTCAAACCGTGTCCCGCACCGCCTATCGCTTCGTGCAGGAGGCACTCACCAACTCGCGCAAACACGCGCCGGGTCAGCCGGTCACCCTCCGGCTCGAGCGCATCGAAGACCAGCTGCACCTCGAAGTGCGCAATGAGGTCGCCACCCCCAGCATTCGGTCACGCGGGACCGACGCAACCGGGAGCGGCGTCGGCCTGATCGGTTTGCAGGAACGCGCCGAACTCGCTGGCGGCCGGATAAGGCACGGCATCGAACCGGATGGCTCGTTTCTTCTGCAAGCATGGTTGCCATGGACCTGACCGTGCGTGTTGTGCTCGCCGACGACGACGCCTTGGTGCGAACCGGCCTGCGCCTGATCCTCGGCGGAGACCCGGCGATCGAGATCGTCGGGGAGGCCGGCGACGGGCTCGCAGCGCTGGAACTCATCGGCCGCGAGGCGCCCGACGTGGTGCTCATGGATATCCGTATGCCGCGAATGGATGGTCTTGCGGCCACCCGCGCCCTGCAGGAGCGCGGCGATCCGGCCAGGGTGATCGTGCTGACGACCTTCGACACGGACGATATGGTGCTCACCGCGCTGCGGCACGGTGCAGCGGGTTTTCTTCTGAAGGACACGCCACCGGCCGAGCTCGTCGCCGCCATACTCCGGGTAGCCAACGGGGACCCGATGCTGTCCCCGAGCGTCACTGCACAGCTCATCGCGAGGGTGATTCGTGCGCCGGACGACCGGCAGCAGCGCGCCCAAGCCTTGCTCGGCCGACTCACCGAACGCGAAACCGAGGTGGCGATCGCGATCGGGCGTGGGCTGTCCAATGCCGAGATCGCCGCCGAGCTGTTCATGGGCGTCGCGACGGTTAAGACCCACGTCGGTCATCTGTTCACGAAATTGGACGCGGCCAACCGGGTGCACATCGCCCGGTGCATCCACGACGCCGGCCTCGCCTGACGCCAGCCGTCCCGGCCGCAAGTCGGATCGAATGGCATGGTCATGCCGGGACGTCGACCCATTCGTGGCCGACCGACTCGAGTTCGGCGCTTCCGGCCGTCACCCCCGCCACGACCGCGGCGAGCCGTTCGGGGTCATCATCGGCCAGCCGGAGCACCGCTTCGCGACCGTAGTCTGTGCCGAGCACGAGCACGCCCCGCTGGCGCAGTTCGGCCTCGATACGACCGGCATCCGTGTGGGACAGCGCGAGCGTGAACAGTTCACGGCGATCACGCCCGACGACGAGCCCCCGGGAGTGCGCCGAGTCGATCGTGGTCAGCACGGCCTCGGAGTAGGCGCGCACGAGTCCGCCGGCACCGAGCAGGGTGCCCCCGAAATAGCGCGTGACAACGGCCACACAGTCGACGAAGCCACGCCCGGCCAGTGCCTCGAGCATGGGCCGGCCCGCCGTTCCCGACGGCTCACCGTCATCATTCGAGCGTCGCACCTGGTCGGGAGCACCGCCCGGCCCGAGGACGAACGCCGAGCAGTGGTGGCGAGCCTTCCAGTGCTCCGAGCGGGCTTCTTCGACGGCGGCGTGCGCGCCGTCCTCGGTTTCGGTGCGCACTATGCGGCAAAGGAACCGGGACCGTTTGACCTCGATCTCGCTGTCAATGCGGCTGCCGACGCCGCCGCGCAGGGTGAGATCGGACATGAGCCCAGTCTCCCTCATGACCGGTAGTGTTCCGAGCGTCACCTCGTCGCGCTCGACGGCTAACGACTCAGTGAGTGGATGCCGCGGCCGTCGCCTCCCCGGTGGTGGCGGCCGCGGTGTCGTGATGGAGCGGCGCTATTGATGGCAGGGCCTCGGCCCGCTCGGACCGCACCGCAGCGATTCCACCGAGGATCAGCAGCCCGCCGAGTAACTGCAGCGGGCTGAGCTGCTCGCCGAGCAGCAGCCACGCGAACAGCGAGGCGAAGACGACCTCGAGCAGTCCGACGAAGGACGCGAGCCGGGAGCCGAGCACGCCGGCCGCGGTGATTCCGGTGCTATATGCGACCGCGGTGCTGACGAGCACGAGCAGCACCAGCGGCACCCACCACGGCGCCAGCGCGCCGAACAGCGGCAGGTCGCCAAAGGTTGCCGTGATCGGCAGCAGGCCGGCAACCCCGAGCAGACCGAGAATGAAGCCGCCAACGATCAAGCCGAAGGCCGCGAGCGCGACGGCCGGCAGGTCGCGGTCCGGGCGCGCGGCAATGAAGAAGTAGGCGGCGCAGCCAATCGCGGCGAGAAACGCGAAGGTCAGGCCGATCGGATCGACCGCCTGGATCGCTCCGGGGCCGATCACCAGCACAAGGCCGCCGACTGCGAGGGCCGAGCCGAGAAACACGGCCGGACGGGGCATCCGCTTGGAAACGGCCCAGGCGACGCCGACCAGAATGAGCGGGGCTAGAAATTCGATGAGCAGCGCGGTCGAGACCGGGATGGTCGAGATGGCGGCGAAGTAGGCGAGTTGAGTGCACGCCACGCCGACGACGCCCATGCCGAGTACCCTCCAACGCCCGAGCCATAGGGCGGCCCAGCGCCCCCGCAAAGCCATGACGGCCAGGGGCAGCAGCACGAGTCCGGCGGTGAAGGCGCGAACCGTGACGGCGGCGGCCGGCGACCATCCGGCCTCGAGCAGGGGCTTGACGAGCGCGCCGGAGGTGCCGAACGAGACGGCCGAGAGCACCGCGACGGCGAGGCCGCCGGGGATCGACGTCAGCTTCACGGAGGCGCCCTTCTGTCATGGTCTAAACTGCTTTACACCACTGACAGTACGACCGAGTGCATTAGGAGTCAACTTGCATTTTGCCCCTGACACCGAGGAGGCTCTCGAGTTCGTGGTCATGCTCTGCGATACCGACGCAGGGGCCTCCCGCAGCGGTCGAGACGAGCTCGAAACGCTCGCCGATCTCGCCGCGCTGCTCGCCCCGATTCCGTTCACCGGGCGCATCGACGGGGATGGCGCCGAACTGCGCGATGTACGGCAGACTCGAGCCCTACTCCGTCGGGTGTGGACCCTGGGCCGCGACGACGCGGTGATCGAGGTCAATCGCATGTTGCGCGAGGCTCGCGCGCTCCCCCAGCTCGCGCGTCACGATGTGTCGGACTGGCATCTGCACGCGACCGTGCCCGAAGCCCCGCTCGGCGAGCGCATGCGCGTCGAGGCGGCCCTGGCGTTGATCGATGTGATCCGCAGCGACGAAATGGGTCGCTTGCGCATCTGCGACGCGGATGCCTGCACCGGCCTGGTTCTCGACCTGTCCCGCAACGGGTCCAAGCGTTTCTGCAGTGTGCGCTGCGGCAACCGCATGAACATGATCGCCTTCCGCGAGCGTCAGTCCGCCGAAAAGTAGCTGCGAGGATGATTAGGCTTGAATCTTTCCCCCATTGAGAAAGTGACTCTCATGACTGACCTCAGCACGGTATCCAGTTCCGACGAAGCGCATCTGCACCACGCGATCGAAGTCGCCCGCGCCTCCCGTGAAGTGGGCAACCACCCCTTCGGAGCGATCCTCGTCACGAGCGAAGACATCATCATCGAGGGTCAGAACACCGTCGTGACGCTTGGCGATCCGACCGGGCACGCCGAGATGAACCTGGTACGCATCGCGGCGACGCTGCTCGCCCGGGACGCCCTGCGCTCGAGCACCCTGTATACGAGCACCGAACCGTGCGCCATGTGTTCGGGAGCGATCTATTGGGCTGGCATCGGCCGCGTTGTCTATGGGCTGCCCGAAGAACAGCTCGCGGCGATGGTTCCGCTGCAAGACGGCGAGGCCACCATGGATCTGCCCTGCCGCGAGGTGTTCGCCCGTGGCGGCAACAGCGTGACCGTGGCCGGTCCGGCCCTTCTCGCCGAGGCTGCCGAAGTGCACGCTGGTTTCTGGGACGCCCGTAATTAAATCTCGTCCTGCACGTGAATGACGACGTTGCCGATCTTTTGACCGGCCGTTACGTAGAGGTACGCCTCTCGAATCTGGGCGAGTGAGTAACTGCGGTCGAACAGAGGGTGAAGTTCGCCGGTCCCGACGAGCCCCTTCAGGAACAGCACGTCTCGTATACGACGTTGAGGCCGGAATCTCGGCCACGAGACCGCCTTCGGCGATGGTCAGGTACTCAGCGTGGCCGCCGAATTTCACGCCGTTGTAGCCGAAAACCCTTTGGCCGACCGTGAATGATGTGACGCCAGCCCCGACTTGCTCGACCAGCCCCGCGAATTCGCAGCCGAGAATCGTCGCCCGCGGCGCCCGCAGCCCAATCAACAGCCGAACGAAATACGGTATCCCACTCAGAAAGCCGCAGTACGTGCGGTTCACTGTGCTCGCGATCACGCGAACCAGAAGTTCGTCCGCCTGCGGCACCGGCATCGGAACCGACTCCACATGCACGACGCTCGGTGGTCCGTAACGGCGGTAGACGGCAGCTCTCATGCAGCACAGCGTACCCGCGCGCAGCCATGTGCTCCCGAGATCACTCGGTAGCAAATTCCGCGAGTGGATGTCGGTGGCCACCCACCAGCAGCGCGCCATCTCAACGTCCAGTCCGGTTCAACCCGGTGACCGCGCCATCGCAAAATCGAGCGATGCACCCTTTTAGTTGCCGCTAGTGGATAGTCGCGATCACGTCTGTCCGTCCGCGTGCGGCTCCGGGCAGGTGAATTGCCGGCGAGGTCGTTCGGGCCAGCGTCCTCGGGTGGGCCAACGCCGGGAGCGATTTTGGTGCTGAACACCGGTTCGGGGTGCCCAGCGCGGCCATGTTCCGCTATCTAACGGCCCGCAAAACATTTCTTTGGGTATTCTTTGGCGAATTTCGTCGGTTTCGTGCTTATAAGCATGAATCTTCCTCGGGAATGTCGGTGGTCGGGTGTTGGGTTGAATCATGAGCAACGTAGCTGTGGAACTCACCCGGGCGGCGGCCGCTGTCGCCGCGCTCGGTGGCTCCAGCGCTGAATTCGCGGGCTTGTCGGATGCCGAGGTGCTCGCGGCGCGTGGCCCGATTGCGCAGCTGCTGCGACTGAGCAACACGGTCGCAGCCCTGCTGGCGGGCACGATCGCGCACCGGTCCCGACCCGAGGTGGGCCAGTCGGGCTTGTCGACGCGGCACGGGTTTGGCAACCCAACCATGATGGTGCAGGACGCCACCGGCCTCAGCCGCATCGAGGCCGGCCGACTGGTCGCCGTCGGCGTGCTCATGGGCGAGACCGAAACCGCTGAACGCCGCGCGGCCGACGCCGCCCGGGCGGCGGAGCGGACTGCCCAAGCCGCTGAAGAGGCCGCAGCGAAGGCTGAGCGGGAGGCCGCTCGCGAGGCGGAGCGGGCGGCGGCCTGGGCGGCGCTGCACCCGGATCTGCCGCCGCTGCCCGTGACTGTGCCGCGCCCGGTTCCGCCGCTCGCACCGGCAGCGCCACTGGTTCCGGTGGTGGTGCCGTGGCAGGCGCCGATCATGCACGCCGTCGCCGACGGCACATTCTCCCCCGGCGTCGGCGACGCCTTACTGCGGGGTCTGGGCACGTTGGATCAGGCGATCACCCCCGAGAAACTTGCCGCAGCGCTTCGCGTGTTGCTCGTTGCGGCGCCGGGAATGAACACCGAGCAGGCCTACAAATGGGCCAGGCGCATGCGGGACGACCTCGACGCGGCGGGCATTCTGGCGCGGGAGAAGCAGGCTCGCGACGACACCACCTGGTCGCTGTGGCGGCGTGCCGACGGCATGGTGACCCTGCATGCGCTGTTTCCGCCGGAGCAGGGGGAAATGTGGATGGCAACCTACGACGCGCTGACCAGCCCGCGTCGCGGCGGGGTGCGGTTCGTCGACCCAGAACGAGCCGCCTGGGCGCAGAGCGTGAAGGACGACCCGCGCACCCTCGACCAGATCGCCGCCGATTCCTTCACTCAGCTGCTCAAGCTCGGCGCCGACGCCGACCCCAACACCCTGTTCGGCGGTCGCCGACCGGTGGTGCAGATCATCGTCACCGAACACGACCGCCCCACCACTATCTCCGAACATGCCGCCCCTGCCGCTGGCCTAGCTCCGACCGCTGCCCCTGCCGCGCGCTCGGGTGCGCCAACTACCATGGCGCCCGCTCCGGTCGCACCCGCCAACACGGGCGCGACAGGTGCCCCGAGCACCGAGCGCACCGAGCGCACCGACGAGGCGCCCAACGACACGCTAGCGGGCAACGGAACGGGCCGGATGACGGAAGCTCGTAGGGGCACTGAGACCCTACTCGGTACCGAACCTGCCAGCACCCACCCCGCTTTCGGATACCTCGAGGGCAACCCCGCACCGGTATCCGCCGAGACGATCGACCGGCACCTGTGCGACACCGGCTACCTCGGCATCCTCTTCAGCGAAACCAGGCAACCCCTCAACGTTGGACGAGACCAACGCCTCTTCAACCGTGAGCAACGCCGTGCTCTCGCGGCGCGCGACGGCGGATGCCGCTGGCCCGGCTGCGAAAAACCCCCTTCTTGGGCAGAAGCCCACCACATCGCAAACTGGTCTGATCAGGGACTTTCCAACATTGATCATGCCATTCTGCTCTGTCGTCTGCATCACATGCTGCTCCATAACCGACACTGGAAGATCTGGCTCCGCGACGGCGAGTACTGGCTGCAACCCCCGATCCAGATCGACCCTGAACAGACACTCATCCCCCTCCCCAGCAAGAACCCACTCATGCAGGAACCGCCCGAACTCGACCCGCCGACGCTGTGCCCGCCCGTGGCTGGTCCCGTAGACGGCGGCGAGTCGCGGGATGGCGGTCTCGACCAGCTCGACCAGCTCGACCAGCTCGACCAGCGCAGAGGGGACGACCCGACACCGGGTCACCCGCACGACGATTACCAAAACTAGGCGTTCCCCTACTCGGCACTCCCGAAGCCAGCACTGTCGACAACCACGAGATGGCGGTCTTGACTAGGGACCATGCCGCTAACTGCGGGAACGGAGGCGCACCGTGGGCAGTGGCGGCCCGGGGATCAGGGCGGGCTCGCCGTCAGGAAAAGCGCCACAGCGCAGCCCGTCCCTGTCGAAGCAGGCGTCATCGTCGGCTGCACCGATCTCGGTCTGCCACTGGGTTCGGTAGCTGACGATTTCTTCGTGGCTGCCGCCGACGAAGTTCCACCACATCAGATTTTGTTCACCGAGTGGTTCACCACCGACGAGCAGCAGGCGCAAGGGATCGGCCCCTGCGACCAGGGTGAGCGAGGACCGACCAACCGGCAAATAGGCGAGGTGATCCTGGGCGAGCACGTGCGCAGCTTTCTGCGGGACGTGCGCGACGGGAGCTAATCGCCGGCGGGCGGCGCCGCATCCGCTTGGATGGTGCGGGCGTCGGCTGGATCCTGCTGGCGGCGGCTGGCCAGAAGGAACGGCAGACCGATGAGCTCGACCACGGCGCCGATCACGAGCGAGGTGCCGTAGCCCTGCAGGTCGGCCGCGCGGCCGAGGGCCGGCTGGATGAACACTCCACCGAGGCTGCCGAACAGCGAGTCGAACGACAGCACGGTCGCACGCTGCTTCGACGGGATCATGTCGTTGAGATACGCCTGCCGTACCGGCCCGGCGACGGCGAACACGAAGCCCCAGACGACCAATAGCAAGACGGCCAGCCAGAACAGGCTGTTCAGGCCGAGCGCGACCAAGATACCGACGCTGACGAGCGACGCTGCCAACACCATGCTGGTGCGTTTTCTAAACAGTGAGCGGATGCGCGGCGCGAGCAGTCCGCCGGCCACCTGCGCCAGGGACAGCACGGCCGCGGCCAGCCCGGCAATGGAGTACGCGGTCGGGTCGCCGTACAGCTCGAGCAGATAGGGCTGCAGCGCGTAGAACGCATAGATTCCGACGCCGCCGGCGAAGGGCGCCGAAAAGATCACGTAGCGCACCGAGCGCTTTTTCAGGCCGTGCTCGATCGACTGGGTCAGCACGTTGCGGGTCGCTTTCAGCGGGCCGGCGGAGCGATCCGGGGTGAAACCGAGGTCTTTCATAACGATGTACGCGAAGACGAACATCAGCACGAGCACCCCGGCACGCACCAGGAACGGCACCCCGAGGTCGGTGACCTGGGCGATCACCCCGCCGAGCACGGAGCCGGAGAACATGGCGATTCCAGTCACCACGAGGCCGCGGCCGAACACGGCCTCGAGGCTGCCGGTGTAGCCGGTCGCGGCGAGCGCATCGACCAGCCAGGCTTCGACGGCGCCGGAGAAGAAGGTGAAGCCGAGTCCGAGCAGCACCGACACGATCGCCCACCAGACGAATGGCGCGTGCCAGAGCCAGAGCATCCAGTACAGCCCGGTCGTGACCACCAGCGTGATGGTGCCGAGCAGATACGACGCCTTACGCCCGACGGTGTCGGCGACTACCCCGGTCGGAATCTCGAAGATCACCATGCCCACGGTGAAGAACGCGTTGGCGGCGAAGGCCTCGAAGTTCGACAGTCCAGCGTCGAGCAGAAACAGGGTGTTGATGCCCCAGATGAACGACGCCGCGAGCGTGTTCCCAAGCATCAGGGTCAGGTAGACGCGCTGCACCCGCCGGGCCGCCGGGTTCACAACCCGAACCCCGCTGACTCCGCATCTTCCATCACAGACTAATCATCAACCCACGAAGAGCGGATGGCTAGCCAGCTATTCGTGCCAGGCCCCCGGTCACAATATCGGGCGCGCGAGCTGGCTTGGACGCGTCTACCCTGGCAGGCGTGCACTAGCCCGTGTGTCCTTTTCAACGGCGAGCCAGCACCAGTACTTCCCATCTGCCGCAACCAATTATTTGACGGACGCCCGGAAGCTCGAGTTTGACGTCGGTTTAGCGCCGCGGCACCGAGTCGCGAATAATGAGCAGCGCCCACCACTCGCGCCTGGCTCACGGTCGGTTGACCGTGGTGGCGGGCGTTCCAGCAGACTCAGGCGCTCGTGGGATGCTCGGCCGGATACGCCGCCGGCCCCTGTAGATCACCCAATGTCGTATATGATTCAAAAAACGATAATAGAACACGGTGTTCTATTATCGAACGGTGACTGATCGCCGTGCGAGACCACACCGAGGAACCACACAGAGAAGTGAGGAAGCCGTGCAGTTTCACCACCACGGATATGTGTCCACCGATCCCCGCGTTCAGGACGCCGCCGGGGTCGGCATCGATCGCCCCGACGAACTTCCCGCCACCGTCGACGTTCTCATCGTCGGCACGGGCCCGGCCGGCATGATCACGGCCGCCCAGCTCTCCCAGTTTCCGAACATCACGACCCGCATCGTCGAACGCCGCGGCGACCGCCTGGCGATCGGGCAGGCCGACGGCATCCAGGCTCGCAGCGTCGAAACCTTTCAGGCCTTCGGTTTCGCCGAGCGCATCATCGCCGAGGCCTACCGCATCACCGAGATGGCGTTCTGGAAGCCCGACCCCACCAACCCGGCCAACATCGTCCGCACCGCCCGCGCCATCGACGACCCGACCGGCATCAGCGAGTTTCCGCACCTCATCGTCAATCAGGCCCGCGTCCTGGATTATTTCGCCGAGGTGATGGCCAATGCGCCCACCCGCATGACCCCGGATTTCGGTTTCGAATTTCACAGCCTCGTGAACACGAATGAGGGCGCGTACCCCGTCACGGTGACGCTCGTGCACACCACCGGCGCCCACAAGGGCCAGGAACGCATCGTGCACGCCAAATACGTCGTCGGCGCCGACGGTGCCCGCAGCGCTGTGCGTGACTCGATCGGCTGCACCCTCGCCGGTGACGCGGCCTTCCACGCCTGGGGCGTCATGGACGTTCTCGCCGTCACCGATTTTCCCGACATTCGCACCAAGTGCGCCATCCAGTCCGGTACCGGCGGAAGCATCCTGCACATTCCGCGCGAGGGCGGCTACCTGTTTCGCATGTACGTTGACCTCGGCGAAGTCGCTCCCGACGACAATGGCGCGGTGCGCCAGACCTCGATGGAGCAGATCATCGCGAAGGCGAACGCCATTCTGCACCCGTACACCCTCGACGTGAAAAACGTCGCCTGGCACAGCGTGTACGAGGTTGCCCACCGCCTCACCGACCGCTTCGACGATGTGCTGCCGGCGGAGATCGGCATCCGCTCGCCGCGGGTTTTCATTCTCGGTGACGCCTGCCATACGCACAGCGCCAAGGCCGGCCAGGGCATGAACGTCTCGATGCAGGACGGCTTCAACCTGGGCTGGAAGCTCGGTTACGTGCTTGACGGGCGCAGCCCCGACAGCTTGCTCGGCACCTATTCGGCCGAACGCCAGGTCATCGCCAAGAACCTGATCGACTTCGACAAGGAGTGGTCGTCACTGATGGCCGCCAAGCCGGAGGACCTCAAGGTTCCGCTGGAGGAGTTCTACACGCAGACGGCGGAGTTTCCGGCCGGCTTCATGACCCAGTATCCGCCGTCGATGCTAATCGGCGAGGCGACCCACCAGTCGCTCGCGACCGGGTTCCCGATCGGTAAGCGCTTCAAGTCGGCCCCGGTGGTGCGGGTCGGTGACGCCAACCCGGTCGAACTCGGCCACCACCACCGCGCCGACGGCCGCTGGCGCGTCTACGCGTTTGCCGACGCCGCATCCGTTGAACTGGCCACCTGGGCAGAGTGGATGCGCGCAGCTGGCGACTCGCCGCTGCTCGCCCACACCCCGGACGGGAGCGACATCGACAGCATCTTCGACGTCAAGGTGGTCTACCAGCAGGCCCACGCCGAGGTCGATATCAGCCGGGTCGACGACGTGTTTCTGCCCAAAACTGGTCCGTTCGGGTTGATCGACTACGAAAAGCTCTATGCCACCGACCCGGAACGCGATATTTTCTCCCTGCGCGGAATCAGCCGCGACGGTGCCATCGTGGTCGTGCGACCCGACCAGTACGTCGCGAACGTGCTGCCGCTGACGGCGACCGACGAGCTCGCGGCGTATTTTCGGCAGATGCTGCTCGTGCGGTAGCCGCTTCAAGCGGATGCCGATCGGTCAAGTGGCACCGTCCCGGGAGGCCATTGCTTTCTCGGCGAACGGATACCGGTGGGCCGCCCCTAATCGGCCGCGGGACGCTGGCGGTTCTGCTTCGTGGCTGAGCGCTGCTGTTTGGCGGCGAGGTGCCGCCGCCCCGAGCCCTTCGTGGGTTTGGTCGCGCGGCGGGCGGGCGGCTCAGCCGCCAGCCCGGCGATCACCAGATCGGCGAGCTTGCGCAGCGCGATCTCGCGGTTGCGCAGCTGGGAGCGCTGCTCGCTCGCGGCGATGGTGACCACTCCGGAAACGAGACGGTGCCCGAGGCGGGTGAGCAGCAGCATCCGCTCATCATCGGAAAGCACCGTCGAGTCGGCGACGTTCCAGGACAGCTCTACCCGGCTGTCTGAGGTGTTGACGTGCTGGCCGCCGGGCCCGGACGAACGCGAAAACCGCCAGCCGAGTTCGCGCTCGGGAATGGTTAGCGCCGGCGATACCTCAAGATCCATGCATCAAGCGTGGCACAGACTCGTGCCGCGGCGGATCGATTCAGGTGTTCTGCAACCTTTCATCATGGGTAACGACGACGGACAGCTCAAGCTTTTGCCCGAGCGCATGCAGCGTCGCGGCGAGCTTTCGCACAGTTATATTCCGTTCGCCGGCAAGACGAGCCGTAATTTCACTCCTGCTCACTCCCAAGGCCCGGGCAAGTTCGGCCCGCGACATGCCGCTCCGCTCGAGAGCGGAGGCAATAATCTCGCTGGCCTCAACCATTGCGGATTCCTCCGCATACGTTGAGGCATAGGTGGGGTCGCCTGTAGGAAACACCGATTCATCGCTCACGAGACGTCTCCAATTCCTTCCCAGAAAATCTCCAGGGCTTTCTTGATTTCCTGGTTAACCTGATTGTCTTTGGGTTTCACGCGGCCATGCGTGGCGTACCAAGCTGATCTGAACCGCACGATATAGAGGCGATACTTGTCAACCTTGATCTCAAATACCACCGCAGCGGAACCCGGTAAACTCAACCGCCGAAAGTTCTCGGGCGATTTTATAAGGACTCCATCGCGAAGATATTCCAGATAACGCTGATACCGCGCTAAGAAGCGAAAATTCAAACTTCGAAGAAACTCCTGTGTGTCGCACGCCCCGCTCGGCCGCACAATAGCAAGCACGACAGAGCTACCGTCGAGCAGTTGCACGGGTTTATGTTCAGTCATAACTTAACACATCCTGTCCGCTGTGACAAGCATCCACGTGATTTTCGAGCCAATTCACACTGACCGCGCGGCCGCCCGATCGGCCCCCCTTCAGTGAGTCCAATACTGCCGCGCACCCCTGACATTGACGTTGAGCGCGAACGACAATCAGAACAGGGGCCAGGGCACCGCGGGCATGTCGCCGCTCGGGGCGGGGAACTCCCCCTCTGACCGCAACCGGCCGCAGCGTTCCGCGAGCGCAGCAACTTCTTCGGCGCTCAGAAGGCCAGCAAGGGTCGCGCCCAGCGCACCATTCAGGTCGGCCTGCACCCGGTCGATGCCCTCGAGTTCCTCGTCGGTGAGCGCATCGCCGAGCCAGCCCCACAGCACGGTGCGCAGCTTGTGCTCGATATGAAAGGTGAGCCCATGGTCGACGCCGTGCCGGTGACCGTCGGGCATGGCGAGAATGTGGTCGCCTTTGCGATCGGCATTGTTCACGACGATGTCGAACACGGCCATGCGGCGAAGCGCCGCGCTGTCTTCGTGGATGAGGGTGACCATCCGTTCGTGTTCGTCTCGCCCATCGAGAACGTGTCGCCACCCGGTATCCGGCACGGCATCGGCCGCGACAAGGTCGACGGCGGCCTGCGCGGGGTCAGACTCCTGCCACAGCTGCACCATGCCTTCGCCCATCGGACCCTCGCGCAACCAGGTGTGCGGCACGACGTTCCAGCCGAAGACCTGCGACACCAAGTAGGCCGCCACCTCGCGATTAGCCAGGTGGCCGCCCGGAAAATCCCACAGCGGATGCTCCCCCGCCACCGGTTTGTAGACGACCACCGCGCCGTCGATACTCCCCAGGAACGTTGCATTCGAGGCCGTCGTGATGCGGCCGGTGAGCTTCAGCTCACCGTTGATCAGGTCGGGAATCGGCATCAGGCTTCGGGCAGGGTGCAGGTGTGCCCATCGGCGTCGACAGGGTAACCGCAGAGGGGACACATGGGCCTGCCGGCGCCGACGACCTCGCGCGTGCGTTTGGCGAAGGCTCGCGCCGTGCCGACGGGCATGCGCACCAGCAGCATTTCAGCCACTTCTGCCGGATCGAGCAATTCCTCGTCATCGTCGGTGATCGGGTAGGCCTCGATCACGACCTGCACCGTCGACGGGTCCCAGCCCAGGCTCATCGCGCCGGTGCGAAATTCCTCGGCGACGGGCTGTTCGAGCGGGTCGTTGTCGACGAGCTCGATGGGGGTCGTGGTCGGAATGCTGAAGGGATTGCCCTCGAAGGTGATCAACTGGTCGAGAATCTCGTCGATCTTTTCGCCGAGAAGCGACGACTGCTGTTTCTCCAGCGCGATGCTCACGATGCGGGTGCCGCTGCGCACCTGCAAGTAAAATGTGCGCGACCCGGGCAGGCCGACGGTGCCGACGACTACCCGGTCGGGCCAGTCGAACTCATGGACGATTGTGGGCATGTGAATATTTTACGCGTTCGAGGTGCGCGCTGGCTGATGACCGGCCCCACCGCCGACCGGCGCATCCGCTGAGTGGATGCTGCCAGCCAGCCAGGACAGATCGCCGCCGTCGGTGTTGGTCGCGTGCACGCTCGGCCTTTTGGGGCCGTATTGCACGATCGATACCGACGCGGGCCCGACGTTGATACGTTGGAACAGGTCCAGGTGCATGCCGAGCGCGTCAGCCAAAATGGACTTGATAACGTCGCCGTGGCTGACCGCGACCCACACCGCACCGGGCCCGTGCTGCGCCTCGAAGGCGGCGTCGTGGCGTCGAATCGCGGCCACCGATCGCGCCTGCATCGCCGCCATCGACTCGCCGCCGGGAAAGACCACGGCTGAGGGTTGCATCTGCACCACCGACCAGAGGTCTTCTGTGGCCAGGTCGCTGATGGTCCGGCCCTGCCACTGGCCGTAATCACACTCCGTGAGATCGTCGTCAATCGGCATGACCGGGGAACCACTCTGGTGGTCGAGAATGAGCTGCGCGGTCTGCTGGCAGCGTTCCAGGGGGCTGGAGACCACGGCGACCAGGGGCACCACCGCGAGGCGTTTTCCGGTCAGCGCCGCCTGGTCCTGCCCGATCTGGTCGAGTCGCACGCCGGCGGCCCGCCCGGCGAGTATTCCGGCGGTGTTTGCGGTGGTGCGGCCGTGCCGCACGAGAATGACTGTGGCCATGGGTCTAGCCTAGGCATCCGTTTGGCGAGCTTTGGACGCGCACCATCAAGGCTCGCGGCACGTGTTTGAGAAGTTCGCCCTGGTTTGAACACGTGTCAGATTGTCAACCGCGTGTCGCGACGCCCGACACCCAGGCTCAGCCGACCTCACTGCGCAACGGGAGCGTGCGCACGCTGGCAAACTGCCGCAGGCGACCGTCGATCGGGTCGGTGAAGCGCACCTCGTTCGCCAGCAGCTGCAGGGGGTGGCTGAAATCGTCGATCGCGATATCTCGCACGACCGGATAGATCGGGTCGTCACTGATCGGAATCCCCAGGCCGAGCATGTGCATGCGCAATTGGTGGGTGCGGCCGGTGCGTGGCGTCAGTCTGTAGACGCCCAGGCCGTCGATCACCGAGTCGAGTTCGATCAACGACTCAGCGTTGGCCGGCGCGTCCGGCAGTACCTCGGCCTGCCACTGACCACGGCGGGTCGTGAGGTGGTTGCGCACCGTCACGGGCAGGTCGAGGCCCGGCAGCAGCGGCGCCAGCGCCCGATAGGTCTTGGCGATCTCCTGCCGTTGGAACATCGACTGATACGCCCCGCGCCACCGACGTTCGGTTGCCAGCACCACCAGCCCCGACGTCACCCGATCCAGCCGATGCAGCGGCGAGAGCTCCGGCAGCCCGAGTTCGGCGCGCAGGCGCACCACCACGCTCTGCACGACGTGGCGCCCGCGGGGAATGGTCGAGAGAAAGGCGGGCTTGTCGATCACGACGAGGCGATCGTCGCGATAGATCAGGTGGATGGGCCCCGGAACAAAAGTCTCGGCGGCCAGGTCGCGGTGGAACCAGACGAAGGTGTGCGGCCGGTACGGGTCGAGACCGGCTACCGCGGTGCCCGACTCATAGACCAATCGGCCCTGAGCCAGAAAGCCGGCTGCGTCCACGAACTCCGACAAACGCTCATCCAGCCAGGCGCCCATCGTGTCCCAAAGCGGATGCTGCGCCCGTTCCGGGGTGCAGACCCACGCGGCCTCGAGGCCGTGACGTTGCGGAAGTGGCGAGCGCGGCGGCATCCACTGATCGTACGTCGCGCCGCCCTGTCACCGCGCGACGTACCTTCGGGATTTTTCGTTGACATCATCGCGAGAGTCCAATAGCGTTCCTTCGGCGGCACCACATCTCGAATATAACGCCCCATCAGCACATACTCAGGCAACCCACATAGGAGAAAAACTCCGAAATTCGCACCCCTTCAAGCCGTTCTTCCGTGGGCATTCCGAGCGAACTGGCCAACGCGCTGGCCCTCGAGGTAGGCATCGAGTCCGCTCGTCATCGAACACCTGGTGCGGGGATAGCCGAGGGTTCGATGTGCAGGGCGCGCAGGACTCGGCGAATCGCAGCGATGCTCGTGACAAGTTTGCCGCGCTCGATGGCTGACAGAACAGTCAGGTCCACGTCGGCGGCCGCGGCGAGGTCGGCTCGGCTCAGGCCGCGAATAGCGCGTTCATCACTGACCCGCGGGGCAAGGTCAACTCGTTCGCGGAGGTTCGCGGCATGTCTGCGTTGGAGCACCTGCCGCACCCTGGCATCATTGCCGGCCACCGCATGGGCAATGAGATTGGACCCCGCATTCAAGCCGGCAGACGGCTGGCCATTGAACCAATCCGCGAGCACCGCAGCTGGCGCATCGCTGCCACGCAGAAAGCGGATGCGCTGAGCTGTGCGTTCCCTCGTCTTGGAGTCGAGTCCGGCGAGGGTATTCGTGCGAAAGAAATGAATAAAGGCGGCCTACGAACGCGGCGCGAGCGGGCGGCGGGAACGCGTGTGTCGATTCGCTGTTGAGTCTTCAATGACCCACGCCTTGCTCCCCGGCTTCCTGCTCGCCGGGATGCGCCCGCGTTCGATGAGCTTGCGAACACCGCGGTCGCTAATACGTCGAGCCACGCAGCTGTGTCTAACAGGGCAGTAAACACTCGCCTAGCCTGCCAACGCCCCAGCCTTGGCCCGCCGCTGGGCACCGAGAGCTCGCCGAGTCTGGCGCGCCTTCGTTAGGATCTCGTCAACAGTTGTCTCGTCATCAAGAGTCGACCGCATCGCCTCGAGCGCGTCGTATTGTTCTTGGCGCCGTCGATCCCGAAAAGCCATCACATCGACAAGGAGCACGCGCCGATGGGTACCGACTCGTTCAAAGGGAAGCTTCTGCTCGTCAAGGAGTTTCACCAGCGTTGGCCTGCTGATACCGAGGAGGTCCGCTGCCTGCTGAGTGGTGAGCGTCTTCGACTGCGGCACAATACTGACAGCGAGCCCTCGCTGCATGGATTCAATTACTTGCAGGAGAACCCTATGGATCTCCTCTGGAATTTCCACTTGGTCACCCGTTGCGGCGCCGGCGAGGAAGTAATGCGGAAGCGGGGCCTCTCGATCGGCCGCTTCATGTGCCGCAAGAAAATCGTGCACGCGGGCGACACCAGCCAGATCGTCGCAGACGTATGTCTGTTGACTCAATGCCACCGCGTTGCTCATCACTTCTCCCTATCCGAAAGAAACGTGTCACATTTGTGTACATTTCGACTGAGAATTTAATGACTGCCCCGTCACCGAGTTATTCGAGCGACGACAAGCCCCGCGAGGCATTCGACATTTGTGGCCAGGGCGATGGGACCCCAAGCCGCAGTTTCCCGCGGCAACACTTCCCCGGAGCGGCCGTGAACGGCGTCATCATGCGGCCGACCACGCCTTCAGCATGGCCTCAGGCCGACCTTCGTCATGTCCGGTCCCCGGCAAACCGCAGCGCCATCGACTCCATTTGCTCCATCACCAGCTTGATCGCGGCGGGCTGCTGGTCGGGCGGGTAACCGTTCACGACGAGCAACCGCTTGATCGACGAGCGCAGCTTGGCACGCACATCGTCGCGCACGGTCCAGTCGGTGCGCACGTCGCGGCGCATCACCTGCACCAGCCCGCGCGCGATGTCAGCCAGCTTGCCCTCGCCCTGCAGATCCACAGCGGACTCGTTCTGCGCCACCGCGTCATAGAACGCCAACTCATCACTGGTCAGCGCCGGAGTGAAGTGCGAACCACGCTGCGACTCGGCGGCGACCTCCCGCGACATCTCCACCAGCGCGGCAATGACCTCAGCGGAGGTCAGCTGTTGGTTGGTGTACTTGTTCATCAGCTCGGTGATGCGCTCCGAGAACGCGCGCTGCCGCACCATATTGTTGCGAGTGGATGCCACGGCCTCCTCGGTCAGCAACTTACGCAACGCTTCAATCGCCAGATGCGGGTTGCGCGCCTGCTGCGTCTTAGCGACGAACTCCGGCGTCAGATCGCTCAGCGAGGGCTTCGGCATACCGGCGGCCTCGTAGATGTCCAGCACCTCACCGGACGACGTCGCGGACGCGATCAGCTCCCCCAGCAACCGTTGGATCTCCTCGGGGATCGGCTCGCCGCGCAACTGCCGATCATTGGCATCGCCCTTGGCCATCCAGACCCGAATCTCCTCGTAGATCTGCACCTCGGGGCGCAGCGCTGCCAGGTTCTGCGATCCCGAGCACAGCGCCCAGGCCCGCGAGAGCTGGCCCGAGTACCGGCGGTATTTCACGCCGAGGGTCTCTTCACCCTCGACGATCTGGTTGCCGGGCGTGCCGGGGGCCCGCAGGTAGTTCACGGAACCGGTCACCGCGTTCAGGTACGCCTTCGGCCCGGCCTTGTGCAGCACGGCCTTCCAGTCATACCCGGCCAGGAGACCGCGCAGCGTGTCAACCAGGGTCGTTGTGAGCGCGACCACCTCGTCAATGTTGCGGCCGAGCGGCTTGCCGGTCTGGTCATCCGCTGTGTATTCGGCGAGCGCCTTGGCCAGATTCTCGGCGAGCGGCGCGTAGGCCACGAGCAGCCCGTCTTCCTTGCCGCGGAAGGTGCGGTTGACCCGCGCGAGCGTTTGCATGAGCAGCGCACCCTTGAGCGGACGGTCAAGGTAGAGGGTGTGCAGGGGCGGAGAGTCGAAGCCGGTGAGCATCATGTCTTTCACGATCACGAGCTCGAGCGGGTCGTCAACGTTCTTCAGCCGCGCCTTGATCGCATCGTTCTGCGAGGTGCGCCGCACGTGCAGGCTGACCGGCGGCTGGTCCGTCGCAACCCCGGAATACACCACCTTGATCACGCCTTGGTCGACCGCAGCGGAATGCCAGTCTGGCCGCAGCGCCACGATCGCCTCGTAGAGCAGCGCGCAGATCTCCCGCGTACCACCGACGATCATGGCCTTGCCCGGGGAAACAATGAACTTGATCATGCGGCTGCGCCGATTCTCCCAATGCGCCACGATATCCTCCGTGAGCGCGGCGATGCGCTCGGGAGCTCCATAGACCGCGTTGACGACGGCCACGCTCTGTTCGATGCGGGCGCGCTCGGTTTCGTCGAGCCCCTGGGTGGCGTCATCGGCCGCGTCGTCGAGCATCTCTTCCGTGACACCGGTTGCGAGTGACACCTTGATCAGTCGCGGCTCGAAATACACCGGCACGGTCGCGCCGTCCTCGACCGCGCGAGACAGGTCGTACACGTCGATGTAGTCCCCGAACACGTCTTGGGTGTTGCGGTCGTCGAACGAGATAGGTGTGCCGGTGAACGCGATCAGCGTTGCGTGCGGCAGTGCGTCGCGCAGGTGGCGGGCATACCCGTCGAGGTCGTCGTAGTGGCTGCGGTGCGCCTCATCGACGATCACGATGATATTGCGCCGGTCCGACAGAAGCGGATGCTCCATCCCGGCATCCTTCTCCGCCTTGCTGATGCCGAATTTCTGCAGCGTGGTGAAGAAGATTCCGCCAGTGTTGCGCTCACCCAGCTTCTGCCGCAGGTCGGAGCGGCGCAGTATCTGCTCCGGCTTTCCCGGCAGCAGCAGGCTGCGATCAAACGAGCTGAACAGCTGCCCGTCGAGTTCCTTGCGGTCGGTGATCACCACCACGGTCGGGTTCTTCAACTTCGGATGCAGCGTCACCAGGTTGGTGTACAACTCCATCTCCATGGACTTGCCCGACCCCTGCGTGTGCCAGACCACCCCGGCCTTGCCGTTGCTCGCGACGGCCTGCACCGTGCTGGCGACCGCCTTGTTCACGGCGAAAAACTGGTGCGGTTTGGCGATGCGCTTGGTGAGGCCATCGTCGCCCTCATCGAACGCGGTGAAATAGGTCAGCAGCTGCAGAAACCGCTCTTGGTTATAGAGACCCGCCAGAGCGGTGTCGAGTCCGGTGACCGCATCGCCGTCGACCGTGGTCGTGCCCGGCGGCACCGGCTTGCCGTCTTCGTCGACGTTCCACGGCGAAAAGTGGTTGAGCGGAGTGAACGGTGTGCCATAGGCGGCGGACTGGCCGTCGGAGGCGAGCGTGAACACGCAGAATCGAAACGCCAGCGGAAACTCGCGCAGGTAGGTCTGCAGCTGGGCGTGCGCGGCGGCCACGGTGGCCCGCTCGCTGCCCGCCTTCTTCAACTCGATAATGCTCACCGGCATACCGTTGCAGTACAGCACGATGTCGAACCGGCGCTTCAAGTCAGGCTTCACGAGCGTGACCTGGTTCACGGCCAACCAATCGTTCTGCGCCGGGTCAGAACTGATCAAGCGGATGCTGGGGCTCACCTCGACCCCGCTGGCATCGAGGTAGCTGAACGGAAACCCGTGCACGAAGTACTCGTGCATACGCTGATTCTCGGTGATCGCGTCCATCGACTTGGGCGCCGTCAGCTCGGCGAGCGCCTGACGCAGGTACTCCACCGGAACGGTCGGGTTGAGGTTGCGCAGGGCTTCGAGAAGGCGTGGTCGGATGAGCAGCTCGCTCCACGACTCGCGCTCCCCCGTTCCCGGCGCAATCTTCTCCCCGGCCAGCGGAAGCCAGCCGAGCGGCTCCCCCAGCTGGTCGAGCGCGAAGTCCTCCCACGCGGCTTCGGACAGCCCCACTGTTGGATTCATGATCGTCATTGCCTATCCCCTCAATACTCTGACGCTGGTGAAAGCTAGTTGCGAAGTGCGGCGGGCGTCACAGCACGCCCGCGAGCGACATCTCGGCGTCTCTGACGCGCAGCTTGCCCGACATGAGTTGTGGGAGCAGGGCGTCGCGTGTTGCGACGAGCATGTCTGACTCTGCTCCCAACGCGCTCGCACTGGCAAATAAGGCTTGTGCAGCGTCATTGAATGATGCAAGATCCGTCGGATCCAAAATCGGGACAGATCTTCTGGCCGCATACTCGCCAAAAGCAAGATTCTTGATACCAGTAGACCCGTTTTCGTATTGGAAAAACTCCCCGTTTGCCCAATCCCAACGCAACATCGCATAGACAAAACTGGAATAGGTTGCATCTCCCATTCTCAGTACTCGACAAAAATTGGAACTGATCAAAGGTCTATCTAGGCGAGCCAACAATTGGTCAGTTACATATGCTGGCCTCCCCGTTGATTGTGTCGGACTACCACCCGACATCTCAACGACGATATCGCCCGATGTCATGTTCCTCCGCTGCAAGCTTCTGGGTTTGATGAACCTTGTTGGCATCCTTCCAAGACCAGAGCGTTGCAGGCTCGATATATCTGCTCCACGCATACAATAGGCCCCCTCAGTGTGAGTCGATGTACTCAATTCGACGCCCCAATCACCCGCGATCGTCTCAAGAATCATGCTGGCTAAGGGGCGGTCAATTGTGCCTGGCTTTCGCCTTTGATCGACCTGACGCCACCGCGCCATGAAGAAATCGTCGATAGTGGCTGCAATCTTGATGTTGGAGGCGATCTTGTCGTCGAGCGCGCCGAGCACCTCCGCGATCGCTGTCTGTACTGCAAGGTTCGGGATTTCGAATGAATAGTTCCCAATCTGGCCCCCGCTAATATGCGGCACAGCTGTTCCGGTCTGCACTGAGAGAACGTAGTCAGTGAAACTACGACTCCCGATTACTGCAGACAAGAAGCGCTGATCGTTGCCAGCCTTGACCCGCAATCTAGCGACTCTCTGAACCAACAAGGACGGGAGGTCGGCCCTTTGGATCTTTGCAAATTTCAGCCCAGCTTCGATCCACGGCCGATCCATCGCAAGGACGACGTCGTCTTCTGCTAGCTGATAGTGGGGATCAGCTGCCTTGTCGTCTGGCCAGAGCTCTGCGCGATTCCACCGCGTCGTGCCTTGGACGATGTTGTCCCCTCGCAATAGTCGAGTGCCCGTTCCGTCCTTTGAGAAATCGGCACTCTTGAATGCGAATCCCAGACCAATCTCAGCGATCTCGTTGAGGCTTACGCGGCGTACGGTCACGAGACGCGCCCCAACTGCTCGCGCACGACCGCCGCGAGGCGCTCGGACTCGTCGAATTGGGCGAACAGCTCGGCACTCAGCCGGGCGATCTTGTGATCGATCGGCTCGGCATCCTCTTCGGCTTCGGCCGCGCCGACGTAACGCCCCGGGGTCAGCGCGTAGTCCGCGGCCTTGATCTCGGCGAGCGACGCGGAGTAGGCGAAGCCGGGCTCGTCTATATAGGTGTGGCCGGCATCCGCTGCTGAAGGTGTGCCGCGCCAGGCGTGATAGGTGCCGGTGATCTTGGCGATGTCGTCGTCGCTGAGGGCGCGCTCGGCGCGGTCGACCATGGTGCCGAGGTTGCGGGCGTCGATGAAGAGCACCTGGCCGGTGCGGTCGATCGAGCCCTTCTCGCCCGCGGTCTTGTCTTTGGCGAAGAACCAGGTGCACACCGGGATTCCGGTGCTGCGAAACAGCTGGGTGGGCAGGGCGACCATGCAGGTGACGAGGTCGGCCTCCACGAGTTGGGCGCGAATCTCGCCTTCGCCCCCGGAGTTGGACGACATCGACCCGTTGGCCATGACGACGCCGGCGCTGCCGCCGGGGTTGAGCTTGGAGATGATGTGCTGGATCCAGGCGTAGTTGGCGTTGCCGGCGGGCGGCACGCCGTAGCGCCAGCGCGGGTCCTGCTCGTTGCGGGCCCAGTCCTTGATGTTGAAAGGCGGGTTGGCGAGGATGTAGTCGGCCTGCATGTCGGGGTGCTGGTCGCGGGCGAAGGTGTCGCCCCAGCGGCTGGCGAGGTTGCCATTGAGGCCGTGAATGGCGAGGTTCATCTTGGCCATGCGCCAGGTGCGCTCGTTGAGTTCCTGGCCGAAGACCGAGAGCTCCGACCCCTCTTTGTGGTGGTTTTCCAGAAACTTCTCGGCCTGCACAAACATGCCGCCGGAGCCGCAGCACGGGTCGTAGACGCGCCCGCGGGTGGGTTCGAGCATCTCGACCAGCACGCGCACGACGCCGGCCGGGGTGTAGAACTCGCCGCCGCGCTTGCCCTCAGCCTTGGCGAACTTCTCCAGAAAGTATTCGTAGACCTCGCCGAGCAGGTCGCGGGCCTTGGTCGACCCTTCGCCGGTGAAGCGGGCGGAGTTGAACAGGTCGAGCAGTTCGCCGAGGCGACGCTGGTCAACGCCGTCACGGTTGTAAATGCGCGGCAGCGTGGCCGCGAGGGTGGGGTTGGCGACCATGATCTGGTCCATGGCCTCGTCGATGAGCTGGCCCACCTGCTTGAACGGTTCGCCGGTCACTCCGGCGATGCCCTTGGCGTTTTCGGCGATGTAGGTCCAGCGGGCGGGGGCCGGCACCCAGAACACGCGGCGGCCGGTGTATTCGTCGACGTCGTCGATGAGCTGACCGATCTGGTCCTCATCGAGGCCGTCGGCGGCGAGCTCGGTGCGAATCTGCTCGCGGCGCTCGTCGAAGGAGTCACTGACGTACTTGAGGAACACCAGGCCGAGAATGACGTCTTTGTACTGCGAGGCGTCCATGGATCCGCGCAGCTTATCGGCGGCCTTCCAGAGGGTGTCTTTCAGTTCCTTCATGGTCGACGGCAGGGCGGCGGCTTTGGTCTTCGGTGCCACTAGGTGGTTCCTTTCGATCGTGCGTCAGAAGCGATGGTGATGGTGCCGGCGGTGACGCCGGCCATGAGCAAATCGGTGAGCTCGTCGAGTTGCCCGAGCCGATCAAGCGCCTGCTTCTGTTCCCACCGTAGCGAGGTGAGAGCGTCAGCGAGCGCCGCGCGTTGGTTCAGGGCCACCTGGCGCACCGGCCAGGACCGCCACCGGCGATGGCCGGGGGGCATTGACTGGATGTCGGCGGCGAGTACCGCATCGAGCAGACCATTCGGGTCGGCCTGCTCGATGCGAAGAATGCGGGCGGGAAAGAGCACGACGGAGGTGCCTTCCGTGTCGACCACCGCTGCCGGCCGGGGCGAGGTGGCGAACACCACGTCGCCCGGCTCGGTCACGCGGCCAGACGAGTACGCGGCCGCGAACCTCAGTCGGTCGATTCGCCGGTGGCCGAGCTGTGAGGGGTTCGCGACTTCGGCCGGTCCTATTAAGCGGATGCCGGCGGCATCCGTTGAACCCTCGATCACATCGTCGGCGGCGATGCGATTGCCCGGAATATAGTGCAGGTGCCCGGCGGTGAGGAGCTCGTGCACGGTCGACGAGGCAGCCTTGTCGCTGGCGGGTTCAACCGCCAGGTCGGCGTCGAGCGAGGCTGCCAGCCGGTCAATGGTCACGGCGAGCGCCGCCGCCGGCTGATCGGCGGCCGAGGGAACCGTGTGCACTCCGGCCACGAGTGGCCGGCGACTGGCGAGCAGACTGCGGGTGAGCACCAGTCGGGCAAAGCGAAAGGCGTGCGCGCGCACGGTGCTCTGGCTGCCGAGTGACGCGGCGAGGTCGCTGACGAGGTCGTCGATGGCGGCGCCACCCAGCGGCGTCGCAACGAGGTCGGCGACCATGGCGTAGCGATCGGCGAGGGCGACCTCGGCGTGGGCGGCACCGAGCACCCAGAGCGCCTGCAACTGCTGCGGTTTGCCAGTCAGCAGCCCGGCGGGCAGACGCACGACGGCGCGCACTCGGCCGGAACGCAAGAGAGACGAGCGCAGCTCGTCGGCTTCGCGGCTGAGGCCGGTGTCGCTGAGCACCGCTGACGGAGCCAGAACCACGGCCAGCTGCTCATCGGTCATCTGCAGCACGATCTGCTCGATGTCCGAGAGAATCTGCACCGGCGTCATGGTCGGCCGGGCCGCTGAGGGGTATTGCGCCACGTGCACGGCGGCGCCGGTCACGCTGAAGGCACCGGAGGGCAGAACCTGCAGCTCGGTGCGCACGACCCCGTGCACCATCAGCCGCCGGCGCTGCAGGCGAGCGGTGGGGCTGTCGATGTTCGCTGTCATCACCGGCACCTCGCCCTGGTGGATGGCGATGAGCAGGTCGCTCGCGCTACCCGTGGGGTCGACGAGCACGGAATCAGCGGGCTGAGTGAGTCGCAGCGCGGTGACGGTCTCGGCCATGAGGTCAAGGGCTTCACGGCTGAGGGACAGGTCGCCCTCGTCGGCGAGGTTGCGCTTGAAACGGTCGGTGAGCATCCGTTCGAAGGCGGGCGCCGGGCCGAAAGCAGCCTCGACCAGGGCGTCGACGTAGGCGGCCAAGGTGGGCAGGGTATCGCCGAGGGCTTCGATCTCGCGGAGCAGCAGGTCGTCGTCGGGGTCGTGCTCGTCGGCTAGGTCGACCAGCTCGGCTTCGGTAAGGGTACTGAGCGCGTGATCGCACGCCGCGCGCAGAGCGAGCAGGGCGGTGACGCCACGAAAGGTTTGTTCGTCGTGCGCGTCGGGTACAGCGTAGGCAGCGGCATCCGCTGCGGCGTCACGGTTGTTGCCGCGGCCGGTTGCGCTGAGCCAGCTGCCCACCTGGTCGGCGTTGAAGAGGTCGACGCCGCGCTGTCGGCTGACCGGCGTGGGAAAGGGTGTGTTGGTGGCTGCGGAGCGGCTGCGCCAGACGGAGACGACCGGGCGTTGCACGTGGGCGAGGCCGGCGATGTCGGACATGGTCATCAGCAGTGCGGTGTCGGTCATTGCGTTCCCTTCTCGTGGGTTTAGGTTAGGGCAGATTCGTGTCGCTTATGTCGATTTACTGATAACCCCTGTTATCAGGGTTCTTTGCGTAGTAAACGTGGCGCTGCAATAACTTGTTCCTGTGCCCGCCGCAGTCGGCTGGCACCAGCAGGTGAGGATCGGCCGTTGTCATTGGGGGGAATGGCCGCTCCTCACTTGCCCCTCCCAAGCACCATCACCAGCACACGCACCATCACCAGCAAAGGACGTCAAAATGACTACCAGCCAGCGCCCCGCTCCGACCGGCGTACCGACCACCCAGCAGGAACAATTCCTGCTTCCCGCTCCCCCGATTCAGGCGGCCACCATGGCCAACCCGCCCATCTCGCAGAAATCGTTCGTGGCCACCTGGCTGTTTTCTTGGCTGCTCGGCATCTTCGCCGTTGACCGTTTCTACCTCGGCAAGATCGGTACCGGCCTCTTGAAGCTGGTGACCTTCGGCGGGTTGGGGATCTGGTGGCTCGTCGACCTCATCCTCGTGCTGGTCGGTGCCCAGCGCGACAAGCACGGCCTCACACTCGCCGGCTACGGCCAGTTCAAGAAGGTCGCCTGGATTGTCACCGGCGCGGTGACCGTGCTGTCGATGATCGTGTCCGGTATCAGCGCGGGTAATGGACCGAGTGAGAGTCCGGCCGCTGTGGCGCCGGCCGCCGCAGTCGCCGATGCGGCGGACGAGCCGGTCGCTGACGAGCCGGTGGTTGAGGAGGAGCCGGTCGTTGAAGCGGCGCCCGTCGACACCGTGCAGTCCTGGGCCGACGACGCCTTCGGCACGTTCGAGGTCGTCTCGCAGACCGGCTTCGGCGATAACCTCGTCACCCTGCCCGCCGGTGCCACCGCGGGGATCGTCACCGCGACCCACGATGGGAGCAGCAATTTCTCGATTTCCGTTCTCGACGCTGCTAATGCATCCACTGGGCAGCTGCTCGTGAATACGATTGGCGCCTACAACGGCACGACCGAGTACGGCTTCAGCTCCTTCGGTGAGGACGCGACGCTGCAGATCACCGCCGATGGCAACTGGAGTCTGACCATCGCGCCGATCTCTGCGGCACCCGTGCTCGCGGCATCCGGTGCCGGCGACGGCGTGTTTCTCTACGAGGGCTCAGCCGGCAAGCTCACGGCGACCCACGACGGCTCGAGCAACTTTGCCATCATCGAGGAAACCGACGAGCTCTTCAGCATGGGGCTGCTCGTGAACGAGATCGGGCCTTACTCGGGAACCGTGCCGCTCAGCTCCGGCCCCTCGGCCATCGTCGTCAGCGCCGACGGCAACTGGACGCTGCTGGCCGAATAGCTGACGGCCGTCGCGTGGCACGTGTTTGAGAAGTTGGCACTGGTTTAAACACCTGCCGGCGTCTCAAACACGTGCCGCGGTCGTTTACGATCGGTCCGACCAGATCAGCGGGGGTCGTTTCGAGAACGGGACGCCTGAAGTCCTTCTGCGGCAGCGGGCTGTACGGCAGCACCTCGATCGCGCCAAGGGTCTCCGCAACCTCCTCAAGCACTCGCGTAATCGACGACTGGTCCTGCTATTCCCGGCCGGTGCACGGTGAAGGCGTCGCGAAAGCGGATGCCCTGGGTAGGTCAGACAGTGCCATGCTGCGGCCTCGACGGTGTCGGTGGAGCGGCGTAATGTTGCACGAGCGGATGTCACCGCCGACACGTGCCACGGCACGGGGTTCCCCCGCATTCCACCACCGGTACCGAAAGACGTTTTTTATGACGACCACCGTTCCTGCCCTCGCCGCTCCCGCGGCCAACCAGCCCCTCGCTCGCACCACCATCGAGTTGCGCACCCCCGGCGCTCACGACGTCGCGATCGACATCAAGTTCGCCGGCATCTGCCACTCCGATATCCACCAGGCACGCGACGAGTGGGGCGTTGGCCTGTTCCCGATGGTTCCCGGCCACGAGATTGCCGGCATCGTCTCAGCCATCGGCAGCGGCGTCACCCGATACCAGGTGGGCGACCGCGTCGGCGTTGGCTGCTTTGTTGACTCCTGCCGCGAGTGTGCCAACTGCCTCGCCGGCGAAGAGCAGTACTGCCTGAAGGGCGAGGTCGGCACGTACAACGACCGCAACCACGACGGCACTCCCACCAACGGCGGCTACAGCACCGCGATCGTCGTCGACGAGAACTACGTGCTCGGCATACCAGACGGCATCGAGCTCTCCGAGGCCGCTCCCCTGCTCTGCGCCGGCATCACGCTGTTCTCCCCCCTCACGAACTGGAAGGCCGGCCCCGGCAAGAAGGTTGCCATCCTCGGCATGGGCGGCCTCGGACACATGGGTGTGAAGATCGCCCACGCGCTCGGCGCCGAGGTCACCGTGCTCAGCCAGACCCTGAGCAAGAAGGAAGACGGCCTGCGTTTCGGCGCAGACCACTACTACGCCACGAGCGACCCGACCACCTTCACCGAGCTCGAGAACCACTTCGACCTCATCGTGAACACCGTGGCCGCAAACCTCGATCTGGAGGGCTACCTCAAGCTGCTCGCCCTCAACGGCACGCTCGTGCACGTGGGAATCCCCACCGAGCCTGACAGCGTGAAGATGGTTTGGCTCGCCGCCCAGCGTCGCTCCATCGCCGCCTCCAAGATCGGTGGCATCCGCCAGACCCAGGAAATGCTCGACTTCTGTGCCGCCCACGGAATCGGCGCCGACATTGAGATCATCTCGGTCGATCAGGTGAACGAAGCATACGAGCGCGTTATCCGCAGCGACGTGCGCTACCGTTTCGTTATCGACGTCGCCACGTTTGCGAACGAGACCCGCGTCGACGCGTAGGCGCACTGACCGGCGCGGCATAAGCCTCGCCGGTCGATAAAAACCCCAGGCACGAACCGCCCCGGGCCGCAGATTTCAACGCGGCCCGGGGCATCCGTCGTTAAGGAACTCCGCGCCGAGGAGCGCGCCCGTCTCGAGGCACCGTACCTGCCGCGAACGCCCGGAGGGTTCTAAAAGCGTCAGCGAAGGGACTTGAGCGCGGCGGCATCCGTTTGATCGGTACGCCACGAGGCCAAAATGCGCAGGGCGTCGCTCGAGGCGGACCCGGGTTGCGTGCTGTAGACGAAGAGTTGTTGGTCGGGTTCGCCCGGAACCGGGAAGGTTTCGTAGTCCACGTCGACCCGGCCAACGATCGGGTGCATGAAACGCTTGACTCCGAACGTGCACTCCCACACCCGGTGTTGACTCCACCAGGCGCGAAATTCGTCGCTCTTGACGGTCAACTCGCCGATCAGCTCGTTGAGTGCCCGGTCGTTCGGGTGAGATCGCGCGTCGTGGCGGAGCATGGCCGCCACGTCGCGGGCCACAATGTCCCAATCCAGGTACAGGGTGCGCGCCGCCGGGTCGAGGAATGTCCATCTGGCCATGCTGCGCCCGAGTCCCACGCCCTGCGTGAAGTCCTTCAGCAACAGCTTGGCGAGGTCGTTCATGGCCAGCACGTCCATGCCAACGCCGAGCACGAACGCCGGCTGCGCGGGGAACGAGTCCATGATGGTGCGCACTGACGGCCGAATCGTGTTGGAGCGCCGCCGTTGCTGTGTACGTCCACCGGTCGACGCCGACAACAGCGAGAACAGATAGGTGCGCTCCGCCTCATTCAGGTGCAGTACCTCGGCGAGCGCATTGACAACCGCATCGGATGCCTGCGTCACCCGGCCCTGTTCCATGCGCGCGTAGTAGTCAACGCTCACGCCGGCGAGCCCAGCCACTTCGTCACGGCGCAGTCCGGGCACTCGCCGGGCCGCCGCAAGCGGGTTGATAGGAAGCCCGACATCGGCGGGCGTTAGCCGAGCCCTGGCCGAGCGCAAAAAATCAGCGAGGGTATCTTTGTCGTCCATCCCTCCAGTATCTCTCGACTGCTTGACCGCGCACCGAGTTGCCCTCTACCCGCAGCGCAGCGCAGACTATACATACCGGATCGCAACTGAGTCTTCCGCCTGTGGCTAAGGAGCTCACCATCACTGAACCGAACGACGCCCGCGTCGGCCTTTATATCGACTTCGACAACATCGTCATCTCGCGCTATCAGCAGCTGCACGGGCGCAATGCCTTTCAGCGCGACGGCATCCGCGATTTCAACAAGTCCTCAGCGGATGCCGACCCCGAGATCGCCGCACGGCTCGCCGCCGCGACCGTTGACTTCAACGCCATCATCGACTTTGCGGCGTCCTTCGGAACTTTGGTCGTCAATCGTGCCTACGCCGACTGGTCGGTTCCGGTCAATGCAAGCTACCAGCGCCAGCTCATGTCCCGAGCGGTGGACCTGACCCAGCTGTTCACCACGACCACCCGCGGAACCAAGAACGGTGCGGACATCCGTTTGGCCGTGGATGTGGTTGAAGACCTCTTTCGGCTGCCCGATCTGACCCATGTGATCATCATCGCCGGCGATTCCGACTACATCGCGCTCGCCCAGAAGTCGAAGCGGCTGGGTCGCTTCGTGGTGGGCATCGGCGTCGCGGGCTCGACGAGCACCTCGCTGGCGGCGGCGTGCGACGAGTTTGAAGACTACGACTCGCTGCCCGGAATCGGCAAAGCCACCGCGACAGCTGCGGAGAGGCCCAAGTCCAGCAGGCGGGCGCCCGAACCTGCTGAAATTGCACCAGACCCGGCCCCCATCGAGGCCCGCAAGTTCACCACGATTCCCATGTTCTCGCACACCGATGACGCACAATTCGACGAGCCCGAAGCCGAAGACATCGACCCGCAGACCCTGGCCACCGAACTCCTCGTGCGTGCGCTGCAGATCGGTCATGCCAAGGGTGACGACGACGAATGGCTCAACACGGGCACCGTCAAGAACCAGATGCGCCGCATGGACCCGTCCTTCAACGAGAAGCCGCTCGGTTTTCGTTCCTTCACCGATTTTCTCTCGTCGCGCAGCGACCTGGCCGAGCTGAAAGAGGATGGCCCGCAGCGGCTGATCCGGCTGCGTCCGGACGCAGAGATCCAACGCTGAGCCACGCCCGCCCTGACCAGCCTCCGGAAGTCAACCGGAGGCTGGGGCCGGCAGTCTCCCGGCGTCGCAAGGACCTGACCAGCGGGTCTGCTCAGTGGGGTGGTACGACCCGCACGTGGTCGCCGACCGACACGGTTCCCGGACGGATCACCTCGGCATAAACGCCAAACATGATGTCGCTCGCCTGCAGCCGGTAGTTGGCGAGTGTTTTTAGCAGGTGGGTGCCGCGAGCGCCGGAGTCGGGGTCAATGTCGATGACCGCGCACCGGGGAATGCCGCCTTTCACGAGGAGTCGGACTCCCCCGAGCTCGAGTTCGTGGCCAGCCCAGGAGTCTTCCACGTGCGCGTCGGCGTCGCCGGTGTCAATGGTGAAAGTGCCGCGGAATCGGCGCGTATCGACCGCTGTTTGCGATTCGCCGGCCAACCGGGCCAGGGAACTCGACGTGGTGATCGTGACGGAGTCGCCGTACACCACGGATCCCGTGACAGCGCTCCGCGCGAGGGTGACGCTGCGCCCCAGCAGCCGGGAGAATTCAGTGGCCCACGGCCCCTCGATCACCTGCATGGCGGTGGATCGACCCCAGTAGTCCAGGTCGAGATACTCGTCCGTCATTTCGGGTTCCGCCGCAACTCGGCGGCTATCGAACGCGACGGCTAGCACGCCGTCAGCCCAGCGAGCCTCGCACCTCACCAGAAGCGGATGCTCAACCGTCTTTAGAATGGTGCCGGTGTTTCGATCGACGACGGCGAATTCGCGGTCACCGATGGGACCGTCGACCGCGAGCGAAACGGTCTCACGTGGCTGGTGGCGACCACCTTTGAGGGGCGACAGCCCGATCTCTCGAATGTGCATGATGCCGTTCAGCCTACCGAGCAGCTTGGTTGTGCACGAGGTGAACCCGCATCCGTCATGACTACATTTTCGTAGCACGGCCGCCTACTCCAAGACCGCACCCAGCGCGAACTGGCTGCCGATTTGAGAACCAGCCAGCGGTACGTCTACGAAATGAAAACCGGCAAACCGCGACGGCACCGCGTGCTTCCCAGCCGTCGCCCCATGTGTTCTTGGGCGCTCTCAGAAAGCGGTAAGCTCTTACAGTTGTCTTCCGCAGGTTTTGATCGTTGAAATCGTGTTGTGGGAGCGGCGGGCTGTGGCGCAGCTTGGTAGCGCACTTGACTGGGGGTCAAGGGGTCGCAGGTTCGAATCCTGTCAGCCCGACCAAAGGGCCGTTCGCGAAACTGTTCGCGAAACGGTCTGGTTGGAACAAAAAGAAATCGCTCCTGAGGATTCTCAGGAGCGATTTCTTGTTTAAGTGGATGTTTCGTGAGTCTCTACCGGCGATTCGAGTCGTTTGACTGCCGGACTGGTGATTCTGGGCCTTTCAGGGCGCGTCGGATTGTCCAGAATGCTTGGAGTTTGCCCTCTCGGACGGTACGGGTGGCCTCGCTGGACCGGTTTAGGTTCTCCGGGGAGGTCCGCCGGTCTCATCGGATGCTGGTGATGCGGTAGCTGTACTTGGCGGCGTCACCCCGGGTGGGTAGGTCCCGGTGTAGGGGTTGTGCCATTCGCGGTCGCGGCGGCGAACGAGGGCGACGCCAGGTTCGACGAACGTCTGCTTTCTCGCGTCGGCTTTGATTTTGTCGCTGATGAAAGCGGCGATTTTGCGCAGGTTGAAGTTGGTGAGCAGCATGGTCACGATGATTTGCGCGGCGCCGAATCCGCGAACGCGGCGGCGACTGGCCGATTGAATGTCCTCCGTTCCACCGGTTTTCACCTGGTTGTTGAGCGACTCGATGCTGTTGCGGGCATGGGTGTGGAAGACCTCCCATTCCTTGGTGCCATATTCAAACGCCTGGGCACTACGGCGATTCTTGGCGGTGTCAAACGACACGGAATGCTGGCTGAACCGTCCCTGATTTCCTGCCGCTTTCTTTCTGGTGAAAGGATTCGGATATGCCCAAGAAACACCCAACAGCGGTTTGCGGATCACCCCGGGCGGTTGCGAATGTCCTCGTCGCTCTGAATGGGTTGGTCCGGTCGGACCCACTGCTGCTGGACAACAAATGGGCTCCCGCACTGCGTCTGATCGTCGACTTGAACCGCGCCATTCAGAATGGTGCTGAGCGCGCAAGCCGGCCGCGCCGTTGACGCTGAGATCGTCGCGGTACCGGAGCACGGAAAGGATGAAACTCAGGCTTGCGTCATCTTGCTAGATTCCGTCTAGAGAAAGCATGCAGGGGTGTGTTGTCGGATAGCGTCACATTTATTTCGCGGTTCGCGGGCTTGTCCATCTGTGGAGGTGCGCACGCGCAAGCACTTCCATGGCTACGGTTGTAACGAGCACAGTGATTGAGAGCGCGTGATGACGTACAGCGTAATTCGAGTTCGCGCGACGCCTAGTGCCTCGCGCTCAGGGCACATGGGTGGCGTGCTCGTGGTTGCTGGTATCGCGGTGGCCGCGTGGATCTCTTTCGGCCGCCACCTCTTCGGGATCGGTGGCGACCTCACCATCATTTACGCGGCGACGCTGGGTGTGACTTTTGCCGCCTTGCTGGTGTTCACGGGGCTCGCGGTACGACGCACGGCACGTCGAGGGTTCGAAACTCGCGCGATAACATACGTGTTTTTCCTTGCATCAGGCGTTATCGGACTCTTGTTGGGACTCACGCTTCCAGATTCAACACCTCGCGGTTTGCAGACAATCATCAGTGGACCCACACAGCCTGCGTTGGATATCGCTATTGGTATCGCGAACCCCCTGGGCGTTATCGGAATCGCGACCGCGATCATTGCGCTCGTGCTTTCGATTCGCGATTCGCGCGGGCGAATCACGCTTGTTGAGTCTTGGGGCGACGAGGATGACGGCGCCCTTGTCGACCCCGCGTAGCGGCAATTCGTTGCACCGACCGCTCCCGAAAAACCCACGTGCAGCGCGTCAGGCCGAAAACACCGTCTAAGAGACAGCCCCCACCTAGGCTGAGCAGTATGACGGTCGAACAGGTTGAGCAAGGGCCTCGCCAAGTCGCGCGCACTGTTGAGGTGTCGGCTTCGGCCGAAGACATCTTCGCGTTGGTGGCTGATCCGCACCGTCACGGTGAGCTGGACGGCTCGGGCACCGTCGGCGGTACGGTGTCGGGGCCGCGGCGGCTCACCCAGGGCGCAAAATTCTCGGTAGCGATGAAGCAGTTCGGCGTCCCGTATCGCATCACCAGCACGGTGACGCGCATCGAAGACGGTCGGCTTGTAGAGTGGCGTCACCCCGCGGGACACCGGTGGCGCTGGGAACTCACGCCGCTCACGCCCACGTCTACGCGCGTTACTGAGACGTTTGACTACAGCACCGTCCCAGCCGTTCAGGGAAAAATATACGAGCTGCTCGGCTTTCCTCGGCAGAACGCCGCCGGCATCGAAGCCACCCTTCGCCAACTCACCTCGCGCTCCGCCCGCGCTTGACGTGAGGCCACCAGGCCGGAGTCGGTTACGCGGCCGTGATTACCAGCGCCACCGACTCGTCGGTCGTCCGGCTCAGCCGCCGGACCGCATGGTGGCAAAGTGCTCAGTGACTAGATCCCGCTTAGCACTTCCGCATCTGCCGCAACATTCTTCTGCACGGCGAACTGGGTCCGGTGCAATTCCTCGTACCGCCCACCCACCGCCAGCAGTTCCTCGTGCGTACCGCGCTCCACGATCAAGCCGTCCTCAACCACGAGGATCAGGTCCGCGCTGCGGATGGTGGAAAGGCGGTGTGCGATCACCATCGCTGTCCGTCCCTCGAGCGCCTCGCTGAGCGCCGCCTGCACGGCGGCCTCAGACGTAGAGTCCAGCGCCGCTGTCGCCTCGTCGAGGATGACGACGCGCGGCTGGGCGAGCAGGAGCCTGGCGATGGTCATCCGCTGGCGCTCTCCCCCGGACAATCGGTAGCCACGCTCGCCCACCATGGTGTTCAGCTGGTCGGGCAGGGACCGGATGAGCGGCTCGAGCCGCGCACGGCGAACGGCATCCCACACCTCATCGTCGGACGCTTCCGGCCGCGCGAGCCGCAGATTGGAGAGGATGGTCTCGTGGAACAAGTGGCCGTCTTGCGTCACCATACCCAGAGTGTGCCGCATGGAGGCGAACGTGACATCGCGGACATCCGTCCCCGCGAGACGCACGGCCCCGCTGTCGACGTCATACAGGCGCGAGAGAAGCTGCGCAATCGTGGATTTGCCGGCACCGGACGAACCAACGAGGGCAACGGTCTGACCCGGCTCGATCCTGAAGGACACGCCGTGCAGTACCTCCTCGCCGCCGCGGGTGTCCAATGTGGAAACCTCCTCGAGGGAGGCGAGAGACACCTTGTCCGCGGACGGGTAGGCGAAGCGCACGTTGTCGAACTCGACGGACACCGGGCCTTCGGGCACGGCGACGGCGTCGGGCTTCTCCTTAATGAGCGGGTCAAGGTCGAGCACCTCGAAGACGCGCTCGAAGCTGACCACCGCGCTCATAATCTCCACCCGTGCGTTTGCGAGGCCGGTGAGCGGCGCGTAGAGGCGGGTGAGAAGGAGCGCCAGGGTGACCACGTCACCGGTGTTCAGCTGGCCGGCTAGTGCGAGGAAGCCGCCGAGCCCGTACACGAGCGCCAGGGCGAGAGCGGAGACGAGCATCAGTGCGGTGTAGAAGACGAACTGCAGCATCGCGGCCCGCACACCGATATCGCGGACACGGGCGGCGCGGACGCGGAACTCCTCGGCCTCCTCGTCGGGCCGGCCGAACAGCTTGACGAGGGTGGCGCCGGGCGCTGAGAAGCGCTCGGTCATCTGCGTGCTCATGGCGGAATTGTGATCGGCGGCCTCGCGGCGGAGCGCGGCGAGGCGGCTCCCCATGCGGCGGGCGGGTACCAGGAAGATGGGGAGCATGATCACGGCGAGAACCGTCACGAGCCAGGACGTGCTGAGCATGACGATCAGGGTGAGGATCAGCGCCACGACGTTCGTGACCACGCCGGACAGCGTGCCGCTGAAGGCCTGCTGAGCGCCGATCACATCGTTGTTGAGGCGGCTCACGAGCGCGCCCGTTCGTGTGCGGGTGAAGAACGCGATCGGCATCTTCTGCACGTGATTGAAGACGGCGGTACGGAGGTCCAAAATCACGCCTTCGCCGATCCTCGCCGAGTACCAGCGCGTCACGAGTGACACGGCTGCGTCGGCCACTGCCACGAGCGCGATGACGACGGCGAGCCACACAATCGTGGTGACCGCGCCCTGGGCGACGATGACGTCGACCACCTGGCCGGCGAGTACCGGCGTCGCGACCGCGAGGAAAGCTCCCACGGTGGAGAGGGTGATGAAGATCAGCAGCTTGGACCGGTAGGGCACCGCGAACGTCATGATCCGCCTCACGGACTCACGGGAGAAGCCGTGCTTGCCGTCCCTAGCACGCGAGATCTTGTGCAGCGAGCTCCAGGCCGCGCCTTCCATGCTCATGGTGGTTCCTTTCGCTCGTACTAAACCAAGTTTAGATAACGAGTTGCCCGAGCTCGGTGTTCTCCCCAGTGGCGGCGAACCGGGGCTTCTTTCATGAAACGGCTCGGCCGCCAAAGAGAAATCGCTCCTCGAGCGATTCTCAGGAGCGATTTCTGTTACGAGCGGATGCTGCGCGAGCGTTGATGGGACGATTCCACGCACTTTTCCCGCCAGCCGCTCGCTCGTTCCTAGATCAGCCAGGGAACGCTGCGTCGTAGACCGCGCGAAGCTCGGCACTGTCGGCCCCGGTCACGCCGCATCCCGTGATCGTTCCATCGACTGCGCCGACGAGGTAGCTCTGGCCGACCGCGAAGGGCACGCCCGAGAAGTCAGAGGTCATCGCGTTGACCTGCGCCACCTCTACGCGGTCGGCGACCTCGCCGACAAAGCGCTCTGTGACCTCCAGCAAAACGGTGTTGCCCTGGATCTGCAGCACCGTCGCGGCGAACGCCTGCTCCTGCGCCGCGACGGTCGCCGGCTCGAGTACGAGGCAGCTACCGCTCGCGAGGCCTCCACCCATGGGAGGCTGCAGCGCCTCGATGGTGGGTTCCGGACCACCGAGAACGAGGGGTACGACGATAGCGGCGGCGATGGCGAGGCCCGCGGCGACGCCGGCCACCGGCATCCACCGCCGGAACGCGCGTCGCGGCGTCTCGGGGGTGACAGTCGGGGTGGTAACGGATTGGTCGGTCATGATCTGCTCCATTCTGTGGTCGAGCCACGTCGGCGAGGCAGGGGGCAGCGCGCGGGCCGGATCGGCGGCGCGCAGCTGATCGCGCAGCGCACGGTCATCGTCGTGCATCGTCGCTCCCTTCGTCGTAAGGTATATGTCCGGTCGGGTGGCCCGATTTCAGTAGCTCCTGCTTGAGGCGCGCCTTCGCGCGGTGCAGCCGGATCGCCGCTGCGTTCGCGCTGACGCCGAGCACAACGGCAATCTGCGGGCTCGTCAACTCGTCCCACGCCCACAGCCGCAGGATCTCGGCATCGTCTCGACGCAGGCCGGCGAGGGCTGCGGTCACGCGGGCCGCCACGGCAGTGCCTTCATCGACGGTGGATGCTGCCGGGTTCTCGTGTGCAACGGCCGGCGGCGGGTCGATCGCGATGATGCGGCCGATGAGACGGGTGCGGCGACGCTCGGCGCGTTGGGCGTTGCTGAGGCACTGTCGAGCGACGACGATCGCCCAGGGGAGGGCATCGTCGGGCACCTCGTCGAGGCGGCGCCAGCACACGAGCAGCGTGTCGCCGATCACATCGTCGGCCGTCGCGGCGTCGGTGCGGCGGTGCAGGTAGCGGCGTACAGGGTCGCCGACGAGCGCGACGAGGTTGCGCATCCGCTTTTCGCGCTGGGTGTCGGTCACAACTCTCATACTGAGGCATGTCCGGCAGAGGCGCGAGGATTTCATGCGAGGCACGCTCGCACCGTTTCACCCCGTCGGTTCCCGGCCTGGGCCACATCTATGCCCCTCTACGTGGACCTTGCGGCCGGGAAAGGCCTGGATGCTCGATGCGGTGTCAACGGCCGCATCATCGAGAATTTGCTGCCAGCACTCAATGACGTCCGTGCACAGCGAGGTGATTACCGGCGGTTCATGAGGGCGTGCAGGGCTGCGCGACGCGCTGCGGTCATCCGAATCCCCGCGAAGCGGTGAGTGCTAATTTCTGCGAACTGGAGGAAAATCGCGCGCCGTGCGGAGGAAAATCGTTCCCCGATTCCCCCGCGATCCGCGCCCTGCTGGGTTTCGCGAACGGCCCACCAAAAGTCCCGGAAAATCGCAAGATCTGCCGGGACTTTTTCCGGCTCTCTTGACGTAACCGTGGGTCCGTCAAGAGAGCCTTAAGGGCCGTATGCCGCTCTCCGCCTAGGTTTCTAACTGTCAAAGGTAAGAAACTCGGGAGCGGAAAAGCGGCGTGCAAATTCTAAGAGTATGGTGAACCCTTCTCGGTGTCGAGAAGACGTTCGTCGACGACATCGATCTCGACCTGGAGGGCAGGATTCTGATCGCTTCGGTGCGTCCGATGGCGTCCAAGCGAAACCGCTGCGGGTCCTGCCAGAAACGCAGCCCACGCTACGACCTCGGTGATGGGCGACGTCGCTGGCGTGCGTTGGACCTGGGCTCGATTCAAGTTCACCTCGAAGCTGACGCACCCCGAGTGTCGTGCCGTGTCCACGGCGTGACGGTCGCCGCCGTGCCGTGGGCCCGTCACCACAGCGGTCACACATTGTTCTTTGATGACCAGGTTGCGTGGCGTCGAAGACTGCGATCACCGTGTTGATGCGCATCGCGTGGCGCACTGTCGGCGCGATCATCACCCGGGTTTGGGCCGATACCGAGAGGCAATACGACCAATTCGCCGACCTCACCCGGATCGGCATTGACGAGGTCAGTTACAAGCGTGGCCACAAGTATTTGACCTGCGTCGTCGACCACGATTCCGGCTGCCTCGTCCGGGGCCGCGCCGGGCCAGGACAAGGCCATCCTGGCGACGTTTTTCGACGCGTTAGGGCCCGAACGGTCGGCCCAGATCACGCATGTGTCCGCGGATGGTGCGGCTTGGATCGCCAGTGTTGTCACGGAATGAGCGCCCAACGCCGTTCGGTGCGCTGATCCGTTCCACGTCGTGAAATGGGCCACCGAAGCCCTCAACGACGTCCGCCGGGCCGCGTGGAACGAGGCCCGTACAGCCGCCCGGCACAACGATGCCCGCCGCACTCGCGGCCGACCCGCTGCCGATACTCCGGCCCGCCCGGATAGTGCTCGAGCTGCTGGCATCAAGAACTACTGCTACGCCCTCTGGGAGAACCCTGAGAACCTGACCGAGAAGCAGCAAGCAAAACTCGCCTGGATCGTGCAGACCGACCCTCGCCTGGCCCGCGCTTACTACCTGCAAGCAGGCCTCCGCGTGATCTTCAATCTGCCTCTCAGTGAGGCGACCGAAGCTCTCGACAAATGGGTCGGGGGGCCGCCGCTGCCGAATCCCCTCCTTCGTGAAACTGCAGAAGAGCATCGTCAAACACCGCACCGCGATCCTCGCATCCATCGAGCACGGCCTCTCCAACGACCGCGTCGAATCCATGAACACCAAGATCCGCCTCATGACCCGCATCGCCTTCGGCTTCAAATCCCCTGACGCACTCATCGCCCTCGCCATGCTCAGCCTCGGCGGGCACAAACCTGTACTTTTGGGCCAGATTTAACCCACGGAAGAGGCAGGAGAACCCTAAGTCAGTTCTATTTTTCCTGATCCGACAGGCATTCTCGCTTTAACGCGCCGCCACAACCTCAACTCGACCGGTGGATCGAGGCTAAGAGACCCTGTAGGGGAAGTGTTAAGGACCGGGTTGCGGGCCATCGTTTTCATGACCGCTGACACGCGCCGCGACGGGCCCGCCAACCAACGCCATAGCTGACCGCCAGCGTCTCGCCCGCGGGTTGGACCACCGATCTCACCCGGTCCAGCGCCTCTATCGCAATACAGGATGCATGTGCAAGAATCTGCATATGAATGCAGATAAGAAGACGTGCACGCTTGATTCGGATGGGGAGTACGTCGAGCTGGCCGTGGAGGTCTTCGCCATGCTCGCCGACGCTACGCGAATTCGCATCATTCTGGCCCTCCGCGACACAGAGCTGTCGGTCAACCAGCTCGCCGAGACAGTCGACAAGTCTCAAGCTGCAGTCTCCCAGCACCTCGCAAAGCTGCGGCTCGGGCGCATCGTGGCGACCCGCCGCGAGGGCACGCGGGTGTTCTACCGTCTGGCCAATGAGCATGCCCGCCAGCTCGTTGCGGATGCGATTTCCCAGGCCGAGCATGCCGTCGAGGGCACACCGGCACACCACCGGCATCCGCTTGAACGGGCTACTGACGCAGTCGACGGGAGCGCTCATGCTTGAGGTTCTGCGAAACCGCACGTACCGCCGATTGTTCAGCGCGCAAATTGTGGCGCTGATCGGTACCGGACTGCTCACCGTGGCATTGGGCCTGCTCGCCTTCGACCTGGCCGGCGGCGACGCCGGAATCGTGCTCGGCATTGCGCTGACCATTAAGATGCTCGCCTATGTCGGTATCGCCCCGGTGATCTCCGCCCTGACGGCGCACGTGCCGCGCAAGATGCTGCTGGTGTCAGCTGATGTGCTGCGCGCGATCGTCGCGCTCTCGCTGCCGTTCGTCACCGAGGCCTGGCAGATCTACGTGCTCATCTTCGTGCTGCAAGCCGCCTCCGCCACCTTCACCCCGGCATTCCAAGCGCTGATTCCGGCTGTGCTTCCGGATGAAGGTGAATACACCCGGGCATTGTCGCTGTCGCGACTGGCTTACGACCTCGAATCGCTTCTGAGCCCCATCCTGGCCGCCGCCCTGTTGACCGTGATCAGTTACCATTCTCTCTTCGTGGGGACTGTCGTCGGATTCGTGGGTTCTGCCCTGCTCGTGCTCACAGCCACCCTGCCTACGCACCGGGTCGCCACTCCAACACCATTTCTGGACCGCCTTACCCGCGGCGGACGCGTCTTCTGGCGCACACCGGAATTGCGCGCGCTGCTCGCCATGAACATGGTCGTCGCGACGTCAACCGGCATGGTCATTGTGAACACCGTCGTACTCGTACAAAGCCACTTCGGCCGCGCTCAGTCTGACTTCGCCCTCGCTCTGGCCTGCTACGGATTCGGGTCCATGCTCGTCGCGCTCGCGCTTCCACGGGTACTCGAGCGCTTTGACGACCGGAACGTCATGCTGCTCGGCTGTGCGGTGCTGCCCGTCGGGCTTCTATCCCTCACCGGCATTGTTGTCGCGCCGGCAACACCTTTAACTTGGTCTGGCCTCCTCGTGATCTGGTTCGTGCTCGGTACCGCGACCTCGTCCATCCTGACGCCGTCGGCACGGCTGTTGCGCCGCTCGTCCGACGAAACGAATCGGCCGGCCGTCTTTGCCGCACAGTTCTCCCTCTCGCACGCCTGCTTCATCGTCACCTATCCTCTCGCCGGGATACTCGGTGCCGTGCTCGGTCTAGCACCGACTGCAGGGGTGCTCGCCGGCATAGGGATACTCGCCGGCATCATTGCGCTTCGGACGTGGACCGCTCCGACGACACCTCTGGCACAGGTGGAATCAACGGTGGCTGCCTGAAGCGTTGCCCGTGCCGTCCGCAGAAAGCGCCGTCACCGCCCGCAGTTGTGCTCGCGTGCGACTGGCACTCAGGATTCACAACGCGCCGTGGGGTATTCTGCGAGGGAAGACATTGGCAGTTCAATCTTGGCTGTAGGTAATGAAGTAGGTGAAATGACACGGGATCGCGCGGCACAACGGATCTCTGCACCCGTCTCTTTGTCGCCTTTCGTCGCCTTGCTCGCTCTCGCCGCGCTGCTTTTCGCCGTTTTCGCCATCCATTCCGAGGCCACCGGGCATGCCATGCATACGCCGCCCGCTGCTTCATCGATTGTGTCTGAGCAACAATCTTCGGTGATGGGGATGGGTGCTGTCATGGCTGCTCCCGTCGTTGCTGCGATCTCGTCGGGGAGCCTGGGCGGGATGCTTGATTGCGCCCTGCTCGCGATGACCTGCGTTCTGCTCCTCACGCTCGTCGCCCTGGTGTTCCTGACTCGGCTTCCGGCCACCTATCGGCGCCTGCTCGACGCCGGCAGTATCCTCCTGAACTCCTGGCGCACCATCGTCCTGCCGGTTCAGCGCCCCAGCCTCACTCTTCTCTCCATCTGTCGCGTTTAGACCGTGATGTAGTTCCGAGCCAGCACGTGGCTTCGGAGCTTTGCCGTGCTTGCGGCCACTCGGTTTCTACTGCCTACGACGAATGGATGAACAATGTTTAAACCACGAACTTTTCTGTATGCGGCTGTGGCCCTCGCGGCCACTCTCACCCTCAGCTCATGCGCTGGCGGCAGTCCCGCCACCGATTCAGCAGACCCCTCCGCCAGCCAAACCACAGCGGCGTTTAATTCCGCCGACGTGACCTTTGCGCAGATGATGATCCCCCATCACGAGCAGGCCGTTCAAATGAGCGATGACCTCCTTGCCAAGGACGGTATTGATGAAAGCGTGATCGACCTCGCGACGGAGATCAAGGCCGCTCAGGAACCGGAGATCACGCAGCTGAAAGACTGGTTGACGGCATGGGGCGAGGATGAAAACGGCATGTCGGGCATGGGCGGCATGGGCGGTGGCTCTGACGGGATGATGTCCGACGACGACATGATGGCCCTGCAGGATGCCTCTGGGGTAGAGGCCAGCACCCTGTTCCTGGAACAAATGACGGTGCATCATGAGGGCGCTGTCGCGATGGCGCAGCTCGAAATTGATGATGGGGAGAATGCGGATGCACAGGCGATGGCCGCCAACATCGTCAAGACGCAGACGGCCGAAATCGACGAAATGGCTAAGCTTCTCGCTTCGCTCTAGAGCGGCACGTCCGGCGGGTCCTTCTCTGGAGGACCCGCCGGTGGAACCCACCGTTCGTTTTCTGAATGACCTGCAAGGACACAAGTATGCATTGCCGTCAAATTCTTTCTCTGCTGCGCGTCGCGGGGACGGTACTACGTGGATAACACCGGTCACGTCGCCACAGCGCCCCGCCTTCCCGGCGCCATTCCACCAATGTCACGACGCGATTTGCGCGCCATGGAGAGCATGCTGCGCGCGGGTCGCTCTGACCCCTGGAAAACTGCGCCAGCGGCGAAAGTTGTACCCCGTTCGATCCCGCTGCGCCAGCGCGCTGCGGCCGGAAGCGCCATGGCGATGATCGCGCTCTTCGCAATAAGCACGTCCCTGCCCGCGCTGGCGGTCAACACAGAATCATCGCAAGCCGCTGCTGCGAGCGCCGCCCCGGCGGACGAGCTACAAAGCCTCAGCGCAGAAGGGACGGCATCCGTTCTCATTGAACGCGACGGATACACCATCACGGAAGCACCCGAACCGGCCTCGTACACCCAAGTCGCCAGCAATGGGGAATGGGCCAGCTTAAGTCCGGGCCAGCTCAGCGACCAAGGCTGGGCTCTACCAGTTCTGGGCCGAATATCGAGCCCCTTCGGTTCTCGCCCGAACAAACCCGTTGATGGTGTCGGCGACTTCCACAACGGAACCGACATAGCCGCACCCTGCGGCCAGCCCGTCTTCGCGGCCACCGGAGGCAAAGTTGTCACCTCGGGCTATCAGGGTTCCTATGGCAACTGGATTCTCATCGACCACGGCAACGGCGTCGAGACGGGATATGCCCACAACAGTCAGCTCCTCGTCGACGCCGGTCAACTGGTCGTGGCCGGTGAAATCATCGCCGTAGTGGGATCAACAGGTGCATCCAGCGGCTGCCACGTGCACTTCGAAACCCGCGTCGACGGTGAACGAATCGACGCGGAAATATTCATGAGCACCCGAGGGGTGTCACTTGGCTAGGCGCAGGGCTGGCGCTCGGTTCGCTCTCGGAGCAGTGACGGTTCTGTCGCTCCTTCTGGTCGCGGTGCCGGCCGGCGCGGCCGAGTACCCGAGCTGGTCCGATGTGGAAACCGCACGTTCGTCCGAAGCTGGTAAACAAGCGCAGGTCACGGAGTTGACCGGGCTGATCGCAGGCCTCACCGCCGAAGTGGATGCTGCGCGTGCCGAAGCATCTCGTCGCGCGGCCACCTACGAGGCTGCGCAAAACGCATTCGACGATGCGACCTTGCGAGCAACGAATTTGCGGGACCAGGCCGACGCAGCTTCGGCCGCCGCCGCCATTTCGGGCGAACAGGCCGGCCGGCTGGCGGCCATGCTCGCTCGGTCGGGGAACAGCGACCTGTCGTTGTCGCTGTTTTTAGACGGGCCTAGCGCCAGTGACCTTTTGAATCAGCTTGGCTCCATGAGCAAGCTGACCGAGCGGATGAGCGTGGTCTATGAGTCCGCCGCCGCTGATGCAAACTCCGCCAGATCGCTCACGGATCAGGCCCAGGTCGCACAGCAGACGCTCGGCGCGCTAGCCAAGACGGCTGAAACCGCGTTGGCCGACGCGATGGCCGCGAGCATCCGGGTGGAGACGGCACTGGCCGACCAGCAGGAAATTGCCGCAACTCTACAGGCGCAGCTAGCAGTTCTGACCGAGGATCGCGCCGCGACGGAAGCCGACTACGCTGCGGGCGAAGAAATCCGACGGGCAGCCGAAGCTGCCGCCGCGAAAGCGCGCGCCGCCCAGGCTGCTGCGGCCGCCGCTTCGGCGGCCGCAGCAGCGAGCAGGCCTGCTGGCGGCAGCAGAACGCCCAACGGACAGGGCTGGACCTTGCCCGTGTCAGGCTGGATTAGCTCAGCGTATGGGGCTCGACCCAATAGACCGGTGGCGGGAGTCGGTGCGTTCCACTATGGAACCGACATAGCCGCGGGCTGCGGGCAGAACGTGTCGGCAGCATCCGCTGGAACAGTCAGCTACGCCGGCTGGCTGGGCTCCTACGGCAACTGGGTCCTCATCGACCACGGTGACGGAACCCAAACCGGTTACGCGCACAACAGCTCTCTGCTCGTCAGCACCGGGCAACAGGTTTCCGCAGGCGCCACCATCGCTCTCGTCGGAACGACGGGTGCGTCCAACGGCTGTCACGTGCACTTTGAAACACGCGTCAATGGTGCCCGCGTCAATCCACAACCCTTCATGAGCACTCGCGGAGTCACTCTTGGTTAAATTCAACCGATCACAATGCCGAATGCCGGCCCTGTCGGTATCGCTCGTCGGCCTCATCATCCTTACGGGGTGTTCCACCAATAATCTGGATTCGACGCCCAGCACCAACTCGACGGCGAACGCTGTCGAGCACGTGCATGGCCTCGGCGCCGATCCCCTGACCGGAGACACCTACGCGGCCACCCACCAGGGGGTGTGGCTCATCCCGACCGGCATGCTGCCCGACACTTATCTGGCCGGAGCGCCACGAGCCGACACGACCCAGCCGATACAGATCGCCGGCCTTGCACAGGACACGATGGGTTTCACCGTGGCCGCGCCCGGGCAGTTGTTGGCGTCTGGTCACCCAGATCCAAGCGAACCCAGCGACCTGGCGCTCCCCAACCTGGGGCTCATCTCCAGCACGGACGGCGCCTCATCCTGGACGGCCCTGTCGCTGGCGGGCAAGACTGATTTTCACGATCTGGATGCCGTCCCCCTCGACGACGGTACCCTGCGCGTCTACGGGTACGACGCGGGCGCCGGGAACATTTCTATCAGTGACGACTCCGGCCTCACCTGGACAGCGGGAGCGAACCTTGCACTCCGCGACCTGAGCGCGGATCCGTCTCAGGCCGAACGGCTCTACGCCACGACCGCCGAAGGCGTCATGCTGAGCACCGACGTGGGTCGCACCTTCAGCGCGATGCCTGGCGCTCCCGTGCTGCTCCTGCTGGACACCGTCGACGCCAACGCAGGCGGAGGATTGGTCGGTCTGGATCCCAGCGGCGCAGTTTGGCGCCTGGACGGCGAGACGTGGACGCAAACCGGAACGACCGGACGTGCCCCCGAAGCGTTCGCCGTCGTCGGCGGCTCCTCGCCCTGGATCCTCGTCGCAGACGTCACCGGCATCGCCGCCAGCGACGACTTCGGGAAAACCTGGACCGCGCTGGTATCGCTGTCCAGTTAGCATGCGCAGCACCGTGCGCGTTCGGATCACATTCAACGATTTCAAACGCGAGCACGTGCCGGTTCCACTCGGCCTTGTGCGAAACGGTCACTCCGTGCGGAGCATCCTCCGCATTTTTAGAGCGGATGCCGAATTGCCACGGCTCGCACCCACCTCCCCCACGGTACTCTGGACTTCATTGCCGGTGCCCTTCACGTGGGCGCCCCCAGCCAAGGAGAACCACATGTCGGTCGGCCTACTTGCCGTCGTCGATGACATACTCACCGCCGCACTCAAAGCGAGCGCGAAGACTGCCGGTGTCGTCATCGACGACGCAGCCGTCACCCCGCAATATGTTCAGGGGCTGTCGCCCGCGCGCGAGCTGCACGTCGTCTGGCGCATCGCCCTCGGCAGTCTGTTCAACAAGTTCGTCATCATCATCCCGCTCGCGTTGCTCCTGTCCGCATTCGCGCCCTGGGTGTTGCCCTGGCTGCTCATCCTCGGCGGCACCTACCTGTGCTTCGAGGGCGCGGAGAAAGTCACCGAATGGTTCGGCGCGCATCACGCCACCGACGAGACCGAATCACGGGATGAGCGCAAACTCATTTTCGGCGCCATTCGCACCGACCTCATCCTCAGCACCGAGATCATGCTGATCGCGCTGGCCAGCCTCGACCCCGATTTCGGCATCTGGATGACGCTCGGCGCGTTGGTGGTGATCGGCCTCGGCATGACCGTGCTCGTCTACGGCGCGGTCGCGCTCTTAGTCAAAATCGACGACATCGGCCTGTCACTGATGAAAAACCCCGCACGGCGGGTGCGACGCACCGGCGCGCGCATCGTGGCCTCCATGCCCGCTGTGTTCCGAATGATCGGAATCATCGGTACGGTCGCAATGCTGTGGGTTGGCGGCCATTTGGTGATCGTCAACCTCGCCGAGACTTTCTGGCACGGCCCCTATGACGTCTTGCACACCGTCACGAACGTCATCGTAGCTGCCGGCCCCATCGTCGTCTGGGTCACCGACACCGCGATGTCGGCCGTGTTCGGCCTGATCCTTGGCCTGATCATCGTCGGGATCGTGTTCAAAATATCGGGCATGCTCAAGCGAAACAGACCAGACGTCGTCGCGGAGGAACACCCAGCGCCGCGTGTCTAGTTGACGCGTCAACGTAGTTGCCTGCCTCACCTCAGAAGCGGATGCCCGCCGGCGGCGGTCGTGGCCCCGCCTCCGGTCCGGCAACGTCGTTCCCAAACTGGGCTGCCATGGCGTGAGGAATACCTCCCACACCACACGGTTACACAAAATAATGACTATTTCACCCGAGCCCCACACCCGCACCGCCATCGTCGTCGGAGCTTCCGGCATCACCGGATCCGCCGTCGTCGACCAGCTTTCCGCCGAGGGTTGGAATGTGCTCGCCTTGGCCCGCCGCGTCGGCCGTGACCTGCCCGGCGTGCGCTGGATCCAAGCCGACCTGCGGTCCCCCGCCGACCTGAAGCGCGCACTGGCCGACGAGAACCCCGAACAGGTCTTCTTCACCGCCTGGTCACGTCAGGACACCGAGGAACTCAACATCGAGGTGAACGCCGGCATGGTGCGGGACCTCCTCGCCGCACTCGCCCACGCGCCGGTGCGCCACGTCGCCCTCGTCACCGGGCTCAAGCACTACCTCGGCCCGTTCGAGGCCTACGGACAGGGCACTATGCCCGAAACCCCCTTTCATGAAGACGAACCGCGCCTCAATGTGGCGAACTTCTACTACGCGCAGGAAGACGAGCTGTTCGCGGCATCCGCTTGCCAAGGGTTTACCTGGTCGGTGCACCGCTCGCACACCGTGATCGGCCATGCCGTCGGCAACCTCATGAACATGGGACTCACCCTCGCCGCGCAGGCATCCCTGTGCAAGCACCTCAGCATTCCCTTTGTGTTCCCCGGCAGCGAGACCCAGTGGAACGGCGTCACCGACATGACCGACGCGACCATCCTCGCTGAGCAGATGGTGTGGGCCGCGACAACGGAAGCCGGCGCCAACGAAGCATTCAATGTCGTCAACGGCGATGTCTTTCGCTGGCGCGCGATGTGGCCGAAGATCGCCGCCTACTTTGACGTCGATCCGGAAGGTTTCGTGAACGAGCCGCGTCCCCTCGAGGTGCAAATGGCCGGCATGGAGCCGGTCTGGGCCGACGTCGCCACCGCACACGGCCTCGTCGAGTCCGATCTGGGGCGCATCGCGTCCTGGTGGCACACCGACGCCGACCTCGGCCGCACCATCGAAGTGTTCACCGACATCACCAAGAGCCGCCTCGCAGGCTTCACCCCGCACCACCGCACGATCGACTCCTTCACATCCCTATTCGACCGCTATCGTGCCGAGAAGCTCATACCTGGCTCCGCAGCCTGATCTCTCGCGGGGAATAGGCCGATCGACTTTCGCGGTAGTTGTGGGCCTTGAAGTCGGCGCCTCCTCCGGTTGGTGCGTCGCACTCTGGTCGTGCAATCAGTCACCAACGTCTCCCGCACACTCTGCTCGATCAATGTGTGATGTTGCTCGACGCCACCGCGGCGAGCCTTCTACTGGCTGATTCAAACGGCAACCTGCAGGTCTGCAGCTACGAGTAAGGAGAGCCACCTCGTGGAGGTACTCCACCACCAGGCCGGGGCAGGTCCTTGCGTCGACGCCTATCGGTCCGGCGCGGTCGTCACGCTGAGCAATATTGCGGCGGACGGATGTCGGTACCCCAATTTTCAGGCGGCACTGTCGCAGGGTTTCCACTCCGTGGATGCCATCCCCCTGCGCTTTCGTCCCAACACCATCGGAGCACTGAATCTGTTTCGAACGCGAATAGGCGCCCTGAGTAGTGAAGACTCCACAATCGGGCAGGCACTGGCAGACGTCGCGACCATCAGTCTCCTTCACGAACGCTCGGCTCGAAAAAATGCCACGGTGAATGCGCAATTGCAGCGTGCACTCACCAGCCGGGTTTTCATCGAGCCGGCCAAAGGCGTCATCGCTGCCCGCAACAACATCCATATGGATGAAGCCTTCAAGCGCCTCCGCGAGCATGCCCGTGCGCACCAGGAGCCGATGCACCGGAGTGCCACAAACGTGATCAACACCGTCGTGATGATCTAGAGGAATCAAGTCCTGAGATCGGCTAGCCGACGCGGGCTTTTCACGTGTCAGTGACGGGCGCTCCTGGGTTCAGCTACTTCGCCAGGAACACGAGCAGCTGCCGGGTCCATTCGTCCTCGGGGGCTCGTGGGCTCGTGGGAGCGTGGGAGCGTGGGAGCGTGCGGCCGTGGAGCAGGCACGATCACTGGGGGCGCGGGTGCTCGAAGGCTACCCGGTGGATGTGACGGCGAAGGCCACGGTGTCGGCGGCGGAGCTCTACCAAGGGTCACTCTCGCTGTTCGAGGCGGCCGGGTTCGAGGTGGTGTCGCGTTTGTCAGCGAGGCGCGCAGTGCTGCGGCTGGCCTGCGGTGATCGGGCGGGACCAGGACCGGGTCCGCCGCGGCGCGGCGCCTGACTCGGCGCGCTGGATATGCAAAAAAGCGGGCCCCGCGTGCTGCGCACGTGGGGCCCGCCTGGTTTCCTGCGAGGGAATTCTTGGTAGGAGCTAGCTGGGTGGGGAGTGCCGCGGCTTAGGCACCCTTGCGGATGGTGACGGCGGTGCCGTCGGTGAAGAAGTTGCGGGCGTGGTCGATGATGGTCGTGGTCGACGAGATGATGCCGCAGTTGAAGTTGTCGGTGTCACGGCCGAACGTGTTGTCCTTGATGACGGTGCCGACCAGGGGGCCGTAGGTCTTCTGGGCGATGTTCACCGTGCAGTGTCCGCCGTCGGCGTAGTTGTTGGTGAAGCTGAAGTTGGAGACCTTTCCGCGGTCCTGGGTGACCTGCACGGCGGCGCTGTAAGCGCCCGTCAGACGGTTGCCGTTGACCTTGATGTTGTTGCCGACCTGAACCTGGATGCCGTCGTCGTGGCTGGGCGTTCCGCCGTGGTTCGGGTCCTGCGCGTAGTGTGCGTGGTCGTGGATCCAGGAGTTCTGCACGGTCACGTTGCTGCCGGTGATGTGGATGCCGTCGATCACGTTGTGAATGTTCAGGCGGGTCGCGGTGAGGTTATAACCGTAGATCCCGTGGTTATTGTTCGACATGACGGTGGGAAAGATTTCAGTGTCGGTCACGACCAGGTTACTGAAGCCACCCAGGTTGTTGATGAGTACGCCGGGCTTGTCGGCACGACCACGAATGATCGAGTTCTTGATCGTGACGTTGGCGGCGTTGATCTTGACCAGACCGCGAATATCGAGGCCGTTGAGCACGGCACCGGGGACGGTGACGGTGATGTCACCGTTGACGACCTTGAGCACGGTACCGGCGGGAACACCGGTATTTGTGCCGTTCAGCATAGTACCGGTGGGCACCGCGGTCGGAGCGGGTGCCGGAGTGGGCGCAGGTACCGGGGCAGGTGCGGGAGCCGGGGCGGGAGCCGGGGCGGGAGCGGGAGCCGGAGCCGGAGCGGGAGCCGGAGCCGGAGCGGGAGCCGGAGTCGGTGCGGGAGCCGGAGTCGGTGCCGGAACGACCTTCTTGGTGTAGCCGACGACGGTCATCTCGACCTTGACGTTGGCGACGCTGCTGGCGACGACAATGGTTCCGTCTGACTTGCTGGTGACCGGAACCGTGTAGGTGCGCTCGGGGCCATCACCGACCGGAGCGGTGAAGTAGTAGCGCTGCGTGTACTCCGGGCCGACCAGAACCTTGATGTCCGTGCGGGCGGCAGCGGTGGTATCGAACATGACGTCAACGGAAGCGGCGTCGGCCGGAATGGTACCGAGGTCGCTCGAGACCTTGCTACCGGCCGGCACGGCGACCGTGACGGTGTTGACGGCGGCGCTGGCCGGCACAACGGCGACGCCGCTGAACGCGACGGCGAAGGCGCCGGCCGCGGCAATGAGGGCGAGTCGGCGAGAAGGTCGAGGGGTAGAACGCGAAGCGAAAGCAGTGGAGGACATGGTTCACATTTCGTCTAGTGCACAGAATCGGGAGGTGCGAGTGAGAGGCTGTAGGAGGCCTTGATGAGTAAGATGAGCATTACCCACAATGGGCAATGCTACAAGCGATCACATCACTTTCTCAGTTTCACCCCTCGTTCAGGGGTAGACACTTTGCAAAATTTGGACAGAAAAAAGCGGCCGGACCTGGGTCAACAGGTCCGGCCGCATCCGTTTAAGGATTTTTGAGAATTACCCCTTGGAAATTTTCACCGGGCTGCCGTCGGTGAAGTAGTTACGAGCGAAGTCGATCTTCGTCGAGGTCTGCGCGATGACAGCACAATTATTCAGACTGGTGTCGCGGCCGAACTCGTTGTCGGTGATCGTCGTACCCTGGAGAGGCCCATAGTCCTTCTCGGCGATATTCACGGTGCAGTGCCCGCCGTCAGCGTAGTTGTCCGTGTACGAGAAGTTGGCGACCCGTCCACGGTCCTGCGTGATCTGCACCGCAGCGCTGTACGCATCGGTCAGGCGATTGCCGGTGACGCTGATATTACTGCCGACCTGGATTTGGATCGAGTCGTCGTGACTCGGCGTACCGCCGTGATTCGGGTCGTTCCGGTAGTGCAGGTTGTCGTGGATCCAGCTGTCCTTGATCACGACGTTGCTGCCGGTGACGTGGATTCCGTCGATGACATTGTTGATGTTCAACCGGGTCGCGGTGAAGTTGTAGCCGTAGATGCCCATGGCGTCGGGCGACGCGATGGAGGGGCGCAGCTCGGTATCGACAATCACGAGGTTGCTGAAGCCGCCGAGGTTATTGATCAGCGCCCCGATGCCGTTCAATTCGCGACCACGGATGATGGAGTTCTTAATGGTGACGTTCGCGGCCTCAATTTTGACCAGACCACGAATGTCGAGGCCATCGAGCACGGTGCCGGCCTTGGTGACAGTGATGTCATCGTTGTGTACGGTGAGCGCGGTACCGGCAGGAACGCCGGTGTTGGACTTACCGGGCATACCGCCACGCGACGGGGTGGGCTCGGGAGCCGGCGTCGGAGTGGGAGTGGGCGTCGGAGTGGGCTCGGGAGTCGGGGTGGGCTCGGGCGTCGGAGTCGGCTCGGGGGCCGGGGTGGGCTCGGGAGTCGGCGTGGGCGACGGCTTCGGAGCTGGTGCCAGCACGGGACTGGGCGTTGGCGCGCGACCAGCCTCGCCGCGTTCGAAACCGACGAGGGCGAGATTCAGCGACACTGTCGAGGCGTTACTGCTCGCGGTGATCGTGCCGTCGGTCTTATCCGTCACGGGAACCGTGATGGTGGCCTTAGCGCTCGTTCCGGTCGGAGCGGTGAATGAATAGGTTTGGGTGTTCTCGGGGCCGACAGAAATTTCGACCTGGGTGGGCACTCCATCGTTCGATGTGGAGTATTCCACGTCGATGGAGCTCAGGCCGGTAGGTACATTGCCCAATCGGGTGGTGACACTTTCGCCGGCCGGGACAACGATGGACGGGCTCATCGAGTCGGCAGCGCTTCGGTCGGCACCGCTTCGGTCGGAGCCGCCTACTTCGGCGATAGCCGGAACAGCAGCGAGCCCCGAGAGGGCGATCGTCGAGGCGGCAAGTGCCGCCCAAACAGCCAATCGTCGAGCCCGGGGCGAGCTACTTACGGCGAGGTGTTGAGGGGTACCGGTTGAGTTGTGGTCGATTTTGGACGTGCGGGCTTCTTTATATGCCATGGGCTCGTTATGTATATTCCGGGTCGCGCACAAGTTCGGTACGTGCAGGTGGTCGGCTGTAGGGAGCCATTAGGGTAAGACTTGAGCTTGGCTCAGAATATCCGAAGACACAAATCGACCCGGAACATTCCAACTTCATAACGATGCCCGCCGGATACGAAAAATGCGGCCGGACCTGCATAAACAGGCCCGACCGCATCCGTTCAAAAAAAGTTAGCGTTTGCGCTTCTCGCGCACGCGCATGCTGAGGTTGATCGGGCTTCCCTCGAAGCCGTAGATCTCGCGCAGGCGACGCTGAATGTAGCGACGGTAGCCTGGGTCGAGGAACCCGGTGGTGAAGACCACGAACGTCGGCGGACGGCTCGAGGCCTGGGTGCCGAACAAGATGCGCGGCTGCTTGCCGCTGCGCACGGGGTGCGGGTGGGCTGCGGCAAGCTCGGCGAGGAAGGCGTTGAACTTACCGGTGGCGATGCGGGTGTCCCACGATTCGAGCGCGAGCTCGAGGGCCGGAACCAGCTTCTCCATGTGGCGACCGGTCTTGGCGGAGATGTTCACGCGCGGGGCCCACGCCACGTGGGCCAGGTCCTGCTCGATTTCACGTTCGAGGTAGCGGCGACGGTCGTCGTCGATCTGGTCCCACTTATTGAAGGCGAGCACGAGCGCACGGCCCGACTCGATCACGAGGTCGATGACGCGCACGTCCTGCTCGCTGATGACCTCGGTCACGTCGAGCAGCACGACGGCAACCTCGGCCTTTTCGAGGGCGGCGCTGGTGCGCAGCGAGGCGTAGAAGTCGGCGCCCTGCGAGAGGTGAACACGGCGACGGATGCCGGCGGTATCGACGAAGCGCCACACCTTACCGCCGAGTTCAACCTGCTCGTCCACCGGGTCACGGGTTGTGCCGGCGAGCTCGTTGACAACAACGCGCTCCTCCCCCACCACCTTGTTGAGCAGGCTGGACTTTCCGACGTTCGGGCGGCCGAGGATGGCCACGCGGCGCGGGCCGCCGACCTCCTGCTTGGCAACGTTGGAGATTTCGGGCAGAACGAGCAGGATCGCATCGAGCAGGTCGGCAACACCACGACCGTGCAGGGCGGAGACCGGCCAGGGCTGGCCGAGGCCGAGCGACCACAGGCTGGCCGCTTCGGGTTCCTGGCGCACGTCGTCGACCTTGTTGGCAATCAGGAAGACCGGCTTGCCGCTCTTGCGCAGCATGCGCACGACGGCCTCATCGGTCGAGGTCGGGCCCACGTTGGAGTCGACGACGAACATGACGAGGTCGGACAGGTCGATGGCGATCTCGGCCTGAGCGGCGACGGAAGCGTCGATGCCCTTGGCGTCTGGCTCCCAGCCGCCGGTGTCGACGAGGCTGAACTTGCGTTCGTGCCACTCCCCCTTGTAGGCAACCCGGTCTCGCGTGACACCGGGAGTGTCCTCCACAACGGCTTCGCGGCGGCCGAGGATTCGATTCACCAGCGCCGACTTGCCCACGTTTGGGCGGCCGACGATAGCGATCACCGGAACGGCGGGAAGGTACTGGATGGCGTCGGGGTCGTTCGTGACGGCCCGCAGTACGTCGAGGTCTTCCTCGTCGAGGTCGTAGTTGTCGAGGTCCGTGCGCAGCGCGGCGGAACGCCGGGTGGCGAGTTCCTCATCGAGATTGGCGAGTCGTTCCGCCAGCTCGGTATCGAGCGCTGAGCTCGTGTCGTCGTATTCGTTACTCATTCAAAGCCCGCTTCGTGCGTGTGTGTATGACGTCGATGACCGCTTCAATGGTCTGCTCGAAGTCGAGATGGGTGGAGTCGACGGTTATCACACCGTCTGCGGCGCTCATGAAATCGACAACCTGTGAGTCAGCGCGATCTCGCGATCGCAGCTGTTCTGCCACGGTTTCAGCCGACTGGGTCGTTATTTCCGCAGAGCGTCTAGCCATTCTAGCCTCCTCGGATGCCGTGAGTAGAATGCGCACCTCCGCCTCGGGGGCGACGATGGTCGTAATGTCGCGTCCTTCGACCACGACACCGGGCCGATCCACGTTCGCGGCGAGGCTGCGAAAGAGCTCGGTGAGCGCAGCCCGCACCTCGGGAACGCGGGCGACAGCGCTCACCGCTGCACTGACTTCCGGCGAGCGGATGGCGTCGGTCACGTCGGTCTCCCCCACCGTCACGAAGTACTCGTCGGGGTCGGTACCGATCGAGTAGTCGAAGTCTTTCAGGAGCGCGGTGACGGCATCCGCCTGGCTGCTGTCGGTGTTGCGGTCGAGAGCCAGCCAGGCCAGCGCCCGGTAAGCGGCGCCGGTGTCGAGGTAGGCGAAGCCAAGGCGGCGTGCGGCAGCACGGCTCACACTCGACTTGCCGCTGCCGGCCGGTCCGTCGATGGCGACGAGGGTGGGGAAGGCGTGACGTGCCATGCGTTAACCAGCAATCCGCCAGCCGCGGGCGGCCAGCTCTTCGGTGAGGCGAGTGACGGCCTCGGGCAGTACGGAGATTTCGGCGAGGCCGATTTGCGCGCCCGGCGAGTGTTCCAAGCGTAAGTCTTCGAGGTTAACTCCAAGGTCGCCGATGTCGTTGAGCAGGCGGGCAATCTGGCCCGGCTGGTCGTTGACCATGACCACCATCGAGGAGAAACGCCGGTCCTGGCCGTGTTTTCCGGGCAGTCGGGCCACTCCGGCGTTGCCCCCGCCGAGTTCTTCGGCGATCTGACGCTGCGCCCCCGGCTTGGCGGGGTCTTCTAGGGCATCGATGAACCGGTCGAGGTCGTCGCGGTAGGCCAGCAGCACATCGCGCACCGGGCCGGCATTGGCGCCGAGAATCTGCACCCACAAATCGGGGTCGCTCGCTGCGACGCGGGTCACGTCGCGCAAGCCCTGACCGGCGAGGTTCAGCGAGGAGTGCGCGGCACCGGTGAGGCGGCGGGCCATCAGGGTCGAGATGACCTGCGGGACGTGCGAGACCAGGGCGACGCCGAGATCATGTTCCTCGGGCGTCATCTCGACCAAAATAGCGCCGAGGTCGAGGATGAGGTCGTCAATGGCTCCCGCCTGCTGATAGCTGATCGCGTCGTGTGCGGCAACGACCCAGGGGCGGCCGATGAACAGGTCGGCGCGGCCGGAGAGCGGGCCGCCCTTCTCCCGACCGGCCAGCGGATGCGATCCAATGTAGCGGCTGATATCGGCGCCACGCTCGCGCAGCTCGGCCAGTGGGGCAAGCTTGACGCTTGCGACATCCGTCACGATCGCGCCGGGGTACGCCTCGAGTTCGCGGGCGACGATGTCGGCGGTGACGTCGGGCGGCACGCAGACCACGATCAGCTGCGGCTCGTCGTCTGGCTGGGCGGCCCGGCCGGCGCCGTAATCGATCGCGATGCGCAGGTTGGTCGGCGAGGCATCGCTAAGGATCGTTTCGATCTTGCGGTTACGCAGGCCGAGGCCGACGCTGGTTCCGAGCAAGCCGACGCCGACGATGCGCACCGGGCCGACGAGGCGGCTTTCAGCCATGGATTTCAGTCCTTAGTTCGCGCGGAGTTAGTTAGCATCAGGGCGCGCGCTCGGCGCCTGGCGGGACACTGTGAGCAGCTGGCCCAGTTCTTCGCGGGTGAGTTCCCGCACGGCGCCCTGCTGCAGGGTGCCGAGGTTCAGCGGCCCGAACTGGCGACGCACCAGATCAACCACGGGGTGACCGACGGCGTCGAGCATCCGTCGCACGATGCGGTTACGGCCGGAGTGCAGGGTCAGCTCGACCATGCTGTAGCCGCCGCCGGGAGGGCTCGTCAGTATGCGGGCCTTGTCGGCGTGAATGGGGCCGTCGTCGAGTTCGATGCCGCTCTGCAGCTGGCCGATGGTCTGCGGCGAGACGCGGCCCTCCACCTTGGCGATGTAGGTCTTGGAGACACCGAAGGAGGGGTGGGCGAGCACGTGGGCGAGGTCGCCGTCATTGGTGAGAATGAGCAGGCCGCTGGTCTGGGCATCGAGCCGGCCCACGTTGAACAGGCGTTCATCGAACTGGTCGGTGAACTCGCGCAGGTCGGGGCGGCCGCTCTCGTCCTGCATCGAGGAGACGACGCCGACCGGCTTGTTGAGCATGAGGTACCGGCGGGTGGTGTCGAGCTGCACGGCCACGTTGTCGACGGCGACCTGGTCGGTTTCAGGGTGCACGCGGCGACCGAGCTCGGTGACGACCTTGCCGTTCACCCGCACGCGACCGGAGGTGATGAGATCTTCGGAGACGCGGCGGCTGGCGACGCCGGCCGAGGCCAGTACCTTCTGCAGGCGGACGCCGTCGGCGGCGGCCTCCGGGTTGAAGTTGGGGTCGCGGGGCGTCTGGTCCTGGGGGATGTTGTCGGTCAAAGCAGATCCTCGAATCCGTCGGTTCCGCCGTCAAGCAACGGCGATAGGTGGGGTAACTCGTCGAGCGAGTTGATTCCGAGCTGGGTAAGCAGCAAGTCTGTGGTGGCGTAGTTGATCGCGCCGGTTTCACTGTCGGTAAAGGCCTCGGTGACCAGGCCGCGCCCGAGCAGGGTACGCACGACGGAGTCGACGTTGACCGCCCGAATGCTCGCAACCTGGCCGCGGCTGATCGGCTGCTTGTAGGCGATCACGGCGAGCGTCTCAAGGGCCGCCTGGCTGAGCCGGCTGGGATTCTGCGTGAGCACGAAGTCGGTCACGAGTTCGTCGTGGGTGGCGCGCACGTAGATGCGCCAGCCGCCGGCGACCTCGCGCAGCTCAAAGCCGCGACGCACCGTTTGGGTACCGTCGGTGCTGCGCAGGCCGTCGAAATCAGCGACCAGCCGGGCAACGGATGCCGCCACCGCGGCGATGGGCCGCCCGACGGCGGTCGCGAGGTGTACGAGCCCCTGCGGTTCGTCAGCGACCATGAGCACGGCTTCGAGCTGGCGGTCGAGGGAGTGGTCTGCGGCGTTCTGGTCTTGGTCTCTTTCGCTGGCGGCCGGTGAAGCGGATGCTGCAGCATCCGTTTGCGGCGTGCGTGACCGGGTGTCGGTGGTCGGGTTTTCAATTGTCATAGTCGGCTCCGAGCGAGGCGAGGGTTTCGTCGGTCCAGGACTGGGTGCTCCAGCGCAGGGTGAGCTCACCGAGGGGCTCGATTTGGTCGAAGGAGACGGCACCATGGCGGTACAGCTCGAGCACCGCGAGAAAGCGGGCGATAATGACGCCCTTCTCGTCGGTGCCGGCGATGAGCGCACGAAACGAGACCGGCTCCCCCGGCTGCAGCATGGCGACGACGTAGGCGGCCTGCTCGCGGATGCTCACGAGCGGCGCGTGCAGGTGGTCGAGGCCCACACTGGGCAGCTCGCGCGGGGCGAGGGCGACGGCTGCCAGCGCGGCGAAGTCGGCGAGGGAGAGCGTCCAGACCAGCTCTGGGGTCTTCTGGCGGTACTTCTCTTCGAGGCGCACCGAGCGCACGTGTCGGCGGGTCTCGATCTCGAGCTGCCCGCTGAACCAGGTCGCGGCCTGCTTGAAGGCGCGGTACTGCAGCAGGCGGGCGAACAGCAGGTCGCGGGCTTCGAGCAGGGCGACGTCTTCGGCGTCGACGAGTTCGCCCTGCGGAAGCAGTCCGGCCACCTTGAGATCCAGCAGTGTCGCGGCGACGACCAGAAATTCGGTGGCCTGGTCGAGTTCTTCCGCCGCGTCAAGGCCGCGCAGGTAGGAGATGAACTCGTCGGTGACCTGGCTGAGCGAGATCTCGGTGATGTCGAGTTCGTGCCGGGTGATCAGTTTCAACAGCAGGTCGAACGGACCCTCGAAAACGCCGAGGGCGACCGAAAACGCGGGCTTCTCGGCCGCGCTAGGCGACTGCGCCACGGTGGATCAATTCGCGGGCCACCTGCAGGTAGGCCTTGGCAGCCGCGTGCTCTGGCGCGAAGTCGGTGATGGGTACCCCGGCCACGCTCGCGTCGGGAAACTTGACGGTGCGGCCGATGACGGTTTCGAGCACGCTGTGACCGAAGGCGTCGACGACTCGCTCGAGTACCTCGCGGGAGTGCAGGGTGCGGGAGTCGTACATGGTGGCGAGAATTCCGTCGAGTTCGATCGCCGGGTTGAGGCGGTCGCGCACCTTGTCGATGGTTTCGATGAGCAGGGCGACACCGCGCAGGGCGAAGAATTCGCACTCCAGCGGAATCAGCACGCCGTGGCTCGCGGTGAGCGCGTTCACGGTGAGAATGCCGAGCGACGGCTGGCAGTCGATGAGAATGACGTCGTAGTCGCCGGACACCTTGCGCAACACGCGGGACAGAATCTGCTCACGGGCGACCTCGTTGACCAGGTGCACCTCGGCGGCAGAGAGGTCGATATTGGCCGGGATGACGTCGAGTCCCTCGACCGAGGTCGGCTGGATAGCGTCTTTCGGGTCGACCTTGCCGTTGAGCAGCAGGTCGTAGATGGTGGTGACGTCGTGCGTGGGCACGCCGAGTCCGGCCGAGAGGGCGCCCTGCGGGTCGAAGTCGATCGCGAGCACGCGGCGGCCGTAGCGGGCCAGGGCGGCACCGAGGTTGATGGTCGTCGTGGTCTTGCCGACGCCACCCTTCTGGTTGCACAGGGAGATGATGCGGGCCGGACCGTGGCTTTTCAACGGCTCCGGTTCGGCGAATTCGTGTTTTTCGCGTCCCGTCGGGCCCACCGGTATCTCATCGAAACCGGGAAGCGAAATCCGCTCGCTCAACTTACGCGTCACTGGCCCGCCCTTGATTTGTCCTGCACCCATCACTTGGTCGATTCTAGCGATTAGATCGCCCGGTCTTCGCAAGGATCGCCGCGCACCCCCTGCCACCGCTCGCGAGAGCGCAAAAAGTGCCCGTTTGGACTCGCCATACGGGCACTTTTTGCGCTCTCGCGCAATTATCAGCGGGCTCTTGGGTGGGAGAGGGTGTACATGTCGCGGAGGGTGTCTGCTGTGACCAGGGTGTAGATCTGGGTGGTGGCTACCGACGAATGGCCGAGCAGTTCTTGCACGACGCGCACGTCGGCGCCGCCGGCGAGCAGGTGTGTCGCGAAGGAATGCCGCAGGGTGTGCGGGGAGACGGGCACAGTGAGTCCGGCGCGTTCGGCAGCCGCGCGAATGATGAGCCAGGCGTTTTGCCGACTCACTCGCTGCCCTCGCAGCCCGAGAAACAGTGCCGGCGTCGACCGTCCGCGCGCCGACAACATCGGCCGGGCCCGAACCAGGTAGTCAGAGACGGCGGCGCGGGCGAAGCTACCGACAGGAACGATGCGCTGCTTGTCGCCCTTGCCGGTGAGCCGCACGGAGTCGAAGTCTTCGAGGCGCACGTCGTCGACGTTGAGATCGACCACCTCACTCACCCGCGCGCCGGTCGCGTAGAGCAATTCGAGCAGGGCCTTGTCGCGCAGGCGCTGCACATCGTCGCCGTCGGTCGCCGCGAGCAGCGCGGCCACCTGCTCGATCGAGATGGCCTTGGGCAGGCGCAGGGCGAGTTTGGGCGGCTTACTGTCGTGCGCGACATCCGTTTCGACCAGGCCCTCACCGAGCAGAAACCGATGGAATCCACGCACGGTCGAGAGGATGCGCGCGATCGACGCGGCGGTCAGCGGCGACTCCGGACGTAGGCCGAGGTTTCGCACAAATGCCGACACGTGGTGCCGGGTGATGGCGCGCAGGTTCGTGATCGGGCGCGCCGGGGCGTCGGCAGCAGCCGCACCCGCACCCGCACCCGCACCCGCAATGACAGCATCCCCGGCGTCAGAATCAGGCTGGCCGGCCAGCCACGCCGTGTACAGCCCGAGGTCGCGGCGGTAAGCAGCGACGGTGTTCGCGGCGAGACCGCGCTCGACCGCCACGTGCCGCAGATACCCATCTACCGCCGTGGCGATCGTCATGCCTAGGCTGTGACGTGCCGGTTGAGTGGATGCCGCGGCCACGGCAAGTCGGCCGGCGCGAGCGTGCTCCACCCGCGTGACTTGGCCACGTGCGCGGCCAGAATACCCACGATCAGGATCGGGTTCTCGACCCGCCGCGCCAGGACGGCGTCGACGCAGTCGTCGAGGGACACCCAGCGCAACTCGATATCGGCTTCTTCTTCGGTGCGTGCGAAGGCGGGAACCGCCGAGACGCCGCGCGCCAGGTAGACCCGGATAGCTTCATTGCTGCCGCCGGGCGAGGTGTAGAACTCGGTGAGCAGCGCCCAGTCGGTGGCGACGACATCCGCTTCTTCGGCGAGCTCGCGCTGGGCACCGATCAGGGCATGCTCGCCGCTCACGTCGAGCAGCCCGGCGGGCAGCTCCCAGCCGCGCAGGCCGGTCGGGTGCCGGTACTGCTTGATCAGCAGTACCCGGTCGTGCTCGTCGAGGGCCAGCACGGCCACCGCGCCGGGGTGGTCGAGGTATTCGCGGGTGATGCTCGCGCCGTTGTACTCGAAGCTGTCGCGGCGCACGTTCCAGATGGCGCCGTCGAAGACGACCTCGCTCGCGGTCACCGTGACCGGAGCCACGTCATCTTGCAGTGGTTCAGGCACTGAGCTCTTCCTTCACCTCGAACAACCGGCTGGCCTGCTGGCGGTCGAGGGCTGCGGCGACCAGGCCGCGAAACAGCGGATGCGCGTGGTTCGGCCTGGACCGCAGCTCCGGGTGGGCCTGGGTTCCGACGTAGAACGGGTGCTCGTCGCGCTTGAGCTCGACGTATTCGACCAGGTGGCGGTCCGGACTGGTTCCGGAGAACCACAGGCCGGCCAGGGCGATCTGGTCACGGAAGGCGTTGTTGACCTCGTAGCGGTGGCGGTGACGTTCGGACGCCTCATTGGCGCCGTACAGCTCGGCGACGAGGGATCCCTCGGCGAGCGTTGCCGGGTAGAGGCCGAGGCGCATGGTGCCACCGAGGTCGCCGCCGGCGATGATTTCGACCTGTTCTTCCATGGTCGCGATGACCGGAAACTCTGTTTCCGGGTCGAACTCGCTGGAGGAGGCGCCGGGCAGGTCGGCCTTGTTGCGGGCGTATTCGATGACCATGCACTGCAGGCCGAGGCACAGTCCGAGCACCGGGATGCCGTTTTCGCGGGCGAATTTGAGGGCGCCGAGCTTGCCCTCGATGCCGCGAATGCCGAACCCGCCGGGCACGCAAATGCCGTCAAGTTCGCCGAGCAGACGCGCGGCTCCCTCGTCGGTCTCGCAGTCGTCGGAGCCGATCCAGACGATTTTGACCTTGGCCTGGTTGGCGAACCCGCCGGCTCGCAGCGCCTCGGTGACCGAGAGGTAGGCATCCGGCAGGTCGATGTACTTGCCGACCAGGCCGATGGTGACCTCGTGCTTGGGGTGGCGCACGGCTTCGAGCAGGTTCTCCCAGCCGGTCCAGTCGACGCCGTCAGCGACGAGGCCGAGGGCGTTGACGATGTACTTGTCGAGGCCCTGGTCGTGCAACATGGTGGGGATTTCGTAGATCGACGCGACGTCGACGGCGTTGACCACGGCGTCTTCGTCAACGTCGCACATGAGCGCAATTTTGCGCTTGTTCGCCTCGGAGACGGGCCGGTCGCTGCGCAGCACGAGGGCGTCCGGCTGAATTCCAATGGAACGCAGTGTCGCGACGGAGTGCTGGGTGGGCTTGGTCTTCTGCTCGCCGGCCGCGCCGAGGAACGGAACGAGCGAGACGTGCACGAAGAAGACGTTGCCGCGGCCGAGTTCGTGGCGCACCTGACGGGCAGCCTCGAGGAACGGCTGGGACTCGATGTCACCAACGGTGCCGCCGACCTCGGTGATGATGACGTCGGGGCGCACCTCATCGCTCGCCTGCAGGCGCATGCGGCGTTTGATCTCGTCGGTGATGTGCGGAATGACCTGCACGGTGTCGCCGAGGTATTCGCCACGGCGTTCCTTGGCGATCACCTGCGAGTAGATCTGCCCGGTCGTCACGTTGGCCGACTGGCCGAGGTTGATGTCGAGAAAACGTTCGTAGTGCCCGATGTCGAGGTCGGTCTCTGCGCCGTCGTCGGTCACGAAGACCTCGCCGTGCTGGAACGGGTTCATCGTTCCCGGGTCGACGTTGAGATACGGGTCGAGCTTCTGCATGACGACCCTCAGGCCGCGTGCCGTGAGTAGGTTTCCGAGGCTGGCCGCCGTCAAGCCCTTACCGAGCGAGGAGACCACACCCCCGGTCACGAAGATGTGCTTGGTTGTGCCGTTTGACCTGCTCGGTCCTGATCTGTCCGCAATTATATTTTCCACCACGGGCTTCAATGCTATCACCTGATTTTTGTCGCTGACTGGGGCGGGATGGACTGGGCGAGGTCGAGCAGTTCTCTGGCGTGTTCGAGGCCGCTCTTCGAGTCGGGCAGACCCGACAGCAGGCGGGCCATTTCGGCGGCCCGATCCTCGCCGCGCAACTGGCGCACGCTCGAGGCGGTGACGGATCCGTCGCTGTCCTTGACCACGCTGAGGTGGTTCACGGCGAACGCGGCGACCTGAGCGAGGTGGGTGACCACGATCACCTGGGCGGTTTCGGCCAGGCGGGCCAGTCGCCGTCCTATTTCAATCGCGGCGGCGCCGCCGACGCCGGCGTCGATCTCGTCGAAGACGAAGGTGGGCACCGGGTCGGTCGCGTTGATGACGACCTCGATAGCGAGCATGACCCGAGACAGCTCGCCACCGGATGCCCCGCGTGCGAGCGATCGCGGCTCGGCCCCGGCGTGGGGCTGCAGCAGTAGGCGCACGAGGTCGCAGCCGGTGACGGTGAATTCGGCCCCTGGCTCGACCTCCACGTGGAGGACGGCGTCCGGCATTGCCAGTGCGCCGAGCTCTGCGGTGACCAGGGCACCGAGACGCACGGCTGCCGCTGCACGGAGCGCGGTGAGGGCGGTGGCGAGATCGGTGACCAGCAGATGGTCGGCATCCGTTTCAGCGGTGAGGGTTTCGATGCGGTCGGAGTCGGAGTCGAGCTCGAGCAGACGGGTGCTGCCGGTATCCAGAAATTCGATGGCCTCGTCGAGGCCGCCGGGGTATTTACGGGCGAGGATGCTCAGTTCGGCGCGGCGTTCCTGCACGATTTCGAGTTCGCGGGCACCGTCGGCATCGAGGCCGGCGAGGTAGCTGGAGAGTTCGGCGGCGATATCCGCGACGACGAAACCGACGTTGGCGATCGCTGTGACGAGCGGTGGCAGCGCCACATCGTGGGTGGCGACCCGGTCGAGGGCGCGCCGGGCGGTTTCGAGCAGCGCGACAACGTCAGGCAGGTCGTCGGGGTTATCTTCGGCGGAGATGAGCTGGCGGGCCTGTTCCCCGGCCAAGCGCAACTCTTCGAGGTTGCCGAGGCGTTCGGCCCGTTCACCGAGCTCGGCGTCTTCGCCGCGTTGCGGGGCGACCGTTTCGATCTCAGCGATGGCGGCCCGCAGGTCGTCGGCTTCGCGGGAGCGCAAATCCTGTTCGGTGACGAGCCGGTCCAGGTCGGTCTGGTTGGCCTGCCAGCGGTGGAAGGCGTGTTGGTAGTCGGCGAGCACTGCGGAGAGGTCGGACCCGGCGAAGCGGTCGAGGGCGTCGCGCTGGGCGGCGGCGGAGCGCAGGCGCACCTGGTCGCTTTGGCCGTGCACGACGACGAGGTCGTTGCGCAGGTCGCCGAGTACGCTCGCCGGAGCGCCGCGTCCGCCGACCGTCGCCCGGCTGCGCCCTTCGCTCGAGACGGAGCGTCCGAGAATGAGTTCGGGGCCGTCGAGGTCTCCCCCGGCGTCGCGCACGCGTTCAGCGACGGGACCGCCGGGGTCGATGACCCAGCGGCCCTGCACGAAACTTTGCGGCTGGCCCTGCCGCACGGTGCCGGCATCCGCTCGATCGCCGAGTAGCAGGCCGAGCGCGGTGACCACCATGGTTTTTCCGGCGCCGGTTTCACCGGTGACGGCGGTGAATCCAGGCCCAAGCGGCAGCGTCGCCTCGGCGATGACGCCGAGGTCGCGAATGAACAGCTCGTCGATCATCGAATTACTCGCGGCCGACCGGGCCGCGCCAGCCGGTGACCGGCAGGTTGAATTTGTTGACCAGGCGGTCCGTGAACGGGCCGATGTGCAGGCGGGCCAGGCGCACCGGCACGCTCGAGCGGCGCACGATCACGCGGGCGCCGCTCGGAAGGTCCTGGGTACGGCGGCCATCGGCGCACAGCACGGCGCGGGCTCCGGTGCGGGAGAGCACCTCGACGGCCAGGGACGAATCGGGGCCGACGACGAGCGGCCGGGCGAACAGGGCGTGCGCGCTGAGCGGTACCAGCAGCAGCGCTTCGACGCCCGGCCAGACGATGGGGCCGCCGGCCGAGAACGAGTACGCGGTCGAGCCGGTCGGGGTGGAGAACACGACGCCATCGCAGCCAAATGACGATAGCGGACGGCCGTCAACCTCGACGACAACCTCGATCATGCGTTCGCGGCTGGCCTTTTCGACGGTGACTTCGTTGAGCGCCCAGGTTTCGTAGACAACCTCGTTGGCGACCTTGACCCGCACCGACAGGGCAAGTCGTTCTTCGACCTCGTAGTCGCCCTTAAGGGCGCGGCGCACGGCCTCACCGAGGTCGTCCCGCTCGCTCTCGGCGAGAAAACCGACGTGGCCGAGATTGATACCGAGCAGCGGGGCCGAACAACCACGCACGAGTTCGGCCGAACGCAGAATGGTGCCGTCACCGCCGAGCACGATGACCAGCTCGAGGTCGGCGGTTGTCACGGTCTCACCGAGAATGGCGATGTGCCCGTTGAGCTCCGGGCAGGCAGCGAGCAGGTCGGCGCGTTCATCGCTGGCCAGCACCGGCACGGCGCCCGCGGCGAGAAGCTGCTTGCAGACCGTCGAGGCGGCTTCAACCGAGTCGAGGCGACCGGTATGGGCAACGATGAGAAAGTACCGCGGGGTGTCGCTCAACTCGTCACGCCCCCACCACGGTTTCGATCCGTTCCATCCATTCTGTCGGATTTGAGCCGGCCGTGGCGCTCATCCAGCACAGATACTCGTGATTTCCGGCCGCCCCGATAATGGGCGAGGCGATCACGCCGCAGGTTTTCAGGCCGAGGTCCCAGCCGGCCCACAGCACGCCGGCGATCGAGTCGCTGCGCAGGCCCTTGTCGTGCACGATGCCCTCCCGAATGCCGCCGCGGCCCACCTCGAACTGCGGCTTGATCAGCAGTACAAAGTCGGCGCCCTGTGCTGCCGTGGCCGCGAGGGCCGGCAGCACGGTCGTGAGGGAGATGAACGACAGGTCGGCCACGACGAGGTCGGGTCGGGTGTCGATTCCGGATGCCCCGGCGAGGGTTTCCGGTGTCGCATAGCGGATATTGTAGCCCTCGACCAGTTTCAGACGCGGCTCGGTCTTCAGTTGCGCTGCCAGCTGCCCATGGCCGACATCGGCCGCGATCACCTGGGCGGCGCCACGTTCGAGCACCACCTGGCTGAAACCGCCGGTGCTCGCGCCGGCATCGAGCACGGTGCGCCCGGTGACGCTCAGGTTGAACGCGTCGAGGGCGGCGATGAGCTTGTGGGCACCGCGGCTGACGTAGTGGTCGGTCGCGGCCACCTCGAGAACAGCATCCGCTGACACTTTGGTGCTGGCCTTCACGACCGGCAGTCCGTCTACCGTGACGAGGCCGTCGGCGATGAGTTTCGCCGCGACGGTTCGGGAGCGCACCAGCCCCCGATCGGCGAGGGCGGCGTCGAGGCGGGAGGCTGGCATCCGTTCTGGAACGCTGTCGGTGTCGTTCAACTCGTCGGGAAGGTCGGCGTCGTTCTCAGGCATGGGTGCGTCTGGTTCCTGGTCGTTGGGTGTGCTGGTGCCGGTCATGCCTGGCCAGCCTGGTCGGCGTCTTCGAGCCGTTCGCGCAACTGCTCGTGCAGCTCCCCGAACGCCGCGGCGCGCGCCTCGAGCGGCTGGGCCTCGATCTTCGCCAGTTGCGCGGCGAGATCGACCGGTACGGGTTCGGGGTTCACAGCTCTAGGCTACTGCGCGAGATACAGTCGCTCCGGAACGTTAAGCCCGTAAATGGCCCGTCCCGACCGATAGATCGCAGCGCAGGCGGCGCGCAGCAGATTGATTGCGCCGTCACCGTCTTTCAGAATCTGCACGTCATTGCCGTGCACGCGCACGCTGGCCCCGTTGACCGTCGCGGTCGAGCCGTCCTTGGAGAACACGGTCTCCGGGTACGGTTCGTGCAGCTGCTGCAGGTTGTCAAGGATGAAGGCGGGCTGCGAATCCTTATCGGCGGCCAGGGCCTGCTTAGCCCGGTCGATGCCGGTCAGCACGAGCACGGCGGGAATTCCGGCCCGGTTCGCGCCGAGAATGTCGGTATCGAGGCGGTCGCCGATGAAGAGCGCGTTCTGCGCGCCGAACCGCCGAGTAGCTTCCAGAAAAATGGCCGCTTCGGGTTTACCGGCCACGAGTGGCAGCCGCCCGACCGCGGTGTGCACGGCCGAAACCAGCGTGCCGTTACCCGGAGCGATGCCGCGGGCGACCGGAATGGTCCAGTCCGTGTTAGTCGCGATCCACGGAATGCCCGTGCCCACACCGTCGGCGTTGAGCGCGAAGGCCGCTTCCGCGAGGTGCACCCAGCCAACCTCGGGCGAGAAACCCTGGATCACAGCGGCCGGCTTGTCGTCGGCCGAGCGGGTCACCACAAATCCGGCCTTCTGCACCTCGTCGACCAGACCGTCGCCTCCAACCACGAGGATGCTCGCGCCCGGTGCGACCTGCTCGGCGAGCAGCCGCACGGCTGCCTGGGGGGAGGTGACGACATCCGTTGCCGCCACACTCAGCCCGAGCTCGGTGAGGTGGTCAGCGACCGACTGATCGGTGCGCGAAGCGTTATTGGTGATGTAGCCAACGCGAATCGTCTCAGCGGCACGGTTCAGGCTCTCGACGGCGAAGGGGATCGCCGCCGGGCCCGCGTACACCACACCGTCCAGATCGGTCAGCAGAACGTCAACGCCGTCCAGCGGCGTCGCCGACTCAGGCTTTCGGCGATGCAGCATTCGGCTCCGTCTCGTCGTCTGCGTCGGCAATCGAAACGGATGCCGCAGCGTCGGTGTCCGCCTCGTTCACGTTATCGATCTCAACGTCGGTTTCGGCGGTGTCCGCCGCTTCGTTGACGATGTCGTCGGCGTCGTCGGCGTCGTCGGCGTCGTCGGCGTCGTCGTCGGCGTCGGTAATCGGCGCAGCGACAGCGTTGAGCCCGGCTTGGGCAACGGCACGAGCCGCTTCGCCGGCGGCCACTGTGTCGTCTTCGTCGTCTTCGTCGTCTTCGTCGTCTTCGTCTCCAGCGTCGGCGGCTTCGGCGGCAAGGGCGGCGTCATCGTCCTCTTCCATTTCTTCGATTTCGACGGTCTCGTCATCGTCACCGGAGGCACCGATGGCAGCGTCGGCGCGGGAGGCCCGCTGAAGCCACTCGTCGGCTTCGTCCTCGCGACCGAGTTCGCTCAGCACCTCAGCGTAGGCGGCGAACAGCTCGGGGCTGTAGGAGAAAGCCGTGTTCGGGTTGAGCTGCGGAATTTCGAGCTCGACGAGCGCGGCATCCGTTTCACCGAGGTCCAGTCGTGCGCCGGACATGGCGATCGCCAGGCCAACCTGCACGGACGGGGACAGCGTGCTGCGATCGACCGAGCGGCCGAGCTCGAGGGCACGGTCGGGGCGGCCGACGCCACGTTCACTGTCGACCATGAGGGGAAGCTGGTCGTTCGAGCCGGAGATGCGACGGTAGGTGCGCAGTTCGCGCAGGGCCAGCGCGAAGTCACCGGTGGCATACGCGGTGATCGCGAGGCTTTCGCGCACAACACCGATACGGCCGGCCCGACGGGCGGCGCTCATCACATGCTGGTGAGCCAGCTGCGGGTTCTCGTCGATGACGCGGGCGGCCATCGCCAGGTGACGGCCGACGGTCTCGGCGTTCTCCTTGGTGAGGGTCTTGAGCTCATTGCGGGCGATGCGGTCAAGGTCATTGGCCGAAATGTCGTCGGGAAGTTCCGGGTCGTCGTGACGCGGACGCACCGAACGCAGCTCGCGCTGCATGCGCTGCTCTTCGGTCATCTCCTCTTCAACGACGCGGGCATCGCGGTCGTTACGGGCCGGAGCGCCGTCGCGGGTCCACAACTTCTTGCCGGCATCGACGCGCGGAGCACCGGCACGGTTCGGAGAACCGCCGCGCTGGGTCCACGGCTTGCTGTCGTTGTCGCTTCTCGGCCGGTCATTGCTGGGCCGGTCAGAGTTACCCCGGTACGGAGGACGCTCACCCTGAGCGGGGCGGTCAGAGTTACCTCGGTACGGAGCCCGGTCGTTTCCTCCGGAAGGACGCTCAGAATTGCCACGGAAGGGAGGTCGCTCCCCCTGGGCAGGACGATCCGAATTACCACGGTAAGGGGGACGCTCACCCTGAGCGGGGCGGTCAGAGTTGCCCCGGTACGGAGCGCGGTCACCCTGCGCGGGGCGGTCAGAGTTACCCCGGTACGGAGCGCGGTCACCCTGCGCGGGGCGGTCAGAGTTACCCCGGTACGGAGGACGCTCACCCTGAGCCGGACGATCAGAGTTGCCCCGGTACGGAGCCCGGTCGTTCCCGCCGGAAGGACGCTCAGAATTGCCACGGAAGGGAGGTCGCTCCCCCTGGGCAGGACGATCCGAATTACCACGGTACGGAGCCCGGTCGCTCCCACCGGAAGGACGCTCCGAATTGCCACGGTACGGGGGACGCTCGCCCTGCGCCGGACGATCCGAGTTACCCCGATACGGAGGGCGCTCACCCTGGGCAGGACGGTCAGAATTCCCGCGATACGGAGGTCGCTCACCCTGCGCAGGACGGTCAGAATTCCCGCGGTAGGGCGCGCGGTCGTTTCCACCGGAAGGACGGTCAGAGTTACCCCGGTACGGGGGACGCTCACCCTGCGCAGGACGGTCAGAGTTACCCCGGTACGGGGGACGCTCACCCTGCGCGGGACGGTCAGAGTTACCCCGGTAAGGAGCCCGGTCGTTGCCGCCGTATGCAGGGCGATCGGAATTGCCGCGATAAGGAGGTCGCTCCCCACCCTGCGCAGGACGATCCGAGTTGCCGCGGTAAGCAGGACGCTCGCCACCCTGCTGCGGGCGGTCGGAGTTACCGCGGTACGGTGGCTTCGCGCCATCGCGTCCGCCGGCAGGTCGCCCATTCGAGGGTCGGCCGCTCTGGTTCGAACGACGGTCGTCCTGACCGTTGTTACGGGAATCGCCGTCGCGGGGTCCTGAAGGGCTCACTGTATCTCCTGTGTAATTAGTCCGGCATTTCGACAGACTTGCTAAGCCTAATCCCTCACGCAAAATCGCGCTGAGAACCCCACCCAAGTGAATGCTGTTCCAACGTCAATCACGTGTCGGTCATGTCGGTGGGGCGTAGGGATTTTTGCGGGGTGACGAGTTCGAGTGTTTGAACTGAGGCGCGAGTCTCCCGACGCCCCGCAAGAGTTCATGGTCGCGTCCCAGAAGCCGGCCCCGGTCGTGCCGATGGCGGTCAGGGCATACTCGACCAACGGATGGGTGAGTGCGAAGCGGGACCGCTTGCGGTGTGGTGTTAACGAGAAACGGCCACCCTGGGGTGGCTCGTTAACGCAGAAAAGCCACCCCGTGAGGGATGGCTTTTCTGTTGTTTCTAAGTTAAGTCCGGCGGTGTCTTACTCTCCCACAGGGTCCCCCCTGCAGTACCATCAGCGCTGAGAGTCTTAGCTTCCGGGTTCGGAATGTGACCGGGCGTTTCCCTCTCGC